>JAZLGM010000025.1:0-2120 GCA_045616285.1 Ruminococcus sp.
CCTCCGAGATATAGCTGATAAGAATAATCAGCAGATTTAAGACAACTATCGTAACAGCCAATCCCGTATGATTCTCAATAAACTCAAAGATTCCTCGTGGATCTACCATTCTTCTCACGTTCCTTTGCATTCATTTCAGCAACAAACTTCCTGTATTTTTCGGTATACTCATAGGATTTTCCGAAAACGCTTATCGCTGCCTTGTAGAGCTTTGGTTCATATTTCTGAATAATTTCCAGTTCTTCGCCTATTTTCTTGTTAAACGGGCATCCTACGCATCCTGTACGCTTCATTCCGTATTCAGAATAACAGCGTGAGTGCTGAACATCAAAAATCTCCTCATAAAGCTTTTTATCATCATCCTTGTACCAGAATAAAGGTCTGTATGTATCACAGCCTTTTAACTTGCTGTTTGAAAAACAGGTCTTGAAATTGGCTGCTCTGACTCCGCCTTCAGCTTTTCGGATGCCTGTAATTTCAAGATCAGCATAATTATCATGGATAAACTGCTTTGCAGGAATCTTTTTCGCATATTCACAGCACTTGTTGCTGATAGGGAAATCAGGTGGATTCTGCATGATAAACTCCTTCATCCATTTATTCTGACCGATAGAAAATCGGCTCATGGTTTTAATACCGTTTTCAGGAGTGTAATAACAATTGCACCACCATTGAAGTGCCGTCTTACAGCGTGGGTATTTTTGTAATAATACTTCTAAAGGTTCATCTTCCCATTGAAAATTGTGTCTTTGCAGTCTCATAATCTGCTCAGATACATATTTTGAAATAAAAGGCACACCGTACTGCTTAACGCAAGTGGGAATCGGCTTCACAGGTCTGATGTGTTGAATAGTGATGTTGTATTTTGATTCAAGGAACTGTAAATGTTCTTTTGTGGCTTCATATTCCAGACCTGTATCAATCCAGTAATACTGCACTTTGTTTGATTCATCCATTCTGTGAATGATGTCAAGAACAACGTCACTGTCTGAACCTCCACTTATACTGCATAACGGAGTATAGCTTCTGCGTAAGACATTATCTGCTTTGCAGTAACCGTCAAGAATAGCGTAATTGCCGATATCTACAAGCTGATTGAAAAATTCAGAATTCATGTCAGACCTCCTAAGATATGGGCAATTACATCCACAGTCCAGCCGTTGCCGAGACACTTGTAACGCTGAGTATCGCTGACACCTGCCGTATAGTTGTCAGGGAGTGTCTGCAATCTTTCAGCTTCCACAGGAGATAATCTTCTTATCATGTAATCACCGTCAGGCAAGTCTACTTTGTAAAGTCCTGTCCTTGCACCTTGTCCACCACCATTTGCAGATAATGAAACGGATTTTCCGTTTACAGAATAAATACGCTGTCCCTGTCCGCCGTTACCGAAAATACCTATCTTTATAGGTGTAAGCACACCATTCATGGACTGTTTTCCGAATCCCTTGTAATCTCTTGCACACAGGCAGTAGGATTTTTCAGGATTCATTTTATTGATAACATCACGGTAATGACTTGTAATCACCGGGCATTCATATCTGTCGGCATCTGATACAAGAATATCTTTCAGCAGAATATCCTTGTTATCAGGCTGAACAATATCGGGGATATTTGTCCAGTAACAGCGTTTTCTGTGCTGTGCAGATACAAGAGCTGAATTTATCATAATCGGCTGTACACCAAGCTTCTTGCTGATAAAATCCTTAATATCCTGATGAATGGAATTGTTGTTTTCATACAGGAAATACTTGCAGCCCGATTCCTCTAAGGCTCTCACATACTGCATAAAAAGGTCTCCGCCTTTGCCGTCAGGACTTACTTCACGATTTGTTCTTGCAATAGACCAGTATGTACATGGTGAACCACCCATGAGAATGTCATAACCTTTGAAATCTTTGAAATTTCCGTCGAAAACATCACCATAACGCTTTATATCTGGGTAATTATTCTCGGAAATCTTTCGTGCGTACTTGTCTATCTCGAATGCAGAGTATTCCTCTACGGGAATACCTGCACGTTCAAGAGCAACCATGCCACAGGAAATGCCGTCAAACAGGCTTAAAACTCTCATTTGCTGTTCTTACCCGACTTTCTGAGCTTGTCGATTTCCTCATTTG
>JAZLGM010000026.1:0-17320 GCA_045616285.1 Ruminococcus sp.
TTATTTGGCGTGAATACTTTCAGTGATTCAACATGCGGAAATACCCAAGTGGTGAAGGGGCTCCCCTGCTAAGGGAGTAGGTCGGGAAACCGGCGCGAGAGTTCAAATCTCTCGATCCGCGCCATCAGATGTCCCATAGAGTTTTCTATGGGATTTTTTGTGTTTATTTTTAAATCGAGGTAATGAGTATGTTAAAATTCATAAAATCACAGCCCGTACTGTTTGCCGCATTTTCTGCCGCATTGATAACAATGTTTATCATTCCGCCCGACATCGAATATAAGGATTACATAAACAAAACCGTTCTCATTCAGCTTTTTGCTCTGATGGCGGCAGTTGCAGGATTCAGAAGTGTCGGAATTTTTGAAAAAGCTACGAATTTCATGCTTGAGAAGACCGGAACTGTAAGAAAGCTCGGACTTGTTTTCACATTGCTTTGCTATTTCTCATCTATGCTTGTCACTAATGATGTGGCATTACTTACTTTTGTTCCGCTTACAATTATTGTTTTCAGCAATATAAATGATGAAAAAAGCAGAATCCTCACCATAGTTCTCGAAACTGCGGCGGCAAATCTCGGAAGTATGCTTACCCCTGTCGGAAATCCTCAGAATCTTTATTTATATGACAAATATATGCTTACTTCCTCTCAGTTTGTAAAAACAATGCTTCCCGCAGGACTTATCAGCCTTGTAATGCTGATTTTATTGACATTTCTTCTCCCGAATACAAAGTGTCGGCTTCCTGAATCCAATAGCGACAAAATCGACACCACACGCACTATTGTATATTCTGTTCTGTTTGTTATTTGTCTGCTTACTGTATTTCGTTTGATTCCTGACTATATATGTCTTGCAATCTCTGTTATAGTAATGTTCCTATGCGATAAAAAGCTGTTCTCGAAAGTTGACTACACACTCCTTGCAACTTTTGTATGTTTCTTCGTGTTTGTAGGAAACATTGCACGAATAGAGTCCGTTCGTTCTTTCTTCTCAGATATTCTTTCAGGACATGAAATAATTGTTTCGGCTGTTTTATCTCAGGTTATAAGCAATGTCCCTGCAGCTGTCATGCTTTCGGGATTTACAGAAAACGGTACCTCCCTCCTTCTCGGTGTAAATCTCGGAGGTCTCGGAACGATAATCGCATCTCTTGCAAGCCTTATCTCATTCCAGTTTTACAGAAAATCCGAAAACGCTCATCCGGGAAAATATATGTTTGTATTTTCCGTTGTAAATTTCGGAATGCTTATTATTCTTATGCTCATTCATCTCTTTATATAATTTCCGCAATTATTTACCGAAAAATAAATCCGCCTGAATATTCAGACGGATTTTTATTTGCTTATTCCTCAAAAGAATCAAGGTCTAAACCACCAAGAACTTCTTTAAGTACAGCAAGTTCATCTGCTGTAAGAGTTACGCCTTTTCCCATTCTTGAATGGTCAGGAGCCCACTCTCTGATATCATACTTAGGTGCGTGGTCATTCCAGCTCACCATATTGAGTTCCTTTCTCCATCCTTTTGCATTCTCGGAAAGAACTCCGATTTCTTCTGTGATTTCATATTTAAGTTCTGCCATTTCTGATACTCCTTTCAAAATTATCCAATATATTCTAACACATTATTTTGATTTTGTAAATACCTTTATCAAACAAAATTTAAAATGCAGGGATTTTTTCAAATCCCTGCATTTATTTTGTGGCAGAATCATACAAAATCATCAGACATACTTCATGCTATACTGTATTAAGGCAATACCGCACAAAGATTGTGCAAAAGATACGCAGTCATATTTTTCGTCAGAGCGCATAATAATTTCGCAGGCTTGCTGTCGCAAGTCAAGAGATTTTTGTGTGATATGACTGGAAATATGCAAGTAGATTTTGTACAAAGTCTAAACACGTGCTTTGTGCGGTGTCGCCTTAAGAGCAGAAGTCCTTTGCTGTTTCATAAAATGTATCAATTGCCTCAGATTCCTCAGTGACCTCATAAATTATATCATTGCACATTGCAAAAAAACTATCTATAAGATCTGCATTTTCAAGAACAGGATTAAGCTGTGAAAGAGGTACACTTTCCATTTTCTGTGATGCCTCATACTGAATTCCATCAAGCATTCCATCCTTTTCAATTGTTTCCTGTGCCTTCTTACTGAGTGGAATACCTTTTTCAACGCCCTGTAACCTTGCCATTTGTGAACTGTTGAGGAGATAGTCGAGAAGAAGTGCGGCTTCTTCAGGATGTGCTGTACTATTGCTTATTGCATACATCGTTGCAGGTTTAGCATACCATCCCTCACCTACATCATTTCCGTCAATTGTTGTATAATCCGCTATCACAATTTCTCTGCCATTTTCAACAGCCTTTCCGAAATAATTCACAGCGTCGCTTATCCATGCTACTGCACCGGCATATTTCTCATCGTCAAGATTTATACGTTCATAATGTTCAGGCTGCGGAAGGACTTTTTCCTCAACAAGCTTCTGATAAAATTCTTCCATAACCTTGAAATCAGATTTTGTAAAATTAAGATCTCCGTTTTCATTCAGGAATGAATGACCAACCGTTTGTTCAGTATATGCGATAAGATAAAGCCATACAGACTTTGCAGGTCCGCTTATCGGGTATACTCCGTCCTTTTTCATTACTTTCGCCGCATCAAACAAATCGCTCCACGTTTTAGGAACATCGAGTCCGTAGCTGTCATAAATAGTCTTATTGATGTATACTGTCTCGGCGTTCATAGCTATCGGAATAGCATTCAGCTTGTCACCGATTATTCCGTACGAGAGCATTTCGGGAGCAAAATTCTCATCAAAATCAATCTTGCTTCCAAGCTTAAAAAGGTCATAATAGCCTGTTCCGTCCTCTGAATACTGCGAAAGCCATCCAAAGTTTATCTGCATTACATCTGCTTCTGTGTCAGAAATCATCTGTACTCTGTTTCTTGCTTCAAAACCGGACCATTCCGAATAACTGCATTTTACCTTTATATAAGGATATACTTCCTGAAACTTCTCAATAGCCTCAATCGTATACTGATTTCTTGCATCATTTCCCCACCATGAGAATGTAATCTCAACATCTGAGGTCTGCTGTTTTACAACAGGCTCATCATCGCATCCTGTTACTGAAAGGAGAGCAAGACTGCATAAAACAGCCGAAATTTTCTTGATTATTTTCATTTTCAGACTCCTTCTACTACTGTATTTTATCATCATAGATTGTATAGTTTCCGCCGCCTCTTACCTTAGAACTATATAAAGCCTTGTAAGCTGCATCATAAACGTGCTGATAGTAGCTTCCATGCTCAGGTGTAAACGAAACGCCTATACTTGCGGAAATCTTGTAGACATATCCATTATCCGCTCTTGCACTTGTTCTGAAACCATTGCATACGTCAAGACACCTCTTACTCATAAGCATTTTAAGAGAACCTTCTTTTTCAGTTGAGATTCCTGTGAGAATACCCAATGTATTCTCGCTGATTCTTCCTATACATTCGGAATTCGGAAATACATCCTTAACACCATTGACAAGTCTTGCAACCTGTTCATCAGAGTAATCTCTGCCGAATGTACAAGTTATATTCTGGAAATCATCTATCTCTACAAGAACCAATGCTCTGTGTTCTCTACCGAGAGAACGGTTCAGAATTGTCTTAACCTTTTCTGTGAAGAATCTGCCGTTAAGTACACCCTCAAATTTCTCGTCACGAAGTTCGCCATCGAGATTTGATGCGATATTTGCAACAGGGTCAGAAAGTCCGAATGCAAACAATGCACCTGCAACGATAGCAATAAATGCTACAAGACCTGCAACAATAAAGCTGTATTTTCTGTTTTCATGACTTTCCTTGAGAATTGTATCAGTCGGCATTGTGCTGACAACATACCATTCAACTTCACTTCTGACTGCCGCTGTAAGAATACTGTCATCAATTGTTGCAAGAACATCATGATTAAGCACGTGCTTGATAACATCATCAGGAAGCGTTGTACCCATTTCAGATGAATTTGATGAATAGATAATCCTGTAATAACGGTCTGAAAGTCGCATAACCATATCATCAACAGAATCAGGATTATAGAACACGTGTTCAAGTTCAGATGTATAGAATGAAATTACAAATACTGCCCCTTCATTTATCTTTTTAACATAATAAATTCTGTTGAAGTCGTCGTTATATCCGTAACACCATCCGTCATGAGTACGTTCTCTTGTAATCATACTATGGAGATCGCTGTACATCTTGTTTCCGAAGAGTTTTGTAGTTCCGTTTGATATCTTTCCGACAGTATGATTATTGCTGTATACAATACCATAATCAACAAAGTTATCCATCAAACAAAATTTCTTCAGTTCTTCATCAATCTGTTTTTCAATATTTATTGCCTCATACTCGTCATTTTTCTCATTTGCCGCATCGTATGTATATACATTTTCCACAGAAAATGCAAGTGCCGCCTGTGATTCAAGTCTTGAAAGGTATTCATCCAGTTTAAGCTTCATCTGTACATTGAGTGATGAAGCCATTGAACTAACCTTTTCCTTCATAACAGTTTCATTTCTTTGAAGTGAAAAAAGCGTAATTCCGACTACTGCGGCAAGAACAATAAGTCCATAGCCGATAATCATTATAAAACGCATTCTCCTTATCCTCATTAGTCCATCAAGTCGTTTTTCTTCATTTGTCATTATTTAACCTCCCTATCGAATAAATACACCATAACGAGTATATATTTCTATTATAGCATCTCATTCTCAGCATTTCAATAACATTTTATGAATATTATCACTATTTTTCTAAAAAATACTGTACATTCTTCAAGAAATATGATAAAATAATGTGTATAGAAAATGAAAGGATGGTGAAATAAGTGAAAAAGTACAAACCCGATAAAAGAGGTCTTGTAATTATTACAATAAGTCTCATGCTTGTTGCGGCAGGAATAATCCTCGCAGTAAGGTATTTTGTTCCATTAAAAATAGTTAACGACATTGTTAAAATATCCGTTTCGGCTTTTGCTTTGTTCATTTCGCTTGTTTATTTTCCAATTTATTTCGCTTCACTAAGCTATGAAGCTAACGATAAAGAGATTATTCGTCATGGAGGTATTTTCATCAGGACACATCAGACAGTTCAATTCAGTTCAATTCAGTACACTACTGTAATCAATACACCTCTTTCAGGTGTTACAGGACTTAATTTTCTGATTTTCTTTGTATATGGCGGACAGATTAACCTTCTTTTCTTAAAGAAAAAAGATGCAGACGAAATTCTGAAACACACAAAAAATGCTGATATTCTGGAGGTTCATAATGTATCATGAACATCCGCTGAGAATACTCAGATATTCAATGAAAAATATATGGCTTCTTATCTTTCCTCTTCTCAGAGGCATAAGCGTTCTTCATTTCAATGCAAGCGATCTTTACGAATGGTGGAAAGGTGCATGGTTTGATATTGCGGTACTGTTTATTATTCTTATCTTCGGTTTTGTAAGGTGGTTCTTTTCAAGAATAACCGTAAACGAGCGTTCAGTTGTGTATCGTCAGGGTATTTTTATACGTATTCATAAGGCTGTACCCATTTCCTGTGTCAGCGTTACAACCGCTGAATACCCATTTTATCTCAAACCGTTTAAAGGAGTCATAATCAGTCTTGACACGAGGGCAGGTGTTTTTAAAAATGCCGACCTTAAAATTATGGTCACGGAAAAAGTTTGCAGAGAAATAATGAGTTTTATCCCCGAGTCCGCCATAAAAGGGAAAAAAGCCCCTTTACCTAAGGCAAATGCACTTTCAGTCGTAGGATTTTCGGTATTTTTCTCAAGCGGCTTTTCGGGTTTTGTGTATATTGCAACCTTCTTTTATAAAGGAGGAGATATTGTTCAGGATATGATTTCCTCATACCTCAGCAGAATCACAGAGACTACAGAAATGCTGACAAATAAACTATTCCTAAAAATTCCTGATGCGGCAATTGCTGTCGGTACTTTTTTTATAACAGCATGGTTTCTCTCTTTTATAGTAAATCTTCTGCGCTATTCAAAATTCAGAATCAGCGGTGACGAAGAAGTATTGAACATAAGCTGTGGTCTGCTGAAAAGACGTGAGTACAGAATAAAGTGTAACCATATAAATTATACCGACCTGCGTCAGAATCTTATCATGAAAATTGCAGGAGCAGTATCCGTCAGTATAAGCTGTGCAGGATACGGTGCAGATTCACAGCATCTCCCTGTTCTTCTCCCGATAAGAATGGAAAAAAATCTTGGAAAAGGTCTTGAAAATCTTGGAATCAGAGGGAATCTTGAATTGAATTTCCGCCCGAAATTTACAAGTTGGCTGAATTACAACTGGCAACCGCTTTTCACAGGACTTCTTTTCATACCTGCAAGAAAACACTTTGAAATATATATTTCAGGATTCTCAGATCTTTCTCAGTTTACACTCATAATGGTTGAAATTGCCTGTATCTGGTTCATTGCAATACGCACAACCGCATTATTTACAAACGGAATATCTGTTTATGATGATACCGTTGTTTTCAGATGTTCAAAAGGCACTTCATTCCATACACTTATTGCCGATAGGGATAATGTAGTCAAAACTGAGATAAGACAGACGCTTTTACAGAAAATAAGCGGTAAATGCTCGGTATGTCTGTGGTTCAGCGGTGAAATGCGTTCACGATACGTAGTAAGGGCGTTGAATAAAAAAGATGTAATCAGAATCGCAGAAGCAATTAACTATAATTCATAAAAAACAGCATCAGTAAAAACTGATGCTGTAATTTTATCTGACTACTGCATATAGGTTTGTTTCCCATGCAGGAATATAAAGCTGATGTCTTATATACAGTTTATATTTCGGATTTAGTTTTTTTATCAGCAGAGGAAGCTCAAATAAGTCCTCATTTCTATGGTAGAGCGATACCATCATTTTCGGAGAAAAATGAGATATTGTATATGATGCCCCCCATATAGCCTCTCTTTCAAAGCCCTCAACATCCATTTTAATGATAGTGGCTGCTTTTTTATTCAAAAGTGTATCGACAGAACAGGTATCAATCAGAATATCGGAAGATGCTGTGATTGAAGACTGACGACCTGCTTTTGATGCAAACGGAAGCTGTGTTTCAAGGCACCATGCAGCAGCGTTTACAGGATGAACTCTGTTCATTCCATCAACAAATTTACTTAATTTCTTATAATTCTTTCTGTCAGGTTCAACAGCATAAATTGAAGAATAATTACCTTTTGTAAATTCAAGAAGTTCCCTGATTGTGTCACCGTTATATGCTCCGAGGTCAACGTATGTTTCAGAAAATGTCGGTTTAATAATATTTTTGTATATTTCAGCCTTAGGTGTTGTAACAGGCGCAAGATATTCGATATTTCCGCTTATCTTGAAATTTATAATATTTGCGTAAACCCTTCTTGACAAATCATCCTCAAGACTGTCATACACCTTGCGTATTTTTTCAGCATTCTGCAAACAGTACTCATAGGTGAAAAGTCCTGTTCCTGTAACCGGAACATCAGGGACATAAAGCGTGTGTTTCTTTGATATCCCGATAATTTTGTCAACAAGTTCCTGATAACCCGCAGCAAATGCAAGAACAATAACAAAATCATCTACCATTTCTTCAACTTCTGAAAGCTTATGCACACGGAAGCCCTCAAATGAATGTCCTCTGACAAAATCGTCACTTGCAAAAATGCCTGACAAAGAAATGCCGTTATTTCGGAAAACAGACATAATTTTTAATGCGCCGTCACCCATTCCGTAAATAAAAATAGGTCTTGTCTCAGATTTAAGCTTTTCCCAACACGACACTTTTTCTTTAATAAAGGAAATCATTACAGCCCCCCGTTGAATTAATAGTCAATTGCGTCTCCGCCATGTCCTCCGTCATGGTGATCGTGAATGCCATAGAGATCTCTGCCTCGGATTCCATATTTATCACGCATTTTATTCATATATTCATCTATCATATCAGATACTTCACGAACATTTTTAATACAATATACAACCTTTTCAGGTGTATCAGTATCACGGCTGTAAATTGTAATGGAACCGCAGCCGAAAAGCCTCTGTCCGAAAGGACGTGTAATTTTTTTATCAGTAATCTTATAAAGATCTATTTCATCTTCATCAACACTGAGAAATCCAGACTTGGTTATAAACTTTGTTTCTGTAAGATAATAACGTGTAAAAGTCCAAGGAAGTCCGAAAATTGTACGTTTTTTCCCTGTCCAGATGTAATTGATTTCACCTTTTCCCATAATCTGTACCTCCTGTACTGCTGTATCAGGACACCACGCCCTGTATCATTATTCTACCACATTTTTCTCACTACGTCAATACTGAAAGCTAATATTTCATAAAAATCTTATTTATTCGCTAAAAAAAGTGCCGGATACCGGCACTTTTGAATTATACATATTCTCTATCAGGATTAGGCCACAGACGATATGAAGGTGTGCCATTCTTAGAGCCAACCCATACCTCAAGCTGCTGACTGGCACCATTACTGTATCCTACAATCCAGCATTCACTTGGAAGCGAACCTCCATGATATCTAACAGGTGTATTATCAGCATCGGAATTAAACTGGTCTATAAGTTCATCACTTCCGCCAATCGCCTTCCAGTCATCTCCCACATTTATACCGAGCACTGTAAGTGTGTAATTCTCATCACCATCAGCACCACGATGAACCGAAACATCACAGTTAGTCCCCATTGAACTGTAATCCTCATTTTCATCACCTATTGCTGCCATAGCAACTCTGCCAAGTGAGCCTGCTGTCGACCTGTCCGCTGTTTTTCTTGATTTTTTGATATACCCCATCATAGACGGAATCAAAATAGACGCAAGAACCCCGATAATAGCGATAACAACAATAATCTCAATAAGTGTAAAACCTTTGAATGTATGTTTAGTCATTTTTCATCCCTCCTGACAAGATTATACTATATTATTCATAATTTGTCAATACTCACCAAACAGAATGATATGTTTTTATATCAAAATTCAATACAGATGTAAATAGTGCTGCTATTCAGTTTATTTTTTTAGACAATACGCACAAAAAAAGAGTCTGTCAGATGACAGACTCTTTTGTTTATCAGAATTCCATTTTGCTTTCAATAAATGATACGATTTCATCAACAGGAATACGAACCTGCTCCATTGTATCACGATCACGAACAGTTACACAGTTATCCTTTTCAATTGTATCAAAGTCAACTGTTACACAGAAAGGAGTACCGATTTCATCCTGACGGCGGTATCTCTTGCCGATTGTACCTGTTTCATCGAATGTAACCATGAATTTCTTTGAAAGCATATCAAAGATTTCCTCAGCCTTTGGTGTAAGCTTCTTTACAAGCGGAAGAACTGCACACTTATATGGTGCAAGTGCAGGGTGAAGGTGCATTACTGTACGAATTTCCTTCTTCTCATTTCCGTTCTTGTCAGTTGAAACAAGTTCTTCCTCATCGTATGCCTCAGTTACTACTGAAAGGAAGAGTCTCTCAACACCAAGTGAAGGCTCGATTACATAAGGAATATATTTCTCGTTTGTCTCAGGATCAAAGTATTCAAGTGACTTTCCGCTTGTCTTGATGTGCTGTGTGAGGTCATAGTCTGTTCTGTCAGCAACACCCCAAAGTTCACCCCAACCAAATGGGAAAAGATACTCGAAGTCTGTTGTACCCTTTGAATAGAAGCAGAGTTCCTCAGGTGAATGGTCACGAAGTCTGATATTTTCCTCTTTAAGACCGATTGAAAGAAGGAAGTTCTTGCAGTATGTTCTCCAGTAGTTGAACCATTCGAGATCAGTACCAGGCTTGCAGAAGAATTCAAGCTCCATCTGCTCAAACTCACGAACACGGAAAATGAAGTTACCAGGTGTGATTTCGTTACGGAATGACTTACCAACCTGTGCAACGCCGAAAGGAATCTTCTTTCTTGTTGTACGCTGAATGTTTGCAAAGTTAACAAAGATACCCTGTGCTGTCTCAGGACGGAGATAAAGCTCAGACTTGCTGTCTTCTGTTACGCCCTGGAATGTCTTGAACATAAGGTTGAACTGACGAATATCTGTAAAATTAGACATTCCGCAGTTCGGGCATGGAATAGCGTGTTCCTTGATGTAGTTTGTCATTTCTTCGTTTGCCCAGCCGGTAGGATTTGTTCCGTCGAAATCTTCAATAAGATTATCTGCACGGTGTCTTGTCTTACATTCTTTACAGTCCATAAGAGGATCTGAGAAACCGCCGATATGACCTGATGCAACCCATGTCTGCGGATTCATGAGGATTGCAGAATCAAGACCTACGTTGTACTTATTCTCCTGAACAAACTTTCTGAGCCAAGCCTTCTTGATGTTGTTTTTGAGTTCAACACCAAGCGGGCCGTAATCCCATGTATTTGCAAGACCACCGTAAATTTCAGAGCCCGGATATACATATCCCTTTGATTTACAGAGATCAACGATTTTGTCCATTACTTTTTCATTATTCTTCAACATATCTTTTACCTCTTTCGGTTTATAAATCATATACTATATTTTACTCCATTTCCCACCGTATGTCAAGAGTTTTGAAGTTCATTTCCGCATAAATATTGATTTTAAAGAAATTTCATGTTATAATGAAATAAAATCTGAAACAGAAAAGAGATTTTTATGAAAGAGAATTCTAAACCTTTACTTGAAAAACGTGACGGAATACTTATGCTGACATGGAACGGTATGGAGCTTTGCGGCGATTTCACACGTATGATTCCCCGACTAAAAAAAGAAAACCTCAATGGCGAACTGCTTGTTCGTGCAGCAAAAATCAAAACTCTCGGTGAAAACCCCATTGCTGTTGACTGTACAGCAGGTCTTGGAGAGGATTCTTTTCTTCTTGCCGCCTGTGGATTCAGAGTATATCTTTTTGAGTACAATCCTGTTATTTTTTCACTTCTTGAAGATGCTGTAAAACGTGCTTTGGAAATACCTGAACTTAAAGAAACAGCAGGTCGAATGACAATTATCAATGAAAACAGTATAACAGGAGTAAAAAATCTGAATTTCACCCCTGACTTGATATACCTTGACCCTATGTTCCCGTCAAAACAGAAAAATTCACTTACACAGAAAAAGCTGCAAATGTTTCAGCAGCTTGAACTCCCATGTATGGATGAAAAATTCCTACTTGAATCGGCATTTTCAGTTTCACCAAAAAAAATCATCATCAAACGACCGCTCAAAGGTCCGTTTTTATCTGATATAAAGCCGAATTACTCAATCAGCGGAAAAGCTGTAAGATATGATTGTCTGGTACCCTGATATGCTTGAAATATGAATTACGGTATCTGTATGTATGTTTCCCCCATTTTCATAGGATGGTTAATACTCTGTTTTTTAGAGCATAAAACTGAAAAACAGTATAATGGCTTCTATAATAAGTACGCTGACAGGAGAAAGGCAGAAAGAAGTATCAGACGACGATAAATACAAATCACTCCTCTGCAAAAAATATGCCGATATTAAAGAAGATGATTTTTTATGCCTCTATGATGCAATTAAAGCGGACTTTCACTTCAAAGAATACATTAATTCAAAAAACACTTCAAAACACAGACATAAACTTTATGGAATTCCGAAAGCCGATTATTTAAAAAACCGCATAATTAATATGCGGTTTTTCCTTTAATCCCCTGAGTAAATCTGTTGTTTCTCAGGGGATTTCTGCATAATTTTCACCTCACAGACAATACTATTCTTTGAGGTGAGAAAATTGAAAGAATCATTAATTCCGAAACTCAGCGAAAATATAAAAAGAATAACTGAAATATCTGCAAACTCCTCCGATATACTGATTAACCGTTTTTATTCCGGAGGAATTGAATGTGCCTTGATTTGCTGTGACGGTATGTTTTCATCCGCACTCCTTAACGAACTTGTGACAGAACCACTTACTAAAATTGAAAAAAAATCCGATGCACATTCTCTTTTCAGCTATATATCAGATAATCTTGTTCTTTCTTCCGACCGTCCTGAAATTTCAGACTATGAACAGATGCTTCTGCTGATTCATTCGGGATTTGCGGTTCTTATTGCTGACGGAATTTCAAAAGCCCTCGGATTCGGTATACAGGGGTATTCTGTCCGCAGTATATCCGAACCTCTCGGTGAGGGAAATATAATGGGATCGCATGAAGGATTCACCGAAAATATACGTACAAATATGTCTCTTATCCGCCGCAGAATGAAATGTCCCGAACTCGTATTTGAAATGTTCAAAAAGGGAACAAAAAGCAGCACCGATATATGTCTGTGCTACATGAAAGATCGTGTTCCGAAAAAACTTCTCCGCAGTATTCATATTTCTCTTGACAGAACCGACCTTGAAACTGTACTGACTACGGGCTACATCCGACCGTTTGTTGAAAACAGAAAATTTGAGATTTTCAGTTCAACGGGAACTACCGAAAGACCTGATGTACTGTGTTCAAAGCTGATAGAAGGACGTGTTTCTCTGATGATTGACGGTGTTCCGTATGCTATCGTAATTCCTCGTCTTTTCTGTGAGAGTTTTCAGACGCTTGACGACTATTCCTCAAAACCTTACTATGCCACCTTCATGAGATGGATTAAATACGGTGCATTTTTACTATCTGTACTTTTACCTTCTGTTTATGTTGCAATTGCAATGTATCACCCCGAACTTCTAAACAGTACGCTTCTTATGCTTCTCGCTGAATCCGAAAAAAACGCTCCGTTTTCGATTCTTACCGAAACTATGATCGTACTTCTTATGTATGAAATAATACGTGAAGCAGGAATACGTCTGCCAAAACCTGTAGGCGGTTCTGTAAGTGTCGTCAGCGGTCTTATTATAGGTGATTCAGCTGTAAAGTCAGGGCTGGTCAGCACTCCCCTGCTCACCATTACAGCTCTTGCAGTAATAAGCGGATTTGTAATTCCTGATCTCAATCCTCAGATAACCATACTGAGATTTGCATTTCTGCTTTCAGGCGGAATTCTCGGTCTTTTCGGAATAAGTCTGCTTTCTTCCGCAGTTCTTGTAAATATTTGTTCAACTGAAGATTACGGTTTTCCTTTTACTGCTCCTGTATCACCATTCAGAAAATCAGGAATGTCGGATACTGTTTTGAAAAAAAGCATAATAGATTTGCAGTCAAGAGATTTTACTGTGGAGGAATATCATGAATAAAATTACACGTCCGCAGTTCTGTTCGCTTCTGCTTATTACGGATGCCTTTTCAGTTTTCTGCCTGAAAGGTAAAATATCTTTAATAACGATATTTGGATTTCTCACGTTAATTTTTATACAGATGATTATTTTTCTTCTGCTGGAAAAAATCACAGCTTTTCCAAAAGAATTCGGGAAAACACCAAGTATTATTCTTATGGCTTACCTGATTTATATGGGCGGTCATCTTTTTTCCGAATTCTACAAAGCACTTGAAGTTATTTCGATTCCGTGCATAAGCAGTAATGTTTCAGGAAAACTCATAGTTTCAGGTCTTGCCGCATTAACCTGCCTTTATATTACTTCGACGGGAATCAAGGCTCTGTCACGTGCAGCAGTAATTGCATCTGCTGTTGGAATAATGTGTATTGCTGCCGCATTTATAATTGCTGTCTTCAGTTGTAATTTTGAAAACATAAGTTATGCACAGAGCTCAGAAAGCTTTTCAGGTGAATTGCTAAGAGGAATATCCGTTAGCGGAAGTATCGGCAGTTTTATTGTGTATCTGAATTATACAAGAAGCAACAGAATATACAGTACAATCTGTTATTTTACGTGTAAAGCCGTTCTCACTTCTGTTCTTCTGATAACATCAGTTCTTGTTGTCGGAGGCATAATGGATATAACCGAATTTCCAATCATAACTTCCGCACAGCTTTCACAGCCTTTCAATGTACAAAGAATAGATTCTCTGTTTCTGATTGTATTTTCAGTTTTCGGAGTATTTTCTGCCGCAATTCAGGCTTCTGCTGCAGTTAGCCTTTCAAAGACAGTTTTTCCGAATTACACGAAATACAGAAGCAGTATTGTTCTTGTTCTGATGATAGCTGTATTCTTTATTAAAAATTGAGGTGAAAAATATGAAATACATTATCTTGATTCTGTCTATCCTGATTCTGACCGCAGCAGAATCAGATGATATTCGTGAAACAAGCTATGTTCGTGGAATTTCAATCAGCGGACATAACTGTACCATTGATTTTTTTGATGAGGATACCGAACCTGTTACTGTAAATGCCGAAAAAATGTCAGACATTCCTGAACTTGCCGAATTACAGACAGGGACAAAGATTTTTACGGGATATACAGAACTTGTTATACTCAACAATTGTGATTACTCAGAAATACTTGAATCTGCCCTTAATGATTTCAAAGTATCACCAAATTGTATTGTAGCTGAAGGAAAAACTGATTTCAGGAATGAATCATCAGAATTCCTTATTTCACAGATTAACCGCATTGTCGAACAAAAAAAACTGCCTGAATGCGACTTGATTACTGTACTCGGAAATCTCCTGAATAATAATACTTCATTAACTCTTCCGAGAATAACCTACGGAGGAATAAACGGGATTACCGGATAATTTCAATGTGTATAATGTCATTAGGATAAGCATTACCGAAGGCACAGGATTAGGTGCTTTATAAAAGTGAACTGCCATTGAAGCTGCCTCTACTGACTCCATTACGATAAAAAACGGAAGAAGCATACGACAGATTATGTAACTAAACAATCCGCATACAGTACGTATTATTATTATCGGAATGACGCTGATATTTTCCTCTGTTACCGCCATAAGCTGAAAAATAACACAAAGTCCTCCAAACGACAATATTGCACATATTACAGGCAGAAGTGTCATGTCACCACAAGGGAGTGCTTTTACGTTGGTAATATCAAGAAATGCGGAAAATACTCCTCGGCAGGAAGATATATCACGATGTGTTATTACTGATATCATACTGCCGCAAAAATCAGCCGCACCCAAATAATCCAAAAACGCATTTACAACTCCGAATGCAGTAATACAAAGGCATATCCTCGTCATTGCCTTTCCGCTGTTGAAAATACTATCATTGATGATTTTGTAATTAATCCCGATTTTTCGGGATTTTTTTATTTTCTGTATTTTCCCCGAAAAAGGCAGTATTACCACAGCACATAAAATATCAGCAACAATCAGCGAAATGAAAATCAACATTCCCAAACTGCTTTTTCCATATAATCTGCTAACCACACATCCGTTTATAAAAGCAGGTCCTCCTCCGAAACACAATCCCGAATATATTTCAGCCTGACGTTTCGTAATAATTCCGTTTCTGTACTGTTCTGTCATTATTTTTGTACCGACAGGGTATCCCGCAAACATTGAGAATATAAAAACGGGAATAAATAAACCGAAATACTGTGATATCTTTTCGATTATTCCGCTTTTCACAAGTATATCCGACATAATCATCATTGCATACAGCGAGGGTATTACTACGGTAAGACAGCGTAACACAGCGTCATAAAGATATTCCTGAACTATACCGCTTTTAATAATACAAAAAACTGACAGCATGACAAAAAACAAAGTTAGAGAATAATTCCGAAATAAAAAAACTGTTTTTTTCATATTCATCACCCTGTCAATCATATTATTATATCACAGAAATTATTACAGGAGGAATATAATTTGTTCGGAAAAATCAGACAGAAAACAAGAGAATATCTGTATCTTGACTCCGGAATATATATTGATGGCAACAGGGAGATAACAGTGGAAAACTGCCGCAGAATAGAAGAATATAATGATATATTCATTCAGATTGTATCGGGTGAACTGCGTGTCAGGATATGGGGAAACAACCTTCGAGCGTATGATTTCAAAACAAGTGGTATTATTATTCGTGGAATTATATCGAATATAGAATTATCTGAAAGGAGCAGGAAATTTGTTGAAAAATAAAATAAAAAGCTGTGTAGTCATAAATGCAAAAGGAAAGAATCTCTATAAATTCATAAACTCAATTCATAACGATAACTATTACTGTTTCAGACAGTATTGTCATAATGACATTTTTACTGCACAAATTTACAGAAGTGACCTCAAAAGAATTATTGCACTTGCGGAAGAATACGGAATCGAACTGAATCACTATGAAACAGACTCTCTTTTCAGCAGAATAGGGAGATATCGCAGACGTATAGGTATAATTCTCGGAATAGTATTATCTGTATGTTCATATATTTATTTTTCAGGAATAATTGTTACAATAGAAATTGTAGGAAACAAATCTGTTTCAGATGATTCCGTCCTTTCTGCAATGCGTGAAATAGGTATATCGCAGGGAACTCATATTAAGGATATAAATTTTATTCAGGCTGAAAATCAGCTTATGGTGATGGTTAAGGGTGTATCATGGGTAGGTATGCAGAACAGCGGAAACCATCTTGTCGTTCAGATAACTGAATATACAGAAAAACCCAAAATGACAAGCGAGAGAATTCCATGTAATATCGTTTCTTCACATAATGCTGAAATAACCTCAACAACAGTTTATGACGGTATGTTAATGAAAATCGTAGGAGATTATGTGCGTGAGGGTGATATTTTGATAAACGGTGTTACATCCGATAATACAGGACATACAACTTTTCATCACGCTATGGGAAAAATAATCGGAATTTACGATGTTGAAGAAACTTTCACCGAACCGCTGACCTGTGTTCGCACTGTTACGACAGGAAATGTAGTCAGACAGAATACTCTTAAACTCTTTAACTTCAGAATTCCACTTTACTTCGGAAGCACGCCATATACCGAATATTCTTCCGAAAAAACAGAAAAAAACATAAAAATATTCGGCAGGTATCTCCCGATTGGAATTACTGCGGAGACACTTGCCGAAACTGAAACTTCTGAAATTACCTGTACCGCCGATGAAGCAGAACAGAAAATAATTGATAAAATTTATCTGTTTGAAAAAAATTTTATTGACAGCGAAACCGAAATTGTCAGCCGAAACATAACAAAATCAATCGGAAACACCGAAATTAAATATACTGTGAACTACAAAATCAAGGGTGATATTTGCAGGGAAAAGGAAATTTTCATCAAGACAGAATCAGACCAACAGGACAATGATCACTCCCCATAATATCAGTATAAATCAGTGAGTCATCAACCCTGTTCATAAGTCTTTCTGATACAACAAAATAATCAATACGCCATCCTGCGTTCTTTTCTCTCGCCCTGAAACGATATGACCACC
>JAZLGM010000027.1:0-2197 GCA_045616285.1 Ruminococcus sp.
AGGATTTACTCAATTATTTTGCATGATGAATTATTTTAAACTTGCAAAAGACAATCTCTCTATGCGAGATGTACTCGAAAGCTATGGTATAACGGTCAACCGAAACGGAATGTGCAGTTGTCCGTTCCATAGCGAGAAAACTCCCAGCTGTAAGGTGTACTCCGACAGCCTGCATTGCTTCGGCTGTGGGGAACACCACGATATTATCAGTTTTACAAAAATGTATTTTAATTTGAAAACTCAGCTTGATGCATTGAAAAAGCTGAATGATGATTTCACCCTCGGTCTAAGCCTTGACAAATCTCAGAAGCCGAATAAAACCGAAATATCGGAGTATGTGAAGCGAAAAACAGAAAAAGAGCAATATGCAGATTGGGAGCGTAATGCATGGGAAACACTCAGGGATAGATTCAGACTTATGCGTGAATACAAGGAGAAATATCCACCGAAATCGGCTTATGAAAATCTTGATCCACGTTTCGTGACGGCTTGTCACTATCTGGAATATTCGGAGTATGTGCTTGAAGAATTCATGGACACTCCTTATGACAAAAGAAAGCAATTTGAGGATGAAGTTGATTCAGCAAAGGAGTTTCTTAATAAGTGGCTGAATTACTGCCCTGAAATCAAACCTATGCCGAAAAATATTAAGACAGAGGAAACAAGTGTTGAATTGCTCCCAAAATTCACAAAAATAAGAGAAGAAACAGAAATAGACGACTTACTGAAAAGGAGAATTGTATAATATGGAAGAAACAAAGGACAACATTGAAACTGTTGAAGCTGAGATTGTGGAAGATACAGCCGAAGCCGAAACAACCGAGGAAAGCAAGGTTTCTGAGGATAAACCCAAAAAGAAGAAGCGTGATCCGAATTTGCCAAAGTGGGTAACAAACAATTACAGAATTGACGAGCCTGAATTCTGCAAGTATTTATCGGATGAATACGGTTTTGCTTGTATGAATGGGATTTTTTACAACTTTGAAGGTGCAATTGATGAAAAGGTGCTTAAAACCGTCATTTACAAGATTATCAGCCCATACATCAAGAACAAGCTTTCCTCGGTGGTTAATTCAATTGTGGAATCCCTCAGACTGCATTGCTACAGAGAACCTTGTAAACCCGAAACAGATCGAATTCATGTGAATAACGGCATTGTTATGGTTGACGGTGATGAAGGTACTCCTCCGACTTTTATTCCCGAAATCGACTATTGTCGAAACCGTCTGAACATCAATTATAACCCTGATGTATGGAACGGAGTTTATTATCCGTCGCACTTTCTCAGTTTCCTGTATGACCTGCTTGAACCTGATGATGTACTGACTTTGCAGGAATATCTCGGATACCTTATGATTGCAAGTACAAAGGGACAGGTTATGCTTTCGATTATCGGCTCAGGCGGTGAGGGTAAGTCCAGAATCGGTGTGGTATTGCAGGAAATCTATAAAAACAACATGGTTACAGGCAATTATCAGCGTATTGAGAATGATCGTTTTTTCAGATATAACCTTGTAAACAAGCTGTTCCTTATGGATGATGATATGCAGCTTACTGCTCTGAACTCCACCGGTGTTCTTAAAACGCTGATTACATCCGAAGTTCCGATTGACATTGAGTGCAAGGGACAGCAGTCGCATCAGGAATACTTATATTCACGAATTCTCACATTCGGCAACGGTACTCCGAAAGCATTGTATGACCATTCCGTCGGATTTGCAAGAAGATTAATTATTCTCACCACAAAGCCGAAGCCTGAAAACAGAGTGGATGATCCGTTTATTGCTGAGAAATTCATAGCTGAAAAGGAATTGATTTTTTGTTGGAAACTTGATGGTTTACGCAGACTTATCAAGAACAATTTCAAGTTCACCATGTCCGACAAATCCAAGCGTAATCTTGAAGAAATGCTGAAAGAAAGCTGTAATATCGTTGAATTTCTTGAAGATAAGAATTCTGTTGCTTTTGAAAAGGATGCGAAAGTTTCAAGTTGTAAGCTTCATGAGATGTATTGCAGTTGGTGCGAGAAAAATGGTCTGGAAGCACTGAAAAGAAAGACTTTTATCAGTTGGCTTTCAGAGAATTCAGCAAAGTATGGTGTGGCTTATGATAAGCACATTTTAGACGGCACATCTGAGGTGAGAGGCTTCAAAGGTATCAGACTGAATGGCTTTATAAAATAATATAAAAGTAAAAC
>JAZLGM010000028.1:0-9160 GCA_045616285.1 Ruminococcus sp.
TGCACTCCGTCATACATTTGCTACAAGAGCAATCGAAAACGGTGTTAATGTCAAGGCTTTGAGTGATATTCTCGGACACGCCAATGTTCAGATTACTATGGACCTTTACTGTCATTCATCACTCGACCTTATGCGTGACAGTATGGACAAAATTGCAGGTATTTTCTGATATGAATTCAGGCGAGGGTTATACACGGCTTCATTATTCTATATCAGAAATCTACTATTACTCCCACAGGGAAACTCTCGATTTTTCCAAGAATATAACTCTGCATGAGTACTGCATCTGCGGAGGTGATTTTCTTATCTCCGTTTAAGTCTGATGCAGCTTTGAGTCTCTTGTCATATGCAAGTGAGTTATCAACTATGAACTTTCTCATTAAAGTCATATCGAAAACGTCTACCGCCATATCAAGATTAAGGTCGCCTGCTATTACCTGTCCTTCGATTTCAGACTCAGTCGGATTTGTTGTCGGCTGAGTTGTCGGAATCTGAGACACGTCCTCAGTTTCGGTGTAGTAATATTCAGGCTCTGCGACTTCCTTGAAGTTTACTCGGAAAAAGTCCATTGAACCATTCATTCCGTCCGCAATAAAATACTTTGCATCGGAGGAAACTACTTCAATCGGGTCTGCTGAAACAGTTCCGCTTGCTTTGGTCTTTCCGTTTACATTAATCTTTGCAGTATTATCGGTGAGAACAACGCTGACACTTGCCCATTCGCCAGTTTTGTACGCACCCTCTGCCTTTACGGATTCGGATTTCTTGCCATTGTTCAATGTGAATGTGAGTTCTCCGTTTTCTGCTGTGAGAGACATGAACTTTTCTTCGCTTCCAAAGCGGAAAATTTCATTCTTTCCGTTGTCTCTGAGAAGAACTGCGGTCTGATAGTCTGCATCGTGCAGAGATGCATATGAACTGTCAGCAATAATATACTGTGTTCCGTCGAATGTCAGAACACCCTTTCCGCTTGTCTTTACCTCGCTCCATGTCGGGCTTCCACAAGCCACGCCATAGGTTGATGTATACATATCATATGCGATGTCAGAGCTGTCTGAGTCAAACTCCAAAGCAGCATACTGACCATCCTTATATGGTCTGCTATTTACATAGCTGTCAGGACTTGCCCAGCCGAATACTGAACCTGCTGAGAGTGAACGGCTTGAATCATCATAATAATCACCGTCAGGCATCGCCTGTCCGCTCGCACTACCGCCGACAAGACAATACGCTGAACCCTTTACTGATGCATTACCGCTTACCTGATATTTGTCAAAAACAAGTCCGCTTTCAAGAACCCTTGCATTACCTGACACTACGGAGCTGCCCATAACTCCTGCACTGTCTCCGATAATTGCATTATCCTTAACCTGAGCATTCTCTGCGACTACTGCGTGTCCCTTGACAACGGCATTGCCCGATACCTTTGCACTTCCTGTTACAATCGCATAGTCGTCAATTACGGCATTTCCGCTTACGGTGGCATATCCGAGAACCTTTGCGTTCTTTCCGACATAAACTGATGCATCCACCTTTGCTGTTGATGCAACGAATCCGCCGCCGTTTGAATGTGCCTTGCCGTTTGTATTTGCTCTGTCCTGAACCTGCTTTATATCCGCTCCGCTGAGAGTTACGGCATACGGATAGCGGGTTTTGGAGTTGAAAGGAATATGATTCTCGTCAAATTCTCCTGTGGAATATGCCCACGGAACTCCTGCGAGAACAAATGAATCTGAGTCAGGAGTTGCGGTTACCACGAGATATGCTTCTGTATCTGAACCTGAATTATAGTCCATTGAAGCAGTCTCTCCGTCGGAGAAAAGCTTTGAATATCTTGTTGAGCCGTCATTCTGCTTTACTGCGATTGAGGCTCTCCAGTCTGCACCCTTTACGTTGGTCAGACCTTCCAGCTTTACGCTGATACTGCTTCCCTTAACATCGAGAGGAATGATGTTAATACCCATCTGCTGAGGAGCTCGGTCGGTCGGGACTGTATAGTAGTTATCAGCCTTGCCTGATTTTTCGAGGAGTGTATAAATATCTCCCCAGTTCCATTCTCCACGGGCAAACAGCTCGTTCTGTCTTGCAAGATAGCGTTCCTGCATTTTAAGATCGAGAGTTGCCATTCTTTTTGCGTAGTTTCCGAGTATTGTTTTGAGGTCTTCGCCTGCAAGACGCTCAATTTCAAGATAAGGGTACTCGTCACGCTGTCCCTGCTGCATCAGCTTGCGGACGAAATCACTTCCGCAGCCGCTTATATTATCGGGATTCTCCGTGAGGTACTGGAGAAATGCCCATGATGCATAGTTATCTCTGCCGAGAATTGGTGTGAAGCAGAGATTTTTCATATAGGTTTCAAAATAATCTGTTCCGCTTGAAGGTGTTGTTATCCATTTGCTGTAGTAATCTGAATAGATGAACTGTTCACGATACCAGTTTCCGATTGCTTCCCACCATGCCTGAACGTATTTGTTTTCATTCCAGCCAAGCTGATGAGCTGTAACAACGTGACCGAACTCGTGTGGGAGAACCCATGAGGGATTTGGTGAATTCTGCATTGCTCCGACACAGCAGAACATGAATGCATATCCCTGATTGTCATATCCCATATATGCCCAGTCATCTGCAAATGGTTTTAATCCTGTTCCTGAAAGATAGAAGTTGACTTTGTACTGCTTTCCGTCTCTGAGACTCATATTAACCGACTGTGTCGGCGGCTCCATGTGAAGCTCATTCATATAAACATCCCAGCAGGCTTCAAGGTGCTTTGCATTTTCTTCAAGAAAACTCTGAGTGATTTTAGCTGAGTCCGCACCGTTCTTACCCCAGATAAACTGGAAGTGTTCCGATTCCCAGCGGTTAACGTCCTCGTTTGCACACCATACATCTCTTGTCTGAAGTGAGTCGGCTGCCCATGCCTCCTCAACGATTGAAATGTCAGGTACTAAACTCATTGTCAGAGCAGCTGCACCCAAAGCAGCAGCGGATTTTTTGAAAATTGATTTCATTCCGTGATTCTCCATAACATAATTATAATAAAAAGAGTGTGAAAAAACGCTGCCCATGCGTTTTTTCGATAGAGGATAAACGAGACTTTAAAAGCCTGGATTATTAGGTGGACTTATTGCAGATTCGGTGTATCTTTTGTAGTCTCTATGGTATATTTTACTCTTTTTTTATATTATAGTCAATACTATATTGTGTCACGTTTTCAGCACAATATAGTATCTTGACATTATCCATTTTATATGTTACTATTATTGTGTGAATCTTAAATGCAAAAGAGGTGTATTTTTATGCACATGGAGGTTTTAGGCTATAATCATCGCCATGACGGTGCTTTTACTGTTGACCGCCCTTACGGAATTGACTGCTGGCTGTTTCTTGTTATAAAATCCCCTGCAATTTTCCGTGTTTCAGGAGAAGAAATCAGAGTTCCCGGACGCTCGGTTATTATTTATACGCCCAATACTCCGCAGTTTTATTATCCTGACGGTGATGTTTACTATGATGACTGGATGCATTGTGTTCCTGATGCTGATGAGAGAGCCTTGCTCGAAAAATTCGGAGTTCCGCTGAATATGCCCGTCACGTTTTCAAGCATCTCGGATATCTCGGCTATAATGCATAATCTTGTTGATGAATTTTATTCGAGCAACATAAATAAATACGAGTCCTCACAGCTTCTTTTCAAGCTTCTGATTTATAAAATCTGCGAGAAATATCAGAGCATGAAAAATAAAACTCACACCCGTCAGACAAGCTTTCATGAGAGCTTTGTATGGAATAATATCTCCGAGGAAAACAGCTCCGAGCCTGAAAAATCTGAGTATTTTGATGCCCTTTATCTTATCCGTGAGGATATTTTCCGCTGGCCGAGCAGTAAGTTTTCCATTGATGATTTAGCAGGCACACTTTCGCTCAGCCGTTCGAGATTTCAGCATCTTTATAAGCAGACCTTCGGGAAAAATATCTCTCAGGATATTGCTTCAAGCCGTATTCAGGCGGCGGCTAAACTGCTGGAGGAGACTGATAATGCTGTTAAATTCATCTCGGTTGCAGTCGGCTACAGCAGTGTTGCTCATTTTACAAAGCAGTTCAGAGAGGCTATGGGAGTTACTCCGATTCAGTACAGAAAAGAGAAAGGAAAGCAAAACGAGCGAAGCGGGAATTAAAGTTTTTGTCCCACTTTTCTTCAGAAAAATGGGCGAGGTTATAGGGCGAGAAGCCCTATAAGCATGAACAAAGTTCATGCTTGCGACAGCTTAAACGAGTGAAGCCGAGTGCTGTAACACAATGGCTGAACGCCTGTTATTTTTTCTATGTCGAAATACTTGAATTTCGCTTCCATATACCGCTGAGATAACAGCTCCATGTAATAATGAAACCTATTCCAAATCCGAAGATTCCGTTCCACCAGATTATTGTGTATCCCAAGAACGAACTGTATCTGAGAATTCAGAAAGTCATTGTCCTGACAGGCTCCGTAAACTCATCAATGACGGCAGTATCATCAGTTACCTTGATGACCTTGAAGCCAAAGTGAACGATACTCTGAATCGTCAGGTGCAGCTTTGGAAAGAATCTGACAGGGAGTATCAGACCGCTGTTGCTGTCGGTGATACAGATAAGCATAAAGGTCTTGAAAACTGCTTCTGCTATATGGCGAGAGAATCTGTATTTGATTGTATGATTTATATTTGAGTGAAAGCAACTGCACCTTCGGGTATGGCTGCTTTCTCATATACTTTACTCTATACAAAATCAGCCACATAGATTGTAACATCATTATTTACAGTTCCCTAATCTTATAAACGGTATATCATACGGGAATTTGCTTAATTCTGTGATATAAACAGCCGCTTCATCATAACGAGGTCAAAGGTGTTGATTACACCATCTTCACATAGGTCTGCGGCTTTCCAGTCTGCAAGATTAACATCGGGGTCTGCAAGTATCCATTTCTGAAGCATAACGATATCGGATATATTAAACTGCCCGTCTGCATTGACATCTCCTGCAACTGATTCAGGCTGTGCAGTCTGATTATGGAATACATCTTTTATTACTTTCAGAAGCGAAAAATCTCCTTTAGCATCAAGTGTCAGTTCCCATATCATAATTCCACCGTAAATTCTTGATAATTCAGCTTTTCGTTTTATTGTATCTGCTCCGTTGTATGCTATTCCGTTATACACGTCACTGCTGTAATTATTAAGTCCATTACTCAGTATTTCAGAAAATGACATATAGCTGTTCCAGTCAAGCGAACCATTATCACTATAGCCTCTTCCATAAAACGGCACTCCCAGTACAAGCTTGTTATACGGGATTTTCTTTTCTTCAGCAAAATAATCAAGGCATTTTTCAGCATATTCATAGGATGAATGTGAAACCTTGTCCAGATCATTGTCATATGCCATTACATTTACAAAATCAAACAGCTCAAACGTTTCAGGTGATACCTTTTCTGCCACCCATTGTGCAGTTGCTGTTGACATTTCAAATCCGTTTTCGTCACATAACTTCCTTAATTCAGCACACCAGTTTCCGTAATAGTTCCATATCGGATCATAAGCTCCTAATTCAATATCAAGATCTATTCCGTCAAGATTGTATTTATTGCAATAGTTTATTATGTTTTCACTGAAGTTCTTCATTTCTTCATCTGTATCTATGTACTGCAGGTAATTATTACAACCGCCTCCGCCGCCAAGTGCGGCAAATACCTCAACGCTGTTTTCATGTGCCGTGCTGACTATTTTATGGAACTCCCCATCGGGAATATAACAGAATAATTCACCGTTACTGTCTGGATTGCAGAATGAAATGTTAATATGTGTAAGTGACGAAATATCGATATCTTCATATTCCTGATAGCTCCAGTCGGGCAGATATCCTACTATTCGGTCTGAACTCTGACCAAAGCCTGTATCGATACTTTCAGCATTTATACTTAATGGTGAAAGACATAATGCTGATGCTGTAAGCAATAATGCAAGTTTTTTCATATACTCATCTCCTTAAAATGAATCCATACGGCTGAATGTCATAACAGCCGTATAATTACACTTTACAATCTCATCCGCCTTAAATCCGTACCTGCTGAAAAATTCTGACTTGTCACTGTAATAGAATTCCTTGAAATACTTTCTGTTTAATGCTGTTTCAGTCACATATAAAGGTGAAAATTTTAGTTTGCGGCTGAATTTTTCCTGTTTGTCCCATTCAAGAATAATCAGTTTTCCATCAGGCTTCAGGAGTCTGCGTGCCTCAGAAAGTATCCCTTGCCATAAATCAGCATTACATTCATGAAGGACAAGTCCGATTATAATATAGTCAAAAATCTGTGGTTTAAAACCTGTCTGTGTTGCATCTCTGCATATAAGCTTCACATTCTGTAAACCTGCTGATTTGATTTTAGCACTTGCCTCACGAAGCATAGCCTTTGACCTGTCAAGTCCGACAACTTTGTTTTCAAGATTCTTTTTTGCAATTGGAAGACCATTTGAAAATGTACCACAGCACATATCAAGAACTGTGCATTCCTTATTCGGAATAATATTTTCTATCACATCACGGGGATTCTTTCCTTTATCTGAAAACCAGATTATATCAAGCAAATCATAGCCCAATGATAAAAAAGTGTATATATTCATTAATTTTTCCTTTCCTGGAAACCATGGAATACATCTGTTTACTCTCCTGCAGTAATCCTCGTATTCTTTGCCATACAGATTTCTAAGCCATTTTTCTTCTGTGCTGATAAGCACAATTGTCATTATACCCCATAAAATAAACGGAAGAATTAAAAGATACAGATTATGCGAGATAAGAACTGCTCCTGTACATGAGAGCAAAAACATACAATAGCATGAATGTTTATTCCTTTTTTAAAGGTATCATCGGCATCGTAACATAGCCGAAAACAGCCATTCACCGCCAAATCCTATTTCACTTACCTTTATTCCTGTTTTTCCAAGTACATTGTATTTCATATAGCACATCTTAGTTATTATAAACTCTCGTAAAAAGAATCATAATTTGTTTTAATAACGGGATTAATTAGTTCGTCAAATTCTAATTTAAAGGTTTCTTTTTTGAAAACCATCCACGTAGGATACCTCCCTGAAACAGTGAAATGATTATAAAGAAGATATCAGCGATAATAATAAACACGAAAGATGGTAACATGATTCTGGTATAATGTTTTCCGTATGCCTTTCTTTTATTGATACAATATGCCAGCCAAAGATCAAAAGTAATAATTCCACAGCTTAATACAAGAATCTCCATAACATCAATACCAAAGCCTTTTAATATTGAAAAGTCAAATCCATTTAATATTACTTGTAATATTGTAAGTGCGAAAATTACACAGAATATGATTCGCATGACATTCATCATGACACCGCCACCAATTCCAAGCCCTCCGCACCATTCAAGGTTAGCTCTGTCAGAAAAATTCTCCATTGTCTGCATCAAAGGTTCGTTTTGCCGCCCCTCAATAAAGCCATTATTGGCAATAACATACACTTTTTTATCTTGCTTTGCCTGTTTATATATTTGCTCCATTTTTTGTAAAAACGGAAGTACATGAGATGGAACTCCATCCACATATAATGGCATAGAAAAAACTATTGCTTCTGCATCTTCTATTTCTGATAAAACAGGTTGAAAATCATTTGGTGTTCTAAGTTTTTTCTGTACCTTTTTTCCAAGCACAAACATTCTGGTAAAAGAAGCAATGAATCCTGATGCACTGAATCTTTTTTTAGGACTGCAATCAATAAATACAGTTTTCATCTTTTATCCCTCCATCGAAGTTCTTCTTCTGTAACAAATTCCACCTCATACTGTTCGTATCCATTGTTGATACTGTTTGCTTTTACCATATGCTTCCAGGTTTCTTTTTCCTTCTCACTGATTTGTCCATATACAAATACATGAAATTTGTGATGTTTTCCGTAACGCAGTGTATGATGCATAAGTCCACCTCGATAAGTACTCATTGGAGTAGAAATGCCTATACTCCGATCTAACAATCTTTTTATGTTCGGACTGTACCCGCCATAACAATTTTCAGTAATAATCATCAGATCATCTGCCTGTCCTAAAATTCTACACATTTCGTACAAAGAATCTTTAAAATCACAAGATACAGGATGCTTTGTCCAACACTTAAAGCAGCCCTTACATGGTGCATATTTCCCATCTGCCCTAATAACCTGATCTGACATATTCACAAACTGTTCTACATCATTATCTTCTAAATCGTGTATCAAAATCTTCATATTTTTGTTTCCTTCTATTTTCATAGCATTGCTCTTTATATTCATATTTACAACTCTGTTAAATCAGGTTTAACAAAGTTGACAAACTACTCATCAACTATAATTATACTCCTTATCTGTTCTCAAGTCAATTCAGACAAACAAAAAACACCATACAAAGAACACGATTGCTTCACTCCCAATCACAGCTTCTTTGTATGGTGCTTTTTATCAGATTTTATGCTTACCCTTTTTATTCTATAATGTTAACCATGGTTAACATCCTCACACTTGTAAACATTGTGTACCCATATTTTTAAAATCGGGTAAGGGTATGGTAAGGGTAAATTTTCACTCGTGTGACTATTATACAAAAAATTAAACCTCGCAAACAACGTGTTTACGAGGTTTTTTGGCAAATCACTCTACAAATGATACAATGCAACCACTTGGCTGTTCCGTTTCTTTGCAGGGTTGCCGTTTCGTTCCTTGATTGCCGTTTCTTTGTATCAAAAATTTTTAGGTGGTTGCATTTTTCGTTTGGAGAATGCAACCTTTTTTTGTTTTTATAGGAAATATTACTCAGGAGTTTAGATTTACGAACCACAGGTAGATGAATTGCCCTCAAAATCCGAACTGGTCACGGTCAATTTGAGGACGATTCAGATAACCTCCGTTCTCTGTTCAGGTAATTCAATCATACCACCCTTCAGTAATTTCATCTCAATCCACCATTTTCAATACAACTCCTTTACAATTTCACAACTGCCACTGCAGTATCAATTTTTATTTCCATTTCATTTGAGAGAGGAACATATTCTCCTGGTTTTACAGTTCCAAACTGCCCGTCTTTTTTCTTAAACGACCAATTTGAAATTGACAAATTT
>JAZLGM010000029.1:0-6764 GCA_045616285.1 Ruminococcus sp.
ATATTTAGAAGAGTTTGCAAGATACTGAAGAATTGCAACCGCATCAGCCATAGTAACCGTATCATCACAGTTTGCGTCTCCTAAAAGTGTATTGTCACCGGAAGTGCTGACATTCCACCAATCGAGATTGAATAAGTAACCGTCTCCGCCCTTGAAAACAAGGTAAACATCATTTACGCCTGATGTCTTATCAATTTCGCACTTCTGAGTTTTCCACGTCTGCCATCCGCCTGTGCTGTTCACCTTCATTGTGCCAATGATTTTTCCGTCAGGTGAACCAAGGTGAACTTCAATTGAATTGTTTCCGCCGTTTGAGCCCACTCGGAAATCAATGCATTCAGCACCATCTCCGAAATCAACATTTCTGAATCCGATGTAATCACCGTTTTCTATGTAAGCAACATCTTTTCCACCTTCACTGCAGTTTTCAGTATCTACTCCTGATTGTGTTGTGTAGCTTTCTGCTTCAATTCTTTCACCAAAAGGTATCGGTTCGGCAGGTACAATTGAACCTGTAACGCTGACTTTGCATTTTGCTGTAAACTGCTTATCACTTGGTTCAAGTGTTCTTGCTAATATTTCAGCTGTACCATCTGACAATGCTGTTACTACGCCATTTTTATCAACAGAAGCAACAAGCGGATTCGATGATGTCCAGATTACAACCTTGTCAGTTGCATTTTCAGGGAAAATATCTGCCTTAATCTGAGAAGTTTCACCTGCATTAAGTGATATATTTTCCTGATTCAGACGGATTCCTGCCACATTGACACGGGTACCATTCAGTTTCCATTTAGCCTGTATTCTCTGATTGTATTCAGGCATTATGAATGAAGAAATTGTTCCGTCTGCACTGACTTTGGTAACATCCATTGCATCAATTCCGACCTGCCAGCCGTCAAAGGTATAACCGGGTCTTGTTTTTGCATCTATTGTTACAAGTTCGCCCGGTTTATGATATTCTGTAACCACAGAACCCATTTTATCTCCGACATTGCTTATGACAAGTACTCGTTTTTCAGCTCTGCTGATTCTTACAAGGTGCATGTCTCTTCCACCTACAGCTTCAGGCTTTGTTGTACCAACAGGATTCAGACGGAATACAAGAAGCTGATCAAGGTCATATCCTCCGAGAATTTTTACACGAACTGTTTTTTCTGTATCGCCCTTATTAAATGTTACAGACGGATCATCAATAAAGCTGTAATCCTTATCAGGACGAGCGTCACCTGCAACAGGTTCTACCTTGAATTCCATTGTGCTTGTGGCAGGCTTACTGAGACTCAGTTTAAGGTCGATTACATCTCCCGGTTTTGCAGCACTATTAAGCTGGCTGAAGCTTACGTTTACATCTTCTGTCAATCCGAGAGTGCTGTTATAGCCAACATCTGTTTTTGGATAAACTGCATACGCACCCTTGTTTACTCCGTTATAACCTGAGCCGATTGCTGAACTTCCTTCCTTAAGGCTGAAATCACCTGCGGAAGGATTTACAAACATCGGATCTTCTGAACTGTTGGTTTTAGTACCAATCTGCTTGTTAAACGCATCAACTGTAATATTAGACTGTGAAGGATCCATATAACGAACATACTCAGGTTTTCTTGCTGAATACCACTGATTGTTCTGAACTGTAAGAGTACCGCCGCCTTTAAGGTCGATTCCATGCCATGAGTGGAAACCGTTTACAGATGTTTCCTTGACAAGAAGTCCGACTGCATCATTACCGTACATACTGTCGCTGTCTTCATAGGAAATATTGTTAATTACATCATTATTATATGATCTGTCGAGAGAAATACCATTTTTAAGGTTGTATGTTACATTATTTACCCATCTTGCATCCCATGTCGAGCCTGTATCCCAGAATGCAGAGAAAAGTCCTGATTCAATTTTCTGTGCCGGGAAATTCATAAAATATGAACCTATCGGCATTCTCTTATTTGCGTCAAGCGGCTTGTTATAGACAATATTCTCATATGCCCAGTTACGGGTACATTCAGATTCGTTGAACATGAAATATGCTGTATTGTGTGCTACATTTCTTACAGCAGTAAAATCTCTTACGCTGATATCAAGCCATATTGTTCCGCCATTTACTGAGCCGCCTGAGTAATTGAAAGCAAATGCGTTATTCCTGTTTCCGTCTGCTCTTCCGCCTAATGTGGATGATTCTGCACCGCCTGCTCCTGCGTTCTTTCCGATTGCACCGATAAATGTGTTTTCGGATATAATGCAGTTCTGTGAATGATTGTCATAGCAAAGTGTTTCACCATACACGCTCTGGAAGTAATTGTTTCTTACAACATTATCCTGTCCTGCAACAGGAACAGTTACATCAGGTCGATAAACTCCCATATTTGTGAATTTCCATGGTGCATTGTAAACACATCCAATATTTTTAAACTGGTTATTCAGAACAACATTTCCGTTACCCATAATATCAATGGTACTGCGGGCATATTTATAATCCTCAAATACAAAGCCCTCAATCTGAATGTAGTTACGTCCGACCAGATTAAATACATCCGTCAGCTCATTTTTTCTGGCTGCAATAGAGTATTCAATACCTGCATTGTCATAGTGCTGTACTTCATTTTCAGCCCAGCCTGTATCCGCAAGCCACTGCTGTCTTACCTGCGGCGTAATCGTTGAACCGTCAAAGTTGTCCTTATGCTTGATGATTACCTTGCCAATATCGGATGTGTTTTCAGGTCTGAAAACAATCATGGCATCTGCTTTACCGGATTCCTTCGGTGTAATATCCTCCTCGATATAGGTACCGGGACGAATCAGTACAGTTGTACCTGCTGTTGCTTCGGCAGCAGCCTTTTTAATAGAACGATATGGACTGCCTGAAGAACCGTTTCCGCTGAAATCATTGCCATTTTCTGCAACATAGATAACTCTGCCGCTAATATCAGCCGCTTTTGTATACGATAAATCTGCAAGATTTACACTCTGAAACAAAAACACTGCTGAAATGACACTGACAAAAATTTTCTTGAATTTTTTCATTTTACTCATAATGTCACGAATCCTTTCTGATATAAAAACATCTTAGTCTATAGAATTGTAAACTTGGTTTACACCAAATATTGTATCACTATAGTGCTTTTAAGTCAACGCATTATTTTTTGAAAAGGTGGACAAAATTATAGTATTTTAATTTAACGTTATACCCGGTTTGCGAAATTCAGTCATTGTCATACCCGTATTAGAGGAAAACTGACGCATAAAATATTTACTGTCCTGATAACCACACTGCTCTGAAACAGAAATACCTGAAGCAGATGTTTTTAGCAAATGATATATTGCGTAGGAAATGGACTGCTTTGTACCTTTAATTGAAAAGTACCACAATCTATATGAAAAATATCCTGAGTATCCTGTAGCAGATGCAGGATACGGAAGTTTCAACAATTACCTTTATTGTGAAGAACATGGAATGAAAAAATATATGAAATTCACAATGTATGAAAAAGAATCCAGGGATAAAAAATATACTGAAAATCCATACAGAGCGGTAAATTTCAGAATGAATGAAAATGGAAAGCTTGTATGTCCGAATGAAAAGGTTTTCAACTATCTTTACAGCAGACCGATACGTGGAAACAAATATGGAAGAACAGAAGAAATATATCAGTACGAAAGCTGTGAAGGCTGTACACTGAAAGAAAAATGCTGTAAATGTATGCAATAGTGATGAATTATAATATGAATCCGATTGTAAAGTATAAACCTGTTCACAACTCAGTTTTGAAGAAAGATTCAGTAAACACGCTGTTTATCATTATAGAATATATTTGGTTATCTTCCCTGTTCCAGAAACCTTAATCTGATTATCCGCACACATTTCTTTAAGCAGTTTATGAGCAGCAGTAGTTTTTAATCCTGTCAGCTTCTCAGTTTCAAGACGGCTTATTGAACCATTTTTCTTTATATAATCAAGAATAAGCACTGTATTATCCTTTGATAATTTTGGTGAGGCAGAATAATTCATATTTGGTAATGTAAGTCTGAATGCTCCATCGGCAGATTCAAAAACGGGTTCTGAATAAATATCCTTGTACGCACGACGGATTTTTCCGATTCCTGTTCCATAGCTTTCGATAAGTTTCATTCTGTAGAATACAGAGGCAAGATTCGGATTTCGTGACTGAGATACACCCATATATACCGCTTCCATTGTAAGACCTTTTACAAGTCCGCCAAGAGAAACAAATTCCATTCGGTCATCGTATATATTAACAAGAGTACTTCCGCTGAATGAATAATCACGATGAACAATGCAGTTCAGAAGAGCTTCTCTGAGAGCTTCAACATCATAATCTCTCTTGTCAATGCGATAAAGTCCGTTTATTGAAGAACTTGTCTTATTATATATATCAATAGCCGAAAAAATATCGTCAAGCTGTTTCAGAACTGAACCTGAAAACTCTTTCCTGTCACGAAATACAGCTTTATCCGTTCCTTGAAAAACAGCAAGTTTCAGAGTATGTTCACATTGGTCTGAAAGCAGAAGTGCGAGATTTGTATACAATCCGTCCTCTCCGATAAGGTGAAGTGTCCTGAACTGCGAATCTCCTGCTTCAAGGTTTCTTTCTTTCATTTTCTCGGTGAAAGAAACGAAAGAAAGTTCCTGATTCATTGAGCGTCCTGATTCATAGGTTTTACCGCTTGTCTGAATTATAAGCTCACGAATTGCTTCATCGCTTACAGGCTGAGATGACGAGCCTTTACGGACATATACACCTGATGGTTTTAATCCCTTATCCGAAAGATAATAAGGCTTGTTTGTGCCTACGGACACTTCAATTTTAATGACCTTTTTATCTTCAATAATAATATCCGAAATCTTTATAAACGGCATAACATCGGGTTTTATTCCGTCTTTAAGAGCGTTGGCGGTCTGCTGCATTACAAAATCAGGATTGTCAAGACCAATAACTTTCCCGTCATCAGATATGCCTATATATAATGTTCCACCTTCGGTATTGGCAAATGCAATTACCTCTTTTTTTATGTCATTAACATAAATTTCTTTAAATTCTGTATTTATATTTTCAGAAAGCATAACACCATTTCCTTTCACTTTCTTTCACATTCTTTCGTTTCTTTCACAAGTATAACACAAGCGAAAGAAAAAGTCAACTGCATACTTATTATATTTTCATTTTATGTTCAGGATATGCATAAAAAATGACCTATGGCACAATCATCATAAAGCTTACTGACAATATTATAGAGCAGAACTTTGATAATTCTCTTAAATTCTTCGTCCCACACCTTAGTATTAAGAAACTCCATAAATCTGTTGATTTCATTTTCATCAAGTGAGTTTTTCTCCTTTTAACTTGATATTTGATACAAGAAACTGAAATGTCTCTCTATAAAGGGGGGGGGGGAATGGCAAAAGTCGACCTAAAACGTTTGACTATTGAAAAAATAATTTTCAGGTTCTCTTTTTTGCACAAATTGGATGTTTGATTTTTGTGCAATTATCGCTGTTATTCTATCGTTCTTTAGAATAGGAATACAGTTGCAGTTTTTCAGTTAATATGGTATAATATTTTTGCGAAAGCTACAATCCTGATTCAGCAAAAACAGTAAATAATACTGTCAGCAAACAAACAAATAATAACGATGCTGATAAAAAAGAACAGACAATTCGTTCTTTATACGGAAGATATCTCAAAGAAAGTCCGTACAAGGAAAACAAAGAACAGATAATAAAATTATTATTGACAGCAAAAGACAGACAGTCTTTAAACAACGCTCTGACAAAAACAAATGGTGTGTGAAAACGTGGTGCAGGCAGTGACGTTCTCCACCCTAAATTTTAAAATCCAAAGCAAAGGAGTAAAAATACATGAAAGTATCAGCAGTAATAGTATGTGCAGGAAATTCCACACGAATGGGGGGAGTGAATAAAATCCTTCTTCCGCTCGGAGACAGCAACGTAATCGGAAACACCATGAGAGCATTTCAGAACTGCGAAAGCATTGAGGAGATCATAATTGTTTCACGTGGAACAGATATCCCCGAAATTGAAAAAGAGGCTGAGAGAATCGGAATCACAAAGCTGAAAATGTGTACAACAGGCGGTGCAACCCGACAGGAAAGCGTTATAAACGGAATAAAATGTATTTCAAAGGATACGGATTTGATTGCAATTCATGACGGTGCAAGACCTCTTGTAAAACCCGAACACATTGAAAAGACAATCAAAGATGCTTCTGTTTTCGGCGGTGCAACTCTCGGTGTACCCGTAAAGGACACAATAAAAATGGTTGAGGACGGACTTATAACCGATACTCCGCCGAGAAAATTCCTGTACATAACTCAGACACCTCAGATTTTCAAGCGTTCAGTATATTTTGAGGGTGTGGATTTCGCACTCGCTCATGGTCTTGATTTTACAGATGACTGTCAGCTTGTTGAGGCGATAAACTGTAAGGTCTGCATGACAACAGGAGATTACACAAATATAAAAATCACAACTCCCGAAGACATTGCAATTGCAGAGGTATTACTGAAACAGAACGAGAATACATCAGTAGAATGAATGTAGGGGCGGCGTTCCGCCGCCCTTACTGAACCGAACAAACGCAAATTGAAAAATAAATATGCGGCTTTGATTTTAATTATTGCTCCCCCAATTAAATCGTGAATAATTTATGCGAAGGACTGATAGTGAAAGACAAGGAAGAAAGCCGCAGGAATACTGTCGTATTTCAAGGTTTTCTGACGCAGTATTTCGC
>JAZLGM010000030.1:0-8613 GCA_045616285.1 Ruminococcus sp.
CACATTCGGAACAAATATAATATTCCAGTCCGTCTGCCGTACAGGTTGCTTTTTCAATTGTATGAATCAACTTATGTTCGGCGAACGGAATAGTTTCAGTATAAGTGTCGCCGCATGAGCAGGTATATGTCATGATACCTGTCTCTTTGCAGGTTGCGGCTTTGGTTACTTCTGTTGTGTAGTTATGTCCAGTTGAAGGAAGCAGTTTTTCATTAAATATTCCCTCACAAACTGAACACAAATCGTATTCCGTTCCGTTTTGAGTACAAGTCGGAGCAACAGTCTGATGAGACAGAATATGTTTATCTGAAAGCGGAATAGTTTCAGTATAAGTATCGCCGCAATGGCAGGTATAGGTAAGAATACCTGTTTCCTTACAGGTTGCAGCTTTTGCGACTTCTGATGTATAGCTGTGTCCTGTTGCCTGAATTTCTTCAGTAAAGGTGTCATCACAGGTTTCGCAGGTGTACGTGCGCACACCTTTTTCCGTACAGGTAGGCTCTTTGGTTACTTCCGACTTGTATGAATGTCCGTGGGAATCGGTATAGCTGTCGATATATGTACTGTCGCAGTTTTCACAAGTATGTTCGGTATAGCCTCTGTCGGTATCTGTCGGGGCAATAACCGTATCCTTATAGCTGTGACCCGTCGGCTCTGTATAATCTACAGTATAGCTGTCACCGCAAGAGCAGGTATACGTTGTATAACCCTGCTTTATGCAGGTTGGCGCAGTTATAACGGGCATATAATTATGCCCCGTTGCAGGCAAAACCGTTTCATTGAACTTATTCTCACATACCGTACAGAAATCGTACTCCGTGCCGTCTTCTGTGCAGGTCGCATTTTCAACCTTATGAGTCAGAGAGTGTTCGGTAAGAAGCGGAATCGTTTCAGTATAACTGCTGCCACATTCAACACAGGTATATTTTATTGTACCTGTTTCCTTACATGTCGCTTCTTTTGCGATTTCTGAATTGTATTTGTGAATACAGGAATCTTTTAGTGTTATTTCAGGAACAACACCATAGCCCAAAGCCGCGGCTTTTTCAGGTTGCGAATTTGTTGCGCCATTCATTTTAATGTATTTTTTGCTATACGAAGTCTTTGACCACCAAATGCCATCGGTAGCATATGCAACAGCTGACGATAATGCTTTTTTAGCGTATTGTGTATGATAACGTTTATCATTTAGTCTTTCATCCGGTGATGATATTACAGCCGGAATCGTTACCGAGCCACTGATATTTTGTTTTTCATCAGAAGAAAATGCAGTATTATAAAAATCATCGTTGAGCCATCTTTTTAATGAACTATGCTCAAAATCAGAAGCGTAATACGTTCGGGCTTCGTCACTGTAATCTCCATCATCACCATAAATAACATACTGATTAAAAGGCTGAGAATCAATAGAGTGTACACACCTTAAGGTATGCGAATCAACAACTTCCCATTGTATTGGTGCATACTGGAAAAGGTAATACTCCGTTTCAATTGTTTTCCAGCGTTCACCCGTATTACACGGTGCTTGTCCCGTTATTTTCAAAGCACGATGTTTAACACCGTTATACACAATATCCGCATACATAATGTATTTTGAAGGTTTCATGCTTCCGTTATTTGTTAAATCACATTGATTTATATAGATAGCATCATTGCCGCTGTACATATTAAGCGAAACCCATTCATCTACAAGTCCTTCAATAAAATCTTTTGAACGGTTACTACCGTTCTGTGGATATGAACCGAATTCAACAATATCTCCGACCTGCAATCCGCTTTCCTCTGCACTTACTGAAAGCATAAATCCGCTCAGCGGTGAAACACCTGCAAGTATAGCAACTGCAAGCAGAAGTGAAAGAAACTTTGAGAATTTCCTTTTCATTATTCATCCCTCCGATTTTATGATAAAACATTTAGAGCAGGTTTTCAATGGCTTCATCTCTACCGCAGGTAGAGTTTTTCGGCTGTTTTCCTGATGTATCCATAATATCACACTCTACCGACGGTTTATAAAAATCGGTGCGAGCGTAATCATTTTCGGCGTGAGCGTATCAATTTTTCAGCATCAGACCGATTTCAACCGTAAAAGCCTTATCTTCACAGCTGAGTTCAGCATAGCCGTTATATTTCTTTACCGCTTTCTTTATGTTTTCAATTCCGATGCCGTGGTTGGTTTTATCGGATTTTGTTGTTTTAACTGAATTGTTTTTGATTTCAATATTTTCAGCAACGGGATTGGAAATCTTGATTGACGCTCCGTTTGCTGTAATCTGTGAATTGATATTTATTTTGCACGGTGAAATATTCGCACAGGCTTTCACCGCATTGTCAAGTGCATTTGAAAGAATCGTGCAAAGGTCGTTGTTGCTTATTCCGCTTTCGGGAATAACGCCTTCAAATTCAATATCAACACCCATCTGCTTTGCCGTTTCGGCTTTGCCTGAAATAATGGCATCCGCAAGATAATTTCCCGTTGCATATTTATTTTCTGAAAGCATCAGACCGCTGTCAAGCTCGTCAATATATTTTTCTGCCTCGTCTATTCTGCCGCTTCTGATAAGCGTTTTCAGCGAGTAAAGATTGTTTTTGTAGTCGTGTCTGAATGTGCGGATATCTCTGTTTTTCTGCACCATTTCCTCATAGTGCTTAAGCTCCGCTTCAAGCTGAAGCTCTGCCTCTTTCTGCTTGTAGGAAAGGCTCGAATATCTGTAAATAATATATGAAAAACATCCGACAATCAGCGCGGCGGAAATCAGCTTCAGAACATTCGAGACCTCGGTGTAATACGCCGAGTCCTTGCTCAACATGACATCGTAATATGCCGAATAGTCCGCGAAGAAGATAACTATGTAAATCGTCGGGGAAAGCTGTTCAAGAAAATCAGGCGGTATGAGCGGTTTGGCAAATCTGTTTGTCAGAAGTATTATCGAAAAAGAGATTCCGTACAGAATAATATAAATTATATTTGCAGTGTATTCCGTTGGCGCTTTAAAAAACGATATTGCCAATGATTCAAGATAATCAAACGTTGAACAGATTATCAGACCAAACCACACAAAGGTAAGCTGCTTTCTCTTTTTCAACAGCAGATAAGGCAAAATCATTGCCGTCGCAACAAGCGAAACCTCGGTAATAAGTTCCGTAATTTCACGGTCAGCGATAAATATTCCCGACAGCAAATTAAACAGAACGAAGAACGAACCGACAATAATAAAGCTCGTTTTTTTCTCTTTGACCTCATATCCGAGGAAAAACTTTAGCAGACTGATAACCATCGCCGTTCCGAGAATAAGAACGGCCAGATCCATTATGCACATCAGCATTAAATCACATCATTTCAGTTTTATATATTCCTTGCAGAAAGCCGCATATTTTCTTGCGCTTATGTCAATCTTTTCTCCGTTAATAAGCTCGATTTTTGATTTATCAAAGCTTCTAACCTTGCGCATGTTTACAAGATAAGAACGATGCACACGGAAAAAGCCCGCCTTTTCAAGCTTGTCTTCAAAAAATGTTATAGCTTTTCGACTGACAATCTGTTCGCTCTCAGTACAAATATAACATTCTTTACCTCTTACTTCTATATATAGAATGTCCGATGTATTCACCACATCGTTAATTCCATCACTTTTCAGAACCAGATTTTTATCTTCCGTCGTTATGCAGGAATCAAGAGCCTCAAAGAATTTATTCCGCTCAATCGGCTTAATAAGGAATCTGTGTGTTTTAACTGTAAAAGCATCGTAAACAATCTCGCGAAACGATGTTACAAAAATAATCGTCTTCTCGTCGCCGAATTTTTCACGCAGAATTTTGGCGAATGTCATGCCGTCGATTTCGGGAGTCTGATAATCTATCACAAAGATATCAAACTCTTCAATTTTCGATTCAAGTAACGTATAGCTTTCAAAAACTTCATATTCGATATTCAATTTTCTTTCAACTGAATAGTCCTCAAGACAGGTAACAACAGCTTCTCTTGCGACAAGCTCGTCATCACAAACAGCGATTTTCATAACATCACGCTTCCGTTTTAGATATATTTTGAGTTTATCACAATTTAGAAAATATGACAAGTGCAAATTGCTAAGATAAACACAACCCTCTATCAACTTAAGCCGATAGAGGGTTTAGTCATCGTTTATTCAATTTATACTGTTTGCTCCGTAAACTGCTTCTGCATGAGTAAAGCCATTAAATTCAATTTGACTTATTAATTTATCTCCTGTTAATTCTACACTTCTATTATAGTATTTTGCACATTTTTTGGCCTGTTCATACCAGTCAACATCAATATAATTTACCGCAAAATTTGCGTCTGCTTCTGAAATACCATCTCTTTTTAATCGTTTTATAAGCTCCTTTACAGAGTTTCATTCCGGTGAGAGAACGGACCATATCGTACTTACAGAATAACAAAACCGCTCCCCAAAATGTAAATTCACATACATAGCATTATACAACTGAACAGCATAAATACAGCCGTCTGATTATGACTTTTAGCAGGTCATTTCAGGCGGCTTTTTGCGTTTATATGGACTTTTATTATGGCATTTTACAGTGATTTTTCAGCAAAAATTCAGTTAGTTTTCCTACGCCCTCACAGCGTGCATTTTCAGCTGTTTTCCCTTGAGTATTTGCTTAAGATTTCAGAAGATAATCCTTCGGCAATATAAAACCATGCCTGAAATTATCTTTGACGAAATCTTTACAGAATAGGTGAATAATTGCTCAGAATGCACACTATGCAACACACAATTTAATATCCGTTTTCAAGAGCCGATGGCAACCTTATCGTTGTTATCGGCTCTTTTTATTTATAGATATTTTTAAACGAAAGGAGCTGATAGCTCACACATTTTCATCCGCCAAAAGAGTCCTGAATATCAGAACTCAATCCACCCGAAGCCAATTAATTTATGAAAGGAATTTTACAATGAAAACTTTAAGCTATGAAAGAAACAGCAACGGTGAGGTTATCCTCACATTATCCATGTCCCTCGATGAATTTAACGATCACTTTGTCCGCTGTGAATCCTGCGGGAAGATTATCCACCTTGACGATGCATTTGAATTTGAAGGCGAGTTCTACTGCGATTCATGTACTACTGTCTGCCATTCCTGCGGCAAGGTTATTCCAAATAACCGTTCTTATACTGTTGAGGACAGCCCTGTTCGTTACTGTCATTTCTGCTGGGACGATGTTACCTATGTCTGTATCGATTGCGGATATCACTTCCGTTACGGTGATTCTCTCACAGAAGGTTCAGACGGTGAATATTACTGCTCTGATTGTATCGATGACCATAACGGCAGCCGTCTTGACGATTACCACACAATGAAGCGTGAATGTGATCATATCTTCTACGGAGATGAAGCAAGAGAATCTGTTCCGTATATGGGAGTGGAAATTGAAGTTGATTCAGATCATCACATTTCTCTCAGTCCCATACTTGATTGGCTCTGGGAAGAATGGGGTGACTTCCTTCATCAGGAGCATGACGGTTCTCTTGAATACGGATTTGAGAATATTACAATGCCTGCAAGTTTAAGCTATCATCTCTCTGTTATGGATAAGTATGCTGATACATTTGAGTATTTGCTCGATTGCGGTTTGCGTGGTCATGATGTCGGTACAGCAGGTATTCATGTTCATATCGACAGAACATACTTCGGTTCTCATCAGGATTCTGCCATTGCAAAGCTGTTATTTATCTTTGAAAAATACAGAGATGAACTGCAACGTTTTGCTCGCCGCACTTCCTATCAGCTTGACAGATGGGCAAGAAGCAGAAAGAACTCTTCTGACTCTTCTCCGTGGATTAAGAAAACCGTTAAGGAAGCTAAAGAGTATCCTTCATATCAGGACAGGTATTACTCGGTTAATCTCTGCAATGCTGATACAATCGAAATCCGTATCTTCCGTTCCACATTGAATATTGACACTTATGAAGCCATTCTTCGTTTTGTTGACAGACTTGCATATGTTGCAAAGAACATCAGAGCAGTAGATGTGGCTTCTATGTCTTTTGAGGAACTTATCGGTGACGATGAACACGTTCTTGCATATTGGAAGAGAATCGGAGGTGATGAATAATGTGTATTGCTGTATATTCACCTAAGAATAATCCCATACCTTGTGAGGATTATCTGCATAACTGCTTTGACAATAACTCAGACGGAGCAGGATTTGCATTCAATTACAACGGTCATGTTGAGATAGTAAAAGGACTGATGGACTGGAACAGTTTCATTTCTGCTTTCAGAGAATATGATAACAACTACGGATTTAAAGGTCGTGGTGTACTTATTCATTTTCGTATTGCAACTCACGGTAATGTTGGTGCTGCACACTGTCATCCGTTTCCTGTATCAGACAGCAACAGGCAGTTAAGCAAAAACAAAAGCTGTGCTGATTATGCCTGTGTACATAACGGTATTATCAAGCTGACAACAGAGGATGCAAAGCGTGAACAGAAGTATTCTGATACTTTTATCTTTATCCGTGATTATTTAAGCAAAATAGCTTCAAATAGAGGATGGTTCAGAAACAAGCAGAATATTGCTCTCGTTGAGGAACTGATTGACAGCAAGATGGCTATTCTCAACAGCAAGGGTGAAATCATTTCAACATCAGGATTCAGGAAAGGCCCTGACGGCAATTACTACTCCAATGACAGTTATTCATACTCTTACCACTATGGCTGTTACGATAACTATTACATTCCGATGTTCGATCAGCACCTTATGATGCTCAGGCGTGGAGAATCAGTATTGTTTGAAGACGGAGATTGTGAGGATTATGATGAATCCTATCCAGTTCTCTGTTCTAAAGACGGAGAAGTGTTCTTTGCAACGGATTACAATATCTTCAATAATACCGTTTCTGCTGCTGACCTTATCTATGTAGGTGAAGGAATCATAATCAACAGCAACAACCCGTTTGATGAGAACGGTGAAGTCAAAGCTGTTGAGTTCAGAAAGGATATCAAATGCAAAGGAGGTTACGGATATGGCTTCGCTTTATGAGATGACACAGCAGGTTAAAGAGCTTTACGATTTATTGCAAAGTGATGAGATTGATTCAGAAACCTTTGCCGATACATTTGAAGCAATGTCAGCAGATAAGATTGAAGGTTACTGTCAGATTATCCGTCAGTTATCTGCTGATGAGGAAATGTTCAAGATTGAGATTGACAGACTGAATAAGCGTAAGAAGGTCTGTGAGAACGCACAGACACGATTGAAACAGAGGCTTATTGATTATTTAACTACAGCTGATGTTGACAGAATCAAAGCAGGAACATTCACAGTGTCAGTCAGTTCAACACCGTCTGTTAATATTACAGATGAAGAAAAGATACCTAACGAGTATCGAATAGCACAACCTTACAAGATTGATAAGAACGCAATAAAAACAGCTCTCAGAACAGATATCACTGTTCCGGGAGCTGAAATTGTTTATACGAAAGGAATACGAATCAGATGAAATTCAGAGATTTAACAAGTGAGGAAATTGAGGTAATGGTACAGTCAGTTGCCAAAGGCGATAAGGGTGTTATCCTTCTTCTCTACAAGGATGCAAGAGTGGATCAGAACATTCTTGACGAATCAATCACACCTAAGTACTGGCAGAAAGAATACTATGAGGCAAAAGGTATTCTTTTCTGCAAAGTCGGAATAAATGTGGGTGCACTTACAGGAGGCTATGATACATGGGTATGGAAAGCAGACTGTGGTTCTGAGAGTAATATTGAAGCACAGAAAGGTGAAGCAAGTGATGCATTCAAGAGAGCCTGCTTCAACTGGGGAATAGGAAGGGAGCTTTATACAGCTCCCTTTATTTATGTTCCTGCTGACAAATGCAATATCAGTAATGGCAAGTGCTTTGACAAATTTATGGTTGAAAGAATCAAGGTTGTCAACAAGCACATTGTCGGTCTGTCGATTATCAACCTGTCATTGAAAACAGATACTCCGAGGGATAAGCGTTGCTTTGTATGGAAGAAGGAGGTGATTGACAATGGCTGATTTAGTATTCTGCGTTTTATGTTTATTCGTATTATGGCTCATTGATGACGGTACCGGAAGATACAGATAAAGAAAGGAATGATTATTATGTCAGAAAAGATTAAGGTGGTTCTCGTTGAACCGAATAAGAAAGCAGTAATAACCGAGATTGAGAACGGTCTCAAAAGCCTTCAGAATATTGTGGGAGGATATATTGAATGTATTTATCCATTTGAGGATAATGTAGGTATCATATGCAATGAAGAAGGCAAGCTTATCGGACTTGAACCTAACAGGGTTCTGAAAGATGATAATGGTAATGCCTATGACATTATCTGTGGCACATTCATTATAACAGGACTGACAGAAGATGATTTCGGCAGTCTTACAGATGAACAGGCTGAATATTATCTCGATATGTTCCGGTGTCCTGAGATTATTTTGAGGACTGGAAATGGGTTTATTGCTGTTAAAGTTGAGAAATAATGGCTGAAGCCCTGTAAAATCAGGTATATTCAAGCTTTTTAAAGGTGAAAATCATCCCGGCCTGCTCTGAAATATGAGTCGGCTTGGATACCTTTTTTCATTATTAAATCAACAAAT
>JAZLGM010000031.1:0-2093 GCA_045616285.1 Ruminococcus sp.
CTTTGCCTCTTACAGCTATATAATTTACCTTTGGAACGGTTACTATCTCTGGTTTGTTCTTTGGCATATATAACTCTTTAAATTCTTTCTTAAAATCGAATGCCATTTTTATTTCCCTTTCGTTTATAAAGTAGGAATTTAACATCCCTACAAATTCTTGTTTGTAACATCCTTATTTACAGCTCGCTAATCTTATAAACGGTATATCCCTCATAATAGTAGCTGTGGTCAATACCCTTCATGTACATTTCTCTGTCATTTATCTTGTCTGTTAATGCATTTTTCAGTATATATTTGATTTCAATATCCTTAATCGGACTGCGTTCCATTGCAAGCAGATAATCATCCTTGTCTGCCATGCTCCAGTCAACAACCATGCCGATTTCCTTTTTCAGCATCTGATCAAGCCAGATTCTTGTACTTCTGCCATTACCCTCACGGAAAGGATGTGCAATATTCATTTCTACATACTTCTCAATGATTTCATCAAAATCAGACTGCGGCATAGCTTCAATATTCTTTATTGCAGCTTCAAGATACATGACAGGGGCAAATCTGAAATTTCCTTTGGCAATGTTTACTGTTCGCAGTTGCCCTGCAAAATCATATATGTCCGAAAAGAGCTCTCTGTGAATTTCAGAAAGCGAAAAAAATGTTCCTGCTTGTAAGCTGTCAAGCTTACCGCTTTCAAACAGTTCCATTGCCTTCTTTTTACTCAGCTTTTCTTCTGCTCTTGCGAGTTCAGCAGAGTCTGTTATTCCGAGTTTGTTTTCAATAGTCAATTTTTTCACCCCTTATCCAAACACATTTTTTAAGCAATATATTAATACTATTATACCACATTTACAGCAATATTTCAATATATCGGTCTTCACTTTTTCGTTTTTCTCTTCTTAGTCGGAGTCTGAAACTGCTTTCTGCTGGTACTGAAATCAACCGCAGTATTATTCGTCAAAATAGTGATTACGACTTTTTTTTTTAAAACCGTTATCTGTTGTATGTGTTTCTGCAGTAATGTTCTGAAAACAACGCTGTTTCTGTCGGCTTTCATCAATTCTGTTCTGTCGTTCTCGCTGATGTTTTCAAGCACGAGATTTATGATATATTCTTCAAGGCTGTCACGTTCAATTTCCTTTATATTCGTACACTTAGATTCGTATGTACAGCACGTATACATATGATAGGAAGGCTTACGTTTTCGGATACGCACACTCCCTCTCATTGTTTTACCACAGCATCCGCATTTTATTTTACTACTCAGCAGATACATTGTTTTAGCATTGCCATTTCCGCCAACATTGCTTTTTCTCTTCTCCTGTGCCGCATCCCATATATCCCTGCTGATAATTGCAGGAACGCCTCCTTCGATACGGATTATCTCATCATCACTCTTATTCTTATGATTATTCCGTTTACCGTCAAAATCCTTTGATACCGCTCGGTTAAAGATATATACACCAGTATAACGTTCATTTCTCAGGATTTCTTTCAGCGAGTTGATTTTGAATAGATTTCCAATCTTAGTTTTATATCCCTCTGCATTGAGTGTTTCAACGATGGTCTTATAACTATATCCGCTCAGATACATACTATATATCATTACAACTGCCTTTGCTTCTTCTTCATTTATTATGTAATGCTTGCTTTCATCAATATCATATCCAAGACCTGCACATCCTCCATTATACTGGCACTTCAAGGCATTTTCCCTGAGTCCTTTCATAGTCTCACGAGCAAGATTTGCTGAATAGAATTCATTAATGGATTCAAGCAAGCCTTCGAGCAGTATCGACTCAGGAGAGTTATCAAGTCTCTCCAGAACACTGCACACTATTACTCCGTTCCTACGAAGCTTTTGTTTATATAAGCTTGAATCATACCTGTTTCTTGCAAAGCGGTCAAGCTTATGTACAAGGACTATATCAAAGACCTTTTCTGCTGAATCTGATATCATTTGCTGGAACTGCGGACGTTTATCTGTAGTTGCACTGAACGCCTCATCAACGTAGGTTGCCACGATTTCAAAATCATTGTCTTTGCAGTACTTCCTCATTGCTCTCAGCTGTGCTGAAATTGATTCTTCACGCTGCTGA
>JAZLGM010000032.1:0-4990 GCA_045616285.1 Ruminococcus sp.
TTTCTTATTTATATTTTTAAGTTCAACGTACATCTTCTTTCTTCCCCTTTCCGATATATTCTATTACGCTTCTTATTACAAGAATAACTATTGCAATCATTACAAGTATTGAAGATACCGCAAATGCAGGTACATATTTAAATTCGTTAAACAGTATCTCTACATGAAGCGGAAGTGTATTTGTCTTTCCTCTGAGGTGTCCCGAAAGAATTGAAACAGCTCCGAATTCTCCCATTGCTCTTGCTGTACAGAGTATAACTCCGTAGAGAAACGCCCATTTTATATGAGGGAATGTAACCTTACGGAATATTCTGAATCCGCCTGCCCCCATAAGTGATGCCGCTTCTTCCTCGTCTGTACCCTGAACTTCAAGAACAGGAATAAGCTCTCTTGAAATAAACGGGAATGTTACAAATACCGTTGCAAGAATTATTCCGGGAACTGCGAAAACAACATTTATTCCCAAATCCTGCAAACAGGGATAAAGGAAGCTTTGTCTGCCGAATGTGAGTACAAATACAAGACCTGCAATAATCGGTGATACAGTAACAGGAACATCTATAAGAGTTGTAAGTATTTTCTTCCCCTTGAATCTGTATTTTGTAACTGTCCATGCCGCAAAAAGTCCGAAAATTGTGTTGAACAAGACTGCACATAATGTAGCTTCAACTGTAAGCAGAACAGCCTTTACTGTATATTCATCTGCAACAGCTTCAATATATATATCCCAGCCCTTTTTCAAAGCCTCCATTATAACTGTTACAAGCGGAAGTATCAGCATTACAATTACAAACAGAAAGCTGATGCCGATTAACAGCCATTTTACAAGCTTTGAACCGTTGTCTTTGTTTTCCATTGCAATGTCTCCTATCTTCCTAAAATTTTAGTGTTTCTTGCCTGAATCAGATTTACAAGGAAAAGAATCGTAAATGCTGCTATAAGCATTACAAGTGCAATTGCTGTGGCACTTGCATAGTCATATTCCTGCAATTCTGACATGATTATAAGCGGTGTGATTTCTGTTTCAAATGGTTTGTTTCCTGCGATAAATACTACACTTCCGTATTCACCGAGACATCTTCCGAATGCAAGTCCGAAGCCTGTGAATGCCGCAGGGAGAATTTCAGGAAGAATAACACTTCTGAAAATTTTTCCTCTTGATGCTCCCATAACTCCTGCCGCTTCCTCATATGAAGGATCAAGCTTTTCAAGAACAGGCTGTACGGCTCTTACTACGAAAGGAATTCCGATGAAGACAAGTGCAAATGTAATGCCGATTCTGGTATACGCAATTTTTATACCGTATCTTGCAAAAACCTTTCCGATAAGTCCTTTATCAGATGTAAGCGAGGTAAGTGCTATACCTGCTACGGCTGTAGGCATTGCAAAAGGCAGTTCAATGAGTCCGTCAAGTATTCTTTTGAATGGGAAATCGTATCTCACAAGCACCCACGCAAGTATTATTCCCATTACAGCATTTATCAGAGATGCGTAGAATGCTGTAACGAAGCTTACCTTGAAGCTTGAAAGAACTCTTTCCCTTGTGATTGTTTCCCAGATTTCAGAAAAGCTGAGTTCGGAAGTATAGATAATGAGTGATGCCAGTGGTATAATTACGATCAGGCTCACGAATGTTAATGTTACTCCCATTGAAAGTCCGAATCCGGGAATGACTCTTTTTCCTGCCTTTTTCATGCTAATGCTCCTTATTTTTCATAAATCTGGTCAAATACTCCGCCGTCTGCAAAATGTTCTGCCTGAGCTTTATCCCAGCCACCGAAATCTTCAATTGTTACAAGATTTACATCGAGGTCAAATACGTTTTCAAATTCTTTAAGTATATCAGGATTTGAAGGACGATAATAATTCTGTCCTGCAAGTCTCTGTGCATCATCTGAGTAGAGATAGCTGAGATATTCTGTTGAAACCTCTCTTGTATCACGCTTATCAACAATGCTGTCAACAATTGCTACTGAAGGCTGCGCAAGAATGCTGATGCTTGGTGTAACGATTTCATATTCATCCGGATTATCCTGAATTGAGAGATATGCTTCATTCTCCCATGCAAGAAGAACATCGCCCTGACCATTTTCAACGAATGTTGTTGTTGCACCTCTTGCGCCTGAATCAAGTACAAGTACATTCTCATAAAGCTTCTTTATAAATTCCTTTGACTGAGCTTCATCTCCGCCAAACTTTTCATTTGCGAAAGCGAGAGCCGCAAGGTAATTCCATCTTGCACCGCCTGATGTTTTTGGATTCGGTGTAATTACTCCTACACCGTCCTTGACTATATCATCCCAGTCATGAATGTCCTTCGGATTTCCCTTACGAACAAGGAAAACGATTGTTGAAGTGTACGGTGAGCTATCCTTGTCAAACTCGCTTACCCAGCCTTCTTCGATAAGTCCTGCATCCTGAACAGCCTTAACATCATATTCAAGTGCAAGTGTTACAACATCTGCTTCAAGTCCGTTTGCAACTTCAAGAGCCTGTTTACCAGAGCCACCATGAGACTGTGTAACTTCAACATCCTGTCCCTTGAGTTCCTTCCAATGCTGTGCAAATATTTCATTATATGCTGCGTAAAGTTCTCTTGTCGGATCGTATGATACATTTGTGATTGTCACCTTAGAATTGTCTGAATCTGTTGTCTTCTCTGTTCCGCAGCCTGTTAAAAGTGTTGCTGCTGCAATTGCGGATGCGAGTATACCTGTAAAAATCTTCTTATTCATAATAAAATACCTCATTTCATATTTTTAAATTTTATTTTTTACTTCTGATTTATCTTTCACATTCGTTCAAATAATGAGGTAACCCAACATCGTATCTTTCCACCTGATGCTGAATTAAACGTGAACTGTATTCTGTTCAGCATATCAATCACCTTATTTCCTATATTTTCTGTAGGTTTACTATGCTTGAAATTATATCACACGAATCATGTTTTGTCAATACATATTTTGGTATTTCAGAATATTTATTAGTATTCCTATAGATCTTGTATGTATTATTATACATTTCCTACAACAGACAAAAAATCGGCTTACCCTTGCACGAGTAAGCCGCTATTATCATATATAGTAATCAAAAAAATTATTATTATGTTCCAGAATATCCTTAATTGAAATACTGTCAATACACTTTTCTATTACATTATGTATTTCTTCCCATACAAACGATACAACTTTATCCGTTTCATTTTCAGGAGCATCAACGGGTACAATCTCACCCTCTGTTGCTCTCAGAATATCACCTACAACACATCGTTCTATGCTCACGTTAAGCATATATCCGCCTTTATTTCCTCTGTTGGCACGGATAATGCCGGGTTTAACAAGCATAGGTACAATTTGCTCCAGATATTTTTTTGAAATACTCTGACGCTCAGAAATGTCAGTAAGTGATACAAAACCGTCATTCTGATGCTCTGCAAGGTCAACAAGAAGCTTTAACGCATATTTTCCCTTTACAGAAAATCTCATTTTTCAATCATCCTTTCTTGTTATAATTTCAAATTAATCAATAAAAAGCTTTGTTGAAAGATATCTTTCTCCCGTATCAGGAAGAAGTGCAACTATTGTTTTTCCCTTGTTTTCGTGTCTTTTAGCAAGCTGAACTGCGGCAGAAACTGCGGCTCCAGATGAAATTCCAACAAGAATACCATCATTGCGGACAATTGCTCTTCCACTCTCAAAAGCATCATCATTGCTTATTGTTATAATTTCATCGTAGATTTCTGTATTCAGAGTATCAGGAATAAAGCCTGCTCCTATTCCCTGAATCTTGTGAGGACCTGCCTTTCCCTCAGTAAGCACAGGTGAATCAGCAGGTTCAACTGCAATAATCTGAATATCAGGATTCTTCGATTTAAGATATGCTCCGACACCACTGAGAGTACCGCCTGTTCCGACACCTGCCACGAATATATCTACCTTTCCGTCAGTATCATTCCATATTTCAGGTCCTGTTGTTTTTATATGTGCCTGTGGATTTGACGGATTTGTAAACTGTGACGGAATATAGCTGTCGGGAATTTCGCTTGCAAGCTCTACTGCTTTTTCAATTGCTCCCTTCATCCCCTTATGCCCTTCTGTGAGTAAAAGTTCTGCTCCGTATGCCTTCATGAGATTTTGACGCTCAACACTCATTGTTTCGGGCATTGTTATTATAATACGATAACCTCTCGCTGCCGCAACAGCTGAAAGTCCGATTCCTGTGTTTCCGCTGGTCGGCTCAATAATGACGCTGCCTTCCTTAAGAAGCCCCTTTGCTTCCGCATCGTCAATCATTGCTTTTGCCACTCTGTCCTTAACAGAACCAGCGGGATTGAAGTATTCCAGCTTTGCAAGTACCTTTGCGTCAAGCTGATTTGCTTTCTCTGTTCCCTTCAATTCAAGAAGGGGTGTATTACCGATAAGGTCTGTAAAACTTTCATATACTTTCATAATAATTCTCCTTTATATTCCCATTGCCGCCATTGCTGATATATATTCAAGTGTCGGCACAAATTCAGATGTTTTTTCCTTTCCCTCAAAAATCTGTTCTCCATTTTTAAATGCACATAGTCTGCACATCGGATAATCCACCCAGTCAACTCCAAGAGGCTGAGTTGAAAACAGATAACCATTCTCCGATTTTCTGAAAGACAAAGTGTTATTCATATTTTTGTGTACATACAGCAGTTCGCCATCAAAAATCATCAGATTCAACTTGTTTCTGCGTGAAAGTTCAGTCACAAGCTGTTCGACTACTGAAAATCTTTCCTCTGCACCAAGTTCTCTGCCACTTGATTTTTCATTGATTTTTTCAAGAAGATACAGAAATACTCTTTCAGAATCGGTATCACCCTCCTGATTATTAAGATACTTCATAAGGGTTCGGCCTGAGTAAATAGTTCCGTTATGAATAAGAGTCCATTCTCTGCCTGTATTATCTTTCCCGTAAAATGGATGACAGTTTTCCTGTTTTGGAGTTCCTACTGTTGCAA
>JAZLGM010000033.1:0-50091 GCA_045616285.1 Ruminococcus sp.
GTGAATAATTTATGCGAAGGACTGATAGTGAAAGACAAGGAAGAAAGCCGCAGGAATACTGTCGTATTTCAAGGTTTTCTGACGCAGTATTTCGCTGTCAGGACAAGCAGAAAAATTCAAGATTTAATTGGTGGAGCAATATCATTATTGTCAACTGATGCTGTCTATTTTCCACATTCCGTCTTCTTTTACAACGCTGATAGTGCTGTTTTCATATACTTCGTAGCCAACACCTTCATATTCTGCATTTATTGTAAATGAAGTATCTGTAACATCCCATATCTGTATATTGTTATAATCCCAATTAGTATATTTATAGCCTCTTGCCATTTCAGTTCTCACTATCAGTTTCTGAACCTTGTCATCTATGTATCTGAAAATCGGTGATTCTCCGTAAACAATGTTTTGATATCCTGAACTATAAATACCATTATCTGTGAGTGTTTCATGGATGAAGCTTTCAATTTCGTCTGTATTTGAGAACATACATGAATAAACCTCGCCGTATTTTACATCAGGGGCATTTGAGAAGTAAATATCCCCGTCGTGGTCATATTCAAAACCTGCTGTCGCACCAAGCTTGTCTATAACGCTGAGATTATACAGAAGTCTGCGTGCTGTTGTATCGTGGTCGGGCTTTTCCTGAATGCTTAAATATTCATCGTATGTCATATTTCCTATATATGAGAGAGTTTCAGTTTTTCCGCTCTCCCATTTGAGAATCGCAGTATCTCCGTTGAAAGTGACCGATGCATTTTTTATATTGTCAACTGCAGCGAGGTGGAATATATATTTCTGTCCCTCTATTTCATAGTCAATCGGAATGCCCGACATTCCGTCGAATGAATGATAACTGCACATTGTCTGTGAATCGCTGAAATAATAGAATCCTGCAACTCTGCTGTCTGTTAATGCTTCCCATACTCCACGTTTGAAAGCAGGTGCTTTGCTTACTTCCTTTGCGGCTGTTGTTGCAGTTTCTGTCTTTTCAGCCGCTTTTGCAGTCGTTTTCACTTCGGCTTTTGCGGATGTCTTTTCGGTCTGAATGTTATTTTCTGAAGCTTCGGTAACTTTTCCTGTGCCTGCGACGTAAACTTCCGATGACGGTACAACAGAGAGTGAAACAGATGTAACTGGCCTTTCTCTGCTTTCCCCTGCAACATCCGTTGTTTCAGTTCCTGCAACTTCCGTATACTGCTGAATCGGCGGAACAGGTGCGGGGATATCCCCTCCGAGACCTCCTCCGTTTCGCATTATCCGAACGGTGATTCCGATTCCTGCAACCATTGCAGCGCAAGCCGCTGCTGTAGCTGCAAATTTAATCCATTTCGGTCTGTTGTATACTTCAACACCTTCAACAGTATCTCCGCTGAATTCAGTTTCTGCGGCTGAATTATTCCTCTGCATTTCCTTTAATTTCTTTTTACTCATAGCATACATCCTCTTTCGTTCTTTTTTTCCAAGCTTTGAGTGTTCTGAAAGACGGTTTACAAAAATATCATCAGCATTATCAAACGAATCAAATATATTTTTCTTTTTCATGATTTGCCTCCTCACATTGAAATACCGAGTTTAGCCAGTTTTTCTCTGAGTTTCTTCATTGCCCTTCCGCAGCGCATTCTTACTGCGGATGCTTTCATGGAAAGCATTTCCGCAATCTCAGAGGATGAACGGTCAAAATAGAATTTCTGAATTACAATTGTTGAATCGGGTTCACCGAGTTCATTTACCGCATTCATGAGTATTTCTCTTATCTCTTTATTATCCGAATCAGCCTCCATATCCGCATCAGAAGCGATTTCCCCGAAATCATCATCATCGGAATAAACCGTTCTTTCTGATTTAAAGGCAAGTCTGTGATACATATTTATTGCCTTTCTTTTGGCAATTGTACTGATAAGCCCTGTAAGTTCGCCTGCGAATGGTGCAGCTGTATCATAGCTGAAAAAAATCTCCGCAAAAACATCACTGACACATTCCTCTATATCTTCTTTTGTTCCGCAGTTTCTGAGTTTATTGAAAACCACCGTATGTACGTAACCGCAATACTCATCAAACAAAGCCCTGTAAGCCTTGTCGGGCGATTTTTTATATAAACTGCAATAATCTGTTCCTGTCATTTCTATACCACCCCGAAAGTTATTTCATGAAATTTCGCTTTCATAAAATACATTCAATCCAAAATTTAAAACTGTCACATCTTTTTGAAAAAAATCCGAAAAAAAAATAATTCGATTTACGACTGTTTATGCAAAAAAAGAGGCTGTTAAAAAACAGCCTCTTTTACATTACATAGCATCTTTAACTTCAGTTTTTTTTTCATTTTTTTCGGTGTAGTCGGGAACCGAGATTTTTTCAATTTCAGCACCCATTGCACGAAGTTTTCCTTCCATGCAGTCGTAACCTCTTTCGATATGGAAAATATCCTCGATTTCAGTAACACCGTTTGCGGCAAGCCCTGCAATGATAAGTGCCGCACCCGCTCTGAGGTCACAAGCCTTTACAGGTGCGCCCATGAGCTTTCCTGTTCCCTCGATAAGTGCAACCTTACCGTTTACTGTGATATCAGCACCCATGCGTCTGAGTTCATCAACATATCCGAAACGCTGTTCCCAGATATTTTCTGTTACAATGCTTGTTCCGTCTGCAAGAGTAAGCAGAGTTGCAATCTGTGACTGCATATCTGTCGGGAATCCCGGATGCGGTGCTGTCTTGACATTTGACTTTACAAGAGGACCTTCAACCCATACTCTCACGCTGTCATCAAACTCCTGAATGTTCACGCCGATTTTTTCGAGCTTTCTTGTGATTGAATCAAGATGCTTCGGAATTACATTCTTGATTACTGCATCACCCTTTGTAGCCGCAACAGCCACCATGAATGTACCTGCCTCAATCTGGTCGGGGATTACAGAGTAAGTTGTTCCATGAAGTGCCTTGACACCTCTGATTTTGATAACATCTGTACCTGCGCCCATGATATTTGCGCCCATTGAGTTGAGGAAATTTGCAAGGTCAACGATATGAGGCTCCTTAGCGGCATTCTCAATAACCGTAAGACCTTCAGCCTTTACAGCCGCAAGCATTGCGTTCATTGTCGCACCGACAGACACAACGTCAAAGAAAATCTGATTTCCCTTGAGCTCTGATGCCTTGAGGTCAATCATGCCCTGTGTAAGGTTATACTCAGCACCGAGTGCTGTGAAAGCCTTTAAATGCTGGTCTATGGGACGGTCACCCAAAGGACATCCGCCCGGCATTGATACTCTTGCACAGTTGTACTTGCCGAGGAGTGCGCCGAGGAAATAGTATGACGCTCTCATCTTTCTTGCTGTCTCATAAGGTACACAGTATTTGTCAATTGTAGTAGGGTCAATTCTGTAAGTATCATGACTTAACTTTTCAACCTTTGCACCCATTTCCTCAAGGATTCTGAGGCTGATATTTACGTCACTTATGTTGGGTACATTTTCAATCACACATACTTCGTCCGAAAGAATGGCGGCAGGAAGTATTGCAACAACCGCATTCTTTGCGCCGCTGATTACAACTTCTCCTGTGAGACGGCGTCCGCCTTTGATTACAAACTTATCCAATTGAATTCTCTCCTTATAATTTACAGGAATATATATATCTGCTCCTGAACTTTTTATCAGTCAAAATCAAATCAAATCAGGAACGGTTTATCAAATGAACATACCGCATACGCAGTATAATTATTCTTCTGTCTGTGTTTCGTCCTGTACTTCTTCCTGTACTGATTCCTCACCCTCATCGGAGCTTTCAGATTCAGCGGATACAGTCCAGTTTACTCCGCTTCCGTCATATTCCTCTACTGTTACAGACTCAATGATAACATCTTCAAGAGGCTTGTCTGATGTTGTGTCTGTCTCTGTATTCTGAATTTTAAATACTATATCAAGACCGCTGATAACCTGTCCGAAAACAGTATATCCTCCGTCAAGGAAAGGTGTACCGCCGTTTTCCTTGTACATTTCAATTGCATTGTCTGAGAGTTTGTATCCATAGTTTATGAGAGCTTCAATCTTTGTATCGTCATAATCCTCACCTGTTACGATGTAGAACTGACTTCCGTTTGTTGCTGTTGAGCCTGAGTTTGCATAGGCAACAGCACCTCTGACATGGATAAGATGCGGATCTGTGCCGCCATCGAACTCACCGCCCCATACAGACTCTCCGCCTGTACCGTCACCGTTGGGATCACCGCCCTGAATCATGAAATCCTTGATTACACGATGGAAAGTAAGTCCGTTATAGTAGCCCTGTTCTGCAAGGCTGAGGAAATTCTCAGCACCCTTTTCAGCATACTCAGGGAAAACCTTAATCTTTATATCACCGTAATCCTTAACTGAAAGTGTTACGATTTTTTCGCCGATTTCAGGCTCTGTGAAGTTCGCAAGAGGAACATTCTCAACAGGCGGCTCTGTCGGTTTTTCGTAGTCATAGTCTGAGATATACCAGCGGAGTTCTTCACCGTTGTACTCAGTAACTCTTACAGATTCCATGATAACGTCGTCAAGCGGCTTGTCGCTTACATCTGTTTCAACATTCTGGATTCTGAAAATGATATCGAGTCCCTCGAATACCTGTCCGAAAACTGTGTAGTTTCCGTCAAGGAAAGGCGCACCGCCCGACTTCTTGTAGACTTCCTTAGACTTATCTGAGAATCCGTAACCGTATGCTTCATACTCAGCGAAAGTCTCATCTGTGCATTCTGTACCTGTTACAATATAGAACTGGCTTCCGTTTGTTGCAGTTGAACCTGAGTTTGCATAGGCAACAGCACCTGCGGCATGAATAAGATGTGCATCAACGCCGCCGTCGAACTTTGAACCCCATACAGACTGACCGCCTGTACCGTTTCCGAGGGGATCACCGCCCTGAATCATGAAATCCTGAATTACACGATGGAAAGTAAGACCGTCGTAGTAACCCTGTTCAGCAAGACCGATGAAGTTCTCAACGCCCTGTGAAGCGTACTCGGAGAAAAGTCTGATTTTGACTGTTCCGTAGTCACGGATATTCATTTCTATAATCTTGTCGCCAATCTGAGGCGCAGTAAAGTTCATGACATCAACATTTAAGTTCTCAGCAGAAACTTCTCCGCTGACATTGCTTTCGTTTTCCTCTGTTGTGTTTTTTGTAACACCGCATGATGTAAGAGAGGAAACCGCTGTAACAACACACATAACCGATGCAGCTAATTTTTTCAGCATTTACTGATTCACTCCTTAAAAAATTCTCTTCATTTTTCCAAGTAATCATAGAGTAACCAAAATGTAACAATTTACAATTCAGCGAAACTATTATACTACATTATTTCCGATTTGTAAATACTTTGAGTTAATTTTTGTTCATAATTAGGTAAAGAATCGTGCCATACACGAAATAATTAATGAAATTCACAGGAATTTTTGCGTTTTGCACTAATTATCACAGTATAAACTGTGAAGAATGCAAAAATTCCTTTTGACTTCGGACAGTATTAGTTTTCCTCATTTTCTGATGTATACTCACATATTTCAATATGATTTATCATTATATCTTCCTGTGGAATTTTATAGATTCCGTTGTTGTCCGTTTCAAGCTGAGAAAGTTTCTCAACAACATCCATTCCCTCATAAGTCTGACCGATAACCGTCATCTGCTGTGAGAAATTCGGAATGCCGCCTTTTTCAATGAAGGCATCCGCAAGAGTTGTATTTTCTGAAGCCGAAAGCATTTCATCTTTCATTTCATCTGTGAATTCAATCGTATTGAGAACAGCGAAACGGCTTCCGTTGTAATAAGTGCCGCCGCCGAAAATACGTTCTTTAAGAGATTTGTCAACCGTAGTGCTGAGACTGCATACAGCACCCTTGAAAGGCCAGAGGTTCTGACTGAGTTCACGTTCCGTAAGTTCATTTGAATTGTCGTATTCTTCGGGAAGTTCACCGTTTTTCTGAGGGCATCCCATAGCCGAATAAGCCCCGCTTTCCGAATGGAAAACATAGGTATTGTCATAGTAGCCGCTTTCCGCAAGTTCAATGAAGTTTTCGACAGCGGCAGGAGAGTATTCGGGATAAAGCACGAAACTGAACGTACCTATTGTGGTATCAACGACAGCAACGGTATCGCCTTCTGACGGACATTCAAGCTGAACAAGATTCATGGTATCGAAATCAATCTCAACTTCATTGTCCTTTTCCTGGTGTGAAACCTGTAAAAGCAGGAGAATTCCCGTAAGACCGCCGAAAAGTATGGTCATAATAAGAATAAAGCGCAATAGTTTTTTTGATTCTTTCATTCTTTCACCTCATAGCACATATATAACCATTATACTATGATAACCTTATTTTGTCAATATTTTGCGGAAATATTGCATGAAAATCAATTTTTAAAAATAAAAATAATCCGTATCATTTTCATGATACGGATTATTTCTCAAATCACGTCAATAGAATTTATCATCATACACGCTGATTTTCGTTGCAATGCCTTTTCGTCCTCCGATTATTTCGACTGCGGATATCCTTTTTTCCGATAAATTCCCGAATGCCGCAATATCACACAAGTCCTCACCGTTATATCCGCAGTATGAACAGAAATACCGCTTCCATCCTCTTGCGGCATAGCTGTCGTAGTAACTGAGTGCCTCTGAGGGGTTATAGAGAAACTGTCTGTCAAGTTCCATGTAACGATGACGGACTATCTCACGTCCGCTGACCTCGGAATCATGAAGTTCATATACTCCGTAATCTCCGCTTATATCCGCCATGTGAAAATCACTTGTAATTCTGCTTTCGTTAATCTCCGAACCTGTCGAAAGCAGAATTCTGTCTGAATAGCTGAAATGCGAAGGATCCGGGGGGAGATTCATCATTATATGATTTGTCCCCCTTATATAAGGATAAGAACCGCAAAGCTTGTACGTAAGATTAACAACACCGTCCCACATGGTTGAACCTCCCTTTACATAAATATAACTCTCCTCAGAATTATCTTCATGCGTTACATGGGGAAACGTATAAAATCCATCCATAAGACTGTTGAGGCTTGTTCGGGTATAAAGTCCGGGTTCCATCTGATTCTGTCTGAGAAAGGCTGTAAATCCGCTTGAAACGAGCGTTCCTGTATCTGTACCTCCCGAATAGCTTACTCTGAGTGAGTCAATATATCCATGATGAACAGGAAGTCCGTTCACATAAAGCATAACCTCGGTAAACCTTTCCGTAAACGGAAAATCCGCACAGTATCTTGCTGTAAGTGTCGAATGTGAGGAGTATACATCCTTTAAAAAACGAAAACTCAGAATTTTGTTTTCAAGGAATGTCTCTCCGCTGTCAGATGTAAAAACGAGGTGTGCATTCATGGATTCACCTCCGGGTCGGGAAGAATGTCCTCCGATACTGCAAGAGTTACCGTAACCGATGAATACCCCTTTGCTGTATCTTCCGATGTAAATGCCTGTAAAATACAGTTGTTAAGCTGTATTCCCCTGTATGTGACATTGAATCCGAATGGTGAACCGAGCAGATTATGAAGCCTTGCTGTTGTTTCCATAGGACAGTCACCGTCAAACACACGCCCCGAAAATACAAACCTTGATGCCTTGCGGTATGCATTTGTCATTACAGTTGCACCTCCGACGGTAGGCTGTTCAAACAGAACAGCCGCCGCAGATACTTTCACACCCTCGCAGTAAAGCTTTACATTTCCGATTTCAATGCACTCCGCAGTACGTTCAATTATTGTATCATTCATGATGTTTCCCTTTCCGACCTGCCTATTCCGTTTACTGTGAAAACAGCAGTCAGCACAAGTCTGTGAATATTTGAATCGTGTTTAAATGAAAATTTTGTCATCCTGCTCCCGAGTACAGACATTTCATGTATGACAGGTTCAATACTGTCGCTGAAATAATTATAAAGATTTTCAAGAGGACTGTTTTCGGGGGCGGTTATTTTAAGTTCGATATCTGCTCTGAAAGGCAGATAAACTATAAATTCCGAGTAAATCGGTGCGGATGTTTCCATTCCGCATATACCCACAAGCGTATAAATTTCCCTGCCCTTTTTTGAAAGCGGTTCACCATCAAAAACAGTATACACATTTTCAACTCCGCTTTCCGCAAGTCTTTCCTTTACGGACCTGATAACTTCTGTCAGCATATATAACCCTCCGTTTTCATACTGAAATAAATGTAAAACTCTGCGGATAAATCAGCTCTCTGCACATATCATAATAGTCTTTCAGCAATTCCTTTGCATATTTAAGTGCAGGAGTATCAGAGTTTGAAGCACCCTTTCCTGCAACAGTGTATTCGCCCGAATGGGAAAGTATTATCTTCTGCATAAAATAATTCGCCCATGCCGCACAAAGAAAATACAGTCTCATATCACTTTTATCCGCATCAGGGCGGAGAATTTTCTCCACCTCCTGTATTGCGGCAGGAATCAGCGGATAATATTTCTGAGGTGATTCATCTCCCGAAAAAAGTTTAAAAAGTGAAATTACAACATCAACATCCATTTAACTAACCTCCTTATTTTAGAATGGGGGAAATCCGCATTTCGGCGGCTCAGCGTGATACACGCTGAGTGCGGATTATCCCCCAAGCCCCCTGTTTTTTGAATGGGGGAAATCCGCATTTCATATTCCCACTGTTCAGATTTTAAAATCCTCATACTCTCCCCTGTTGTTTTCGGGAATTATCTGTATCTTTGTATCAGCCTTTGCACAAATCCTTTCATATTCCTTTTTCATTTCCACAAGCTTGCTGAAACTCAGTTTTTCAGCCGAAATTACCGCTGAATCCGATACTGTTTTTCCTCCCGACAAAAATGCAAGTCTGCGTATGTCCTTTATTAGTTCCGTTCTTGAAATCAGACTGATTTCACCCGAATCCGCAATCTTTGAATCCTCCTCTGTGAATTTCTTTGTAACACCTGCGTTTACCTGTGCGGGTACAGCAACAAAACTCCATTCATAAGCGTCTGAAACATCATCAAGTACCGTACAGCAGAGTTTCCCTCCGTAGATGTGTCCCTTTACGTGCGTACATGATTCCATATTCTTGTCACATCCGCATACCGAACACTTTTTCCCCGATACCGAACATGAAATACTGACTTCCTTTTTTATCCCTCCGTCAATTTCTGCAATGAGATTCTTATTTTCATCCGTCCTCACCATATAAGCATAACCTCTGAGGCAGGTATAGTCTCTCCCGTCTTTTGTTTTGCGTGTGCTGTCAGTTACTGTCTCTGTGTCATAGATTCTTGCATTCTGATTTGATGATTTTGCATTGTGGTCGAAAATCCCTGTCTTTCCGATAAACATATCCTTTAATGTTTCAAGGGCATTTTCGGAAAAACATTCACAATCCCTGTCAATATCGTTATCACAAAGCACAACAGGAAAAATATACAATTCATCTTCCGTAAATTCCCTGCGTGTGAATTTATTTATCTTTTCAACTGCGTTCTCCATTGTTTTTTCCTTTCATATCTTGTAGGGGACGGCGTCCTCGACGTCCCAAGCTGAGCCAGCTTGACCGCAGTTCACGCTGTCGCTCTTTTCAATCGCTCACTCTTTACAAACACTGTAATTATATCCGCGTTTGAAACTATATCGTAAGGGACGCCGCCCTCGACGTCCCAAGCTGAGCCAGCTTGACCGCAGTTCACGCTGTCGCTCTTTTCAATCGCTCACTCTTTACAAACACCGTAATTATATCCGCGTTTGAAACTATATCGTAGGGGATGCCGCCCTCGGCATCCCGTTATTACATTTCATTGTTACCGATTCATCATTTGTAGGGGACGCCGCCCTCGGCGTCCCTCAGATTATTCCGAAATTGTAAGCACCTTTACCGCATCGGGTGTAATCTTCTTGAATCCGCAGGTTACTGATACAGATACTCTGTCAAGCTGACGGTCAATGAGTTTATCTGTTTCAACCACAAGGTCTGTGCTTGTGATGAATTCAAGTGCAAATTCCCTGTCGATTCCTATTACAGACGTATTGTCTGCCGCCGCTGTCTTTATGAGTTCAGAACCGAACGGAAGAAAAATCTTTCTGTCCGAATCCGCCCTTGTATTCATAAGCTGTTCCATTGCCACAATCTGTGATGCAACCGCAGGTGATACTATAACCGTATTCATATCGAAACTGCTGAACTTTCCGTAAAGTGCCGCAAGGTCTGAGTATGCGAAATCCGATGTTGTAATTGTCTCCGCACCGTCTTTAAGTACCTCAATTGCCTTTCCGAGTACCGCTCCTGCAAGTTTTACACCGATACTTCTGAGCATAACCCCGAATACATCAAGTCTCTGCTTTCTCACAGATTCATAAGATGCACTTATAATCTTTCCGAATTTCCTGAGTTCAACAGGTGTACTTCCCTCTCTTACGGATGCTCCCGGAAGCGCATAGGCTTCGGCAACAGGATTATACTTTGTCGTATCTTCAAGCGTACATCCGAGATAGTGTGAGCTTTCACATTCGGTTTTCACCGCACAAACAGATGAAATAACCGTATCCGTAAAGCCCTTTCTTATGCATCTCACCACATATTCGGGGAAAAGCACCGCTGTTTCCGTTGAGGTGAAAAACTTTTCCACACAGTCGCAGTTATCCCCCGATATTCTGATATTGAATCTTTTAAGCTGTCTCTCGAAAGCATCAAGATTTCCGAGCGGTGTTGACTCGTATGCAGAGCATGGATCGAGTTCCTCAAGTGCCTGTGTGAAAGTCTTTCCGCTGAGATTGTAAAGTCCCTTTTCAAGTTTAACATCATTATACATAATTGTACCTCCATAAATTATTTATTATTTTCAAGTCTTTCTTCTATTTCCCTTGCCTGTGCATTTTTAAGACGAACCTCGGAAAGTACGGATTCATCCTGTAAATTTATATTGTCCCATTCAGCCGAACATACTGCATCAATTCCCTGTGAACACAGGAAATAATCCCCTATTCCGCATATCACAGGTTCAAGCAGCCTGCGATAGTATTCAAGTTCGGATGTGAGTATATCAGCCTGCTGTGAGGACATTCTCTCGGTCGAACTCCAGCTTAAACCGAGAAGAAAAGGCGGTATAGAGAGCTTTGCGACTATCTGTTCAAGAAGCTGTCGCACAGGGATATTCGTATCGTACATCTGATTATCCGCCCCGATAACCTTTATATCAATATCCCCCACAGCCACAAAGTCCTTGACCTGTCCGTATTTTGCGGAATTCATACCGTCCGCCCATTCCTTTGCAATTGCCAGAGCACGTTCACGGGAATAGGCAAAATCTCCCGAATCCCTGTCGGGATGATATGTAACCGCATAGCGGATGTTCCCTGCCCTGTCGAAATTCTGCCCGATACATTGATAAATTCTCATTAAAATACCGCTCATTGCAGGAAGTCCTCTTAAAATCGAATGACCGCCCACAAGCGAAGCGTATACTATTCTTTCGGGATGTGCTGTTTTTCTGAGTGTACCGTTTTCCTTTACGGAATAATTCCTTGTAAACGGAGAACCTCCCGAAGATACCACGATATCTGTCGATTTACCGTTCCAGAGTCCTGCAATTCCCCTGCTTTCCGAATCGGGAATTATCTCCCCGACAGCACTTCCGTATGTGAGAAGGCTGTCAAGGAATATGTCGGTGAAAGTACCGAGTGACTGCCCTGTAAGTCCCACAGGTACGGTCTTGCAGAATCGGTCAAGTTCATCCTGATACCTCTCATCTGAACAGATAAGCCTGAAACCTCCTGTGAGACGGATTATTTTCATAATTGCCGCATCAATCACAGGCACAGCATATCTCAGACGGTCAAAAAGTTCTGCTTCAAACGGTTCAGCCGAAATCGGCAGATTCAACGCTGTATCCGTACAGCGGTTATACGGGATAAGTTCGGGAGTATCCCTCTCCCTGTTGTTTTTTCTGCTGAATAATCTCATATTACCTCCTGTTGTGGGGAAAACCCTTTTCCTAAAACTTTAAATTTTGTTTTCTTCATATTGTTGTAATTTCGTCAACTGTATTTTTCTATCTGTATTTATTACAAGTTGAATGAGTCTAATCTCGTAGGGGACGGCGTCCTCGACGTCCCCAATCCCGAATAACAATGAATTAAAATCATGGGCGGTCGGAGACGCCCGCCCCTACATTTAGTCATCTTGCTATGGACATTGCAAAAAAACTGTCCTCCGATGAACAAATCGTATCCATGACAAAATAACGCAAATCGTCCATAGCATGGTCATTTTCCTTTACGGGAATATCCGAGCATGATTTTTCATTCCAGCGATAGAGATTAAATTCCCTCAGAATATCCGCACATGACTCGTGAATCATGATTTTCCCCTGTTTTAATGCAGAACTCACATTCCTTATTCCCGTTACAACATCATTGTCAGCCCTGACCACTCTGAAACGCCCATGTCTGCGTATGCACTCAATGAAACTTGCCGCAGACGGATCGACTATGACCTTGCTGATTTCAAGTCCGTCTGCAAGGCTTTCAAGTGCCGCATAATGTTCCTCATCCGTTCGTGAAATCCCCTCCTTTTTTGATGAATAGTAATACTCTCTCAGACGATGCCACACACCTCCCGAAAGTCCCCACAAGCCGAATGATGAAGGATTTACGGTTCCGTAATCACACGAAATTACATACTTCTCACATTCGATATCTCCCGAATAAACGTGCTTTTCCCTGCTGAACACAGGATATACAACTCCTTCCGAGGCTGTCCATTTTCCGAGTACGAATCTGTCATAGAATGCACCCGAATAAAGCCTTTTATAGCGTTCTTTCATCTTATCCGAAAGCGTGGGGTTATCATCCATTGTGAAATGAAGATACAGAGCGTTTTTCTCATTCGATTTTTTAATCCACTCGTTGTAAAACCAGTGTGAGGGATTATCGGGATTGCAGTTGAACCACATTTTTGAGCCGCTTACCGAACATCTTGCAAGAGCCTGCTCCACAAATGACCTCGGCATGAGAGCAACCTCATCAAGCAGAACTCCGCAGAGCGTAATGCCCTGTATGAGTGATGCCGAACCCTCATCCTTTCCTCCGAAAAGATAAAAACGACAGGTATTTCCGTTTAATGTGATGTCGATACAGTTTCGTCTGATTCTGTCTGTGCATTGAAAACCGTAGCCTTTCAGCATCGGGATAAGCGGAGTTATAACATTTCGCCTTAATGATGTGACGGTTTTTCCGCATATCGCAAATGTTCCGTTTTTAAAACTGCTGACCGCCCATAATACGAAACCGACCGACATTGAAAGCGTTTTTCCGCTTCTTACAGCACCGTCGCATATAATTGCATCATATCCCCGATATTTCTTTCCGCACCACCAGTTGAGAGTGATTTTCTGTTTTTCTGAAAGTCTTTTAATCTCCATTTTCATCCTCCGCAGAAGAAGTAAGAGCATCAATAAGCCCCTTCGCCTTGTCGGAATCCGAAAAGGCATTTTCGAGTTCATACAGCTTTTCAAGAGCTTTAAGTCTGTCGCTGAATCTTATTTCAACCACACCGCCCTTTGCACGTTTGATTTCAGACACATTGAAAAGGTCGAGTCTTTCAAGAATATGCGGCGGCGGAAGTTCCTCCGAAAACGCAAGTTTCACAGCGTCCGAGCATTTTCCGAATGCAAGTCTTTTCAGCCCCGAAATTACGCTTTCTCCGTCAGAGACGATATTTCTCACCTCCCGAATTTTTCTCTGACAGTCCTTTGATTTAAGACAGGCGATACCCTCAGCAAGAGCATCTTCACTGCTGAACCCTGCTTTGAGAGCCGCCTCCTCAACACTTCCGAGAAGAACATACCAGCAGCAGAAAAGGTTTCTTTGTGATTTATAATTTTTTGCTGACATTTTCAAAACCTCCTTTCATAAGGGGGTCAGAAAATGCCAAAAGTAAAACGTTTTCGTTTGACTATTGAAAAAGTTTTTTTAAACTTTGTATACCTGCACAATTTCAACGCTGATTTTTATTTATCATACACAGAATTTACGGTTAAATGAATTTATCATATTTCATCATTTCACAGAATATAAATGGAGTAATTATATTCATAAGGAGTGATACATTTGAGAACCCCACCCGAACAACGTGCAGTAATACTCGGTCAGTATATTGCCGAGAACAAATCAACTGTAAGAGCCGCCGCAAAAAAATTCGGGATAAGCAAAAGTACGGTACATAAGGATGTAAGCGAAAGACTTAAAAAAGAGAATGCCACCCTGTACAGACAGGTTAAGGATATACTTGAACTGAATAAAAAGGAAAGACACATAAGAGGAGGACTTGCAACAAAACGGAAATACGAAATAATTGCCCAAAATAAAAAAACTCACCGACAGTCTGTCGGTGAGCAGGTGTGTTGAAAAAGCTGTGGTAAAAATGAGGGCGGCGGACCGCCGCCCATACAGTCGGTAGCACCGACAGGCAGTTCACGCTATCGCTCGTTCCTCGCTCGTTTTTTATGAAATCAAAATAAATCCCACGTTTGAAATAAATCGGGGTAGAACATTGTAGGGGACGGCGTCCTCGACGTCCCTAAATCGGAAATACCGAAATACAATGACGGGGTGGTCGAGGACGCCCACCCCTACAGTAAATCAGAATCTATATCAAATACGGAACGAAAAATTCTTCATGGTGCAGAGGCTTCTCATGGGTAAAAAAACCACCTCTGCACAAAGAATCATCCATTGCCATATAATTTATTCTATGCAGAAAAATCAAAAAAGCAACAGTAAATTTTTTCCGATAAAAAAATCCGTACCGTTTATACGGTACGGACTGCGTGTCAAAGAACTATATTCCGTTCAGATAATTGTTTTCAAATACCATGTATATCGGATTTAACTACAGCGTTTGTAAATAATGGGCGGTCGGGGACGCCCGCCCCTACGAGCTGAGTCAGCTTCTTCTCGCATTTGCAAGCATGAGTTTGATTCGGTTTTCCTGATTTACCCTTGTTGCACCGGGGTCATAGTCAATCGCAACGATATTTGCATTCGGATTATCCTCTTTTATTGCCCTCGACATACCCTTTGCCACGATATGATTCGGCAGACATCCGAAAGGCTGTGCGCAGATTATATTTTCAACTCCCGACTTTGCAAGAGCCGCCATTTCAGCAGGGATAAGCCATCCCTCGCCCATTACGACACCCTGATTTATGTATTTGTCGGCAAGTTTTCTGAGATGCTCGAAATCATGCAGAGGCTCGAATTTTCCATGCTTTTCCATGACGTTTATGAGTTCCTTCTGCTTTGCGTAAATGAGTTCATATCCGATTTTGTAAATGCGTGTATTCATTGTATGATTGTCGTACAAATCGGCATCATTGAAAGTTCCTGCCGCACAGTACATTACAAATTCAAGAAGTGAAGGCACAACAGGTTCACATCCCTCGGAAATAAGGAAATCCTCAAGATGATTGTTTGCAAGGGGTGAATATTTTACGTATATCTCCCCTACTATTCCGACTTTTATTTTCTTCTCGTCACTAAGCGGAATTGCTCCGAAATCGTCGAGAATATCCTTATAGATACTCTTTGATTTGAGATAGAGTTTGCTGTTTCTGCGGAAAATATTTCCGAGACGGTTTTCCCATTTTTCAAGCACAGCCTTTGACTCGCCCTTATTTTTTTCATAGGCTCTGCATTTGTTGTAGCAGGTCATGAGCAAATCTCCGTAAAGTACAGCATACAGCATCTTAAAGAACATAAGCGGTGTGATTTTGAATGCGCTGTCCTTTTCAAGACCGCTGAAATTCAGCGAACATACGGGAATCTGCGGATAATTCTTGTCAACAGCCTTGCGGAGCAGATGAATATAGTTTGATGCTCGGCATCCGCCGCCTGTCTGAGTGATGAGAAGTGCGGTTTTATCGGGATTGTATTTTCCGCTGCTGAGGGCATCCATAAACTGCCCGATTACAAGCAATGCGGGATAACAGGCATCATTATGCACGTTTTTAAGTCCCTCGTCGATTACGGAGCGTGAATCGTTTTTCAGAAGTTCCATTCTGTAGCCGCTTGCCCCGAAAATCGCAATCAGAAGCTTGAAATGTATAGGGAGCATATCGGGTACGAGGATTTTGTGGGTTTTTTTCATTTCCTCGGTAAACTTTGCGTATTCAGCCATAAAATACCTCCGTTTTTATTTTTCCATAGCGGCAACAAGGCTTCTCAGTCTTATTTTTGCCGCACCGAGATTGTTTATCTCGTCTATTTTAAGCTGTGTATAGAGTTTTCCTTTGCTTTCGAGGAGACTTCTCACCTCATCGGATGTTACAGCGTCGATTCCGCATCCGAATGAAACAAGCTGTATAAGCTGCATATCGGGCTGAGTTGTAACGAATTCAGCCGCACGATAAAGCCTTGCATGGTATGTCCATTGATTCAGTACATTCAGTTCAGGGGTTTTTACAAGTCTTGCAACGCTGTCCTCTGTCACAACAGCCATTCCGAGGCTTGTTATGAGTTTCTGAATTCCGTGATTTATCTCCTTGTCAACGTGATAAGGTCTTCCGGCAAGGACGATTATTTTTCTGTTTTCGGCTCTCGCCTTTTTAATTATATCAGCCGCCTGTACAGCCACATCATAGCGGTATTTGTTCATTGCTCCGTAAGCCTTGATTATTGCCTCGGGAATTTTTCCGCTGATATTGTATCTCCTGAGAGACTGTGCGATAACTCTCGCAACATTCGCCTTGTTATTCAGATCCATGTAAGGATGAATGAAGTTCTTTTCATTGAGCGCAGGATTGTTTGCAAGGAGGAGTTCGGGATAATATGCGACAATCGGGCAGTTGAAGTGATTATCACTTCCCCCCTCGTCGATATTGTAGCTCATGCAGGGGTAGAATATGAAATCAACGCCCTTGTTGAGTAAATCCTCAATATGTCCGTGAGTAAGCTTTGCAGGATAGCAGACCGTATCAGAAGGAATTGTATGCTGTCCGAGATAGTACATATCACGTGAGCTTTCCTCCGAGAATACAACGTCAAATCCGAGAGTTGTGAAAAGTGTATGCCAGAAAGGCATCTGCTCATAGAAACTGAGAGCGAGAGGAAGTCCGACGGTTGCCCTCGGTTTTTTCGGACGGTGCATTGTGCGGAGTCCGTTCACATAGTCGTATTTGTATTCATAGAGATTCGGGATGGTGTTTTTCTTTGCAAGTCCCCCGCCCTTTTCACAGCGGTTTCCCGAAATGAATTTTTTGCCCTTGCCGAAATTGATTATGTTGAGCTGACATTTTGCTGTACAGCCTCCGCACTGTGCGGATTTTGAGGTGTATGAGAAATCGTCAAGCTCCGCATACGAAATGAGTGAGCTTGTACCCGATGAGCGTTCCTTTGCGTACAATGCACATCCGAAAGCACCCATAAGCCCCGAAATTGACGGACGGATTACGTTTCTTCCCATTTCCTTTTCAAATGAGCGCAGTACGGCATCATTGAGGAAAGTACCGCCCTGCACAACGATATTTTTTCCGAGTTCGTCGGGAGAATTCGCACGGATTACCTTGTAAATCGCATTCTTGATGATTGATGAGGAAAGACCTGCGGAAATATCCTCAACCGTTGCACCGTCTTTCTGAGCCTGTTTAACCGAGCTGTTCATGAATACCGTACATCTTGAGCCGAGGTCAACAGGATGCTTTGCGAAAAGTCCGAGCTTTGAGAATTCTGAGATATCATAGCCGAGAGCCATTGCAAATGTCTGAATGAATGAGCCGCATCCCGAAGAACAAGCCTCATTCAGCATAATGCTGTCGATACTCTTGTTCTTGATTTTGAAGCATTTGATATCCTGACCGCCGATGTCTATAATGAAATCAACGTCGGGACAGAAATAAGCCGCCGCCTTGAAATGTGCAACTGTCTCAACAATTCCGAAATCAATGGAAAGTCCCGATTTTATGAGGTCTTCTCCATAGCCTGTTACAGCCGAGCCTCTGATTCTGATTTTCGGATTGAGATTTTTATAAATATTTTTTATCTGCTTAACTATTTTATCGAGGGGCTGTCCCTGATTTGATGAATAGTGATGATAGAGGATTCTTCCGTCATCGGTAATGAGAACGAGTTTCGTTGTGGTTGAACCCGCATCAATTCCGAGGTAGGCATCACCCGAATATGTGCGTATATCCGCATATCCGAGGTCGAATTTGCTGTGTCTCCTTATAAATTCATCATATTCGTCCTTTGAACTGAAAAGAGGCTCCCCTGTTACGATATTATCTGATACTCTTGCATTTGTAATTTTCTCAATGAGTTCTTCCATTGTGTATGTATCTTTTAAGTCCTTTGAATACAAAGAACATCCGTAAGCCACGAAAACAGGAGCTTCATCGGGAAAAACTGCGTGTTCATCGTCAAGACCGAGAGTATTCACGAAAGCCTTTTTAAGACCTTTGAGGAAGAAAAGCGGACCGCCGAGGAAAAGGACTTTTCCCTCAATTGAGCGTCCCTGTGCAAGTCCCGAAACTGTCTGGTCTACGACAGCCTGAAAAATACTTGCGGAAATATCCTCTCTTGAAGCACCCTGATTGAGAAGCGGCTGTATATCTGATTTTGCAAAAACTCCGCATCTTGATGCAATCGGATAGATTTTTGCCGCCTTCAATGAAAGTTCATCGAGTTTATCTGCTGTAATTCCGAGAAGCGTAGCCATCTGGTCAATAAATGCACCCGTACCTCCCGCACATGAACCGTTCATACGCTGTTCAACTCCGCCTGTGAGGAAGATGATTTTTGCATCCTCTCCGCCGAGTTCGATTACAGCATCTGCATCGGGATGTTTTTTCTTTACGGCAAGAAAAGCCGCATGAACTTCCTGAACGAAGGAAATTCCCGCAGAATTCGCAAGTCCGAGACCTGCTGAACCTGTAATGCATACTGTGAAGCTTCTGTCGGGATAATCCGATTTTATAATGTTAAGCTGTTCCGTTACGGTTTCCTTTACTTTTGAAAGGTGACGCTGATATTTGGAATAGAGAATATTCCCTTCCGAATCTGTTATAACTGTTTTTACGGTAGTTGAACCTACATCAATACCAAGAGAAAGTTTATCTGACATAATTCACCTCATTTAATAATAATACCTCATTACATATTATACATCATTTAATCAGAAAAATAAAGACTATTTTTCGTTTTTCAATTATTTTCTTTTATTATTATTATAATTTATGCTGTATTGCCTAAATTCAATATGTAATTTTCTCATAAAAATACATATTGCATTATTATAAAAAGTATGATATAATTATAAAGTATGATATAATTATAATGAATAATTGTTGTTTTTATTTATAAGGAGAATATATGAAAAAGAAACTTGCGTTTCTGATGTCTGCTGTGATGATGATTTCATCATTCACAGGATGCGGAGATAATAAAACATCTTCGTCCGCACCGAATAATACTCCGATTTTTACGGGCGGAATCGAAGATATGAATGAACCACCCGAAACAAAAACCGAAACTGCTACGGAACACATAAGTCCTGTTGAAACCTTTACTTCCCATGACAGCGTTAAAGTTCCTGTGGAAAAGGTTATCGAGTACACAAAGGGCAAAAATGAAATTTCAATACCTCTTTCGTCACTTATTGAGGATGGAGACAAAATTGAATCATTCAGTTTCGTGATTTATTCAAATGACGGAAATAATATCGGTACTTTCAAGGGCGGATGCGGAATTTCGGTCAAGAACGGATGTTCTGCCGCAACCGACGACGGATGGTTTCAGTCGGATGAATTCACTTCACCTACTGAGGGAACTTACGGAGAAATAACATGGAAAGTTCCCGATAACATAAAAGATTACACAGATACTGACGGAGAACTGCATTTCGGCTACTGGTGGGGCGGTGCATCAACCATAAAGGTTGAAAGCGTATCATGCAGTTTCACAAGAACAAGGGATATTCCCGTAGACGGTACAACTTCTGACAATATAGGTGAATCAGTATCACTCGATTCAGACAGCAGCATAATTTATATACCTGCGTTTTATCCCGCAGGAGTAACACCTCAGGCGGCGGAATTCCGCGTAAGTTCGGGCGGTAAATTAAAACAGCTTGTCTACTCTCTGGGTTACAGTTCATCACTCGGCAGTTATATGTCAGTTCAGAAGGCTGTTTTCACGGGTGATTCATCGGCTGAATTCTCGTGGATTATCCCTGATGATATAAAAGAAATAATTGCTGATGACGGAATGTTCACGCTGGGTTACTGGTGGAGCGAACAGCCCGAAATCACCCTCGATTCAGTAACGATAAAATATAGTGAAGGTAGTGGCGGAATGAAAACAGAAGGTACTCCCGTAAAAAATGATGCGGAGATTAAAGAGGAAACCCCCGATACAGGATTCAGAACCTCGGCTGAGATAGTAAATGATATCAAGGTCGGCTGGAATCTCGGAAATTCCCTCGAATCATACGATACTGGCAAAAAAGGTCTTTATACCGAAATAGGCTGGGGAAATGTAAAGACAACCCCCGAAATAATGCAGAGCGTTAAGGATGCAGGATTCAATGCGGTTCGTATTCCTGTAACGTGGTGCGAACACATGGATGGTGACACCATTCAGAAAGAATGGATGGACAGAGTTCAGGAAGTTGTTGATTATGCATACGACATCGGTATGTATGTAATAATCAATGTACACCATGATGATTATGTGTGGCTTTCTCCGATTCCTTCAAAGGCGGAGGCAAACACAAAAAAATTATGCAGTATATGGAAACAGATTGCGGAGAATTTCAGCGATTACGATGACAGGCTGATATTCGAGGGCATAAACGAAACACGAAACATCGGAAGCGAACTTGAATGGATGGGCGGAACACACGAGGAAAGGGAAGTGGTAAACGGCTATATTCAGGCATTCGTTGATACTGTACGTGAAACAGGCGGAAACAATGCCGACAGAACCCTTGTCGTTTCGACATACGGTGCCTGCGCAGAGGAAGCCGCACTCAATGATGTTGTTGTTCCGAGAGGAAAAAATATCATACTCAATGTTCATTACTATGCACCGTGGAAATTCTCAGACGGTCAGACAACTGTGTTTGATGATGCGGGAAAGAGTGAAATTGAAGCAAAATTCGCATATTTAAAGAGAAATTTCATAGATAACGGAATACCTGTCATAATCGACGAATTCGGCTGTCAGGCGGCTGCATCGGATGATGTGAGGGCAGAATATTATTCACACTACATCTCACGTGCAAAACTCAACGGAATCAAATGTTTCGTATGGGATAACTGTCAGATGTCGGGGAATTCAAGTTTCGGAATCTTCAAGCGTGGAAATCTCACATGGAATGAAAAAATCCTCAAAGGCATAATGAACGGGGCAAAATGATAATAACAGGGGACAATGTCCCCTGTATTTTATAAGGAGTATTTATGAAGAATTACAGACCAAAAATGTTTGAAGAATCCTCCAGATCAAGAGGACCGAAAAATTCGGCACTTATGATTCTTATTTTCATTGCGTTCATGATAGTTGTGCTGATTCTTGAGGGGATTGTACCTTCATTTATTTCAACTCCCGAACTTATGAGAAGAATGGCGGAAGAAGGTCTTTTTGATATCAGTTCTGCAATGAATTTCAGGGAAATGTATCAGAAAATAATGGAGATTTCGATTGAAACAACAATGGCTCCGAAAGTTATGATTCCGTCACTTTTCTGTACTGTTTTCGGCACAATATCGGCAATTATATATTGCAGATTCATTGAAAAGCGTTCACTCGGTTCAATGGGTATGCGAAAGGAAAAAATAATTCCGCATTATCTCAGGGGAATAATCACAGGATTCGGACTTATGACGGTGATAACGCTTCTTTCTGTGTTATGCAGAGCGAACAGCATTGCATTTTCGGGGAATTTCAGCGCAGGAATAATTCTTCTGTATATGTTCGGATTTTTCATTCAGGGAATGAGTGAGGAATTCATATTCAGAGGCTATTTTATGAACAGCCTCGGCGGAAAGCATGGAACAGCCTTTGCAGTTATTGTAAGTTCGGCGGCTTTCGGACTTGCACACGCATCAAATCCGGGATTCGGACTTTTTGTATTCTTCAATCTCACGCTTTTCGGAGTATTCGCAGGACTTTACATTATCGCATACGATGATATATGGGGAGCCTGTGCAATACATTCGGTATGGAATTTCGTTCAGGGCAATTTCTACGGAATCAGCGTAAGCGGTGCAGTTTCAGCGGATTCGGTATTCACAGTATCGCAGGTCAGCGGAAACAAATATCTCACAGGCGGCACATTCGGAATTGAGGGAAGTATTTTCACAACAATCGTACTTCTCGGAGGTTCTGCATTCATGCTGTACGTTATCTCAAAAAAAGCAAAAGAACAGAAAGCATAACGCTGAGGAATTACCGTTTTTCGGTTTTTTCCGCAAAAAAACCGGACGGCATTCAGCCGCCCGCAGTTATCCGGTTATATATATCTTTTCGACATACAAATGTAATGCTTACTTTTTCGGAAGTCCCTTGTATTTCCAGTAAGGATATACCATTGTGTCACCGTTGCAGGTATTTCCGACATGGATTTCATATTGTCCGAGTGTCGGCTGCAGGCGAACTACAATGGGTTCACCCGTTGACAAAAGTCGGGTAGGGAAGTTCTCTCCGAGTTCATCTCTGAGTTGTCTGTCGAATTTGAAATACAGGTCATTCTGATTCGGATTTGCATAAAGTATACTCAGTTCAAACTGATACCATTCATTCTGAACAGGCTTATCGAAATCCGAAGGACTTGTATTTCCCAATGCTTTTCCTGTGGCATCAGCCACAAGCTGCAGCGTCTGATAGTCCTGCTGTTTGTTTTGTTCTTCAGGACTGTTCTTTTTAATCATATAACCCCCGAAAACAAGAAGCCCGATTACAAGGACGGTCACTATTTTGCTTAAAGCAGATTTCATAATGTTTACCCCCAAAAAAATTTTTTTCATTATAACATAATATTCATAATTATGCAATATCAAAATCAAAATAAAGCGATATAGACAAAATCTCCGCTGATTTTTGTGAATAACAACATATTGCAGGACGAAAAGGAGTGATTTCATGAACATTGAAATAAACCGCATTAACACAGCAATTTATGATGATACACCGAAATTCATATACGAGGCTGACATTGCATACCGCTATCAGCTTGAAAAAATCGCAGACGAAATCGTAAAGGCGAAAAATGAACGTCCCGTAATTCTTCTTTCGGGGCCTTCGGGTTCGGGAAAAACCACAACAGCCCTCATGATAGAGAAACTTCTCAATGAAAAGGGATGTCCCACACATACACTCTCGATGGACAATTATTTCAATTCTCTCACAGAGGAACAGAAAAAACTTGCCGCACTCGGAAAAATGGATCTTGAATCTCCCGAAAGAATGAACAAGACGCTTCTGAATGAACAGATTGAGGCAATTGGAAAATGTGAGGAGGTTGAACTCCCACGTTACAACTTCGCAACCTCAACAAGCGAAAAATCGGGAAAAATCTTTAAGCGCAGGGCAGGGGAGCTTGTAATTTTTGAGGGTATCCATGCACTTAATCCCTCAGTAATAACCGTACCCGACGAGAAAATATGGAAACTCTATGTCAGCGTGAGAACGAGAATCACCTGTGATGACCTTATTCTTCATCCCTCAAAAATCCGACTTCTCAGAAGAATGCTTCGTGACAAGAAATTCAGAGACCGTTCATTCATTGAGACAATGAATATGTTTGAGGGCGTAGAATCGGGCGAAAACAAGTACATAATGCCTTACAAGCACCGTTCAGACTATGACATTGATACATTTATAGCATACGAACTCAACGTATACAGGGAATTTCTCCTTGAAAATCTGCATGAGCTTTCGGATATTCCCGAACTTGCCGACGTTACAAGAGTTCTTGAAAACACCGAACCGATTGGTTCAGATGATGTGCCGAAAACATCACTCATCCGTGAATTTATAGGGTAATAAATTAATAATTTTAAAGGGGATTTAATTATGGTATTCAAAATAAGACATGAAATGAAGGAAATTATTTTGGTTGCGCTGTTTTTTCCAATTTTTCTGATTATTTCAATTTTTCTGTTCAGTGTTGCAACAGTTGTTGAGTCGAATATTTTAATAAAGATTTTCTATATACTTGCGATTGTTTCAACTGCAATAAGCACATTGTCAGCGATTGCAGGAATTGTTCTGTATTTCGCAGAACAGGCTGTGGGAACAACTCTCACGATTGACGATGATAAAATGCAGATAAAACACATTCTCAGCAAAAAGGAAATAAGCTACCCGGATATTTCGGATATACATATTGAACGCTACAAAAAATACCGCCACAGCAAATACCGTCATTATACAGAGGAACGTCTGAGAATGACAATTTACCTCGCAGACGGAAAAAATATCGTGCTTACCGATCTTGCAACCGACATAGGAAGCGGAAGAATTGTGCTGTTTATCGAAGCAAAACCCATTCCCGATGAGGATGTTCCGCTTTACAATGCTTACAGGATTTTAAAAACAAGGATTTAATCTGTCCCGATTCGGGTTTGAATTTATTTTCGGTGTCGGGACGTCGGGGGAGTCGTCCCCTACAATGTGCGATTCATATTCATTACAAACGTGGATATGACTACAGTTTCGTAAAGAGTGAGCGAGGAACGAGCGACAGCACGAATTGCGGTCGAGCTGGCTCAGCTCGAAAAAATCCGTATCATTTCTGATACGGATTTTTTTTATTCTTCTGTTTTTTTCTCGTTTAAAATTTCAATAATGACCTTTTCAACGGTCTGGTCTGTGACCTTTGAGGCTTTAAGTCTGAAAATTCCTGTTTCGGCTGTTTCGTTTTCGTCGGGGATTCTCTCCATTACATCTGTAACCCATCCTCCGACTGAGGTATAATCGGTATGTATCATATCCTCGTCAAGCTCAAGTTTTTCCAGTAATTCGCTTACGCTCATATCTCCCGCAACCTCATATTTATTCTCGGCAATTCTGAAAATATTGGTTACGATTTCGTCATCCTCGTCGTAAATCTCGCCCACAAGTTCCTCAATTATGTCCTCAAGGGTGATTATTCCCTTTGTTCCTCCGTACTGGTCTGTTACGACAGCAAGATGAACCTTCGACCTCTGCATATCCTTCATAGCCTCGCTTATAAGCTTTGAATCGGCAATAAAAGGAACATCCTGTATAATCCCCGATATATCGTTCTTTTTCTCTACAAGCATTTTGAAAAATGCCTTGTTTGTGATGATTCCCACGATATTGTCAAGGCTTTTTTCATAAACAGGAAGCCTTGAATACATCTCCTCGCTGAAAATCCCCTTGATTTCGTCGATTGTGGAGTTCGCTTCAATTCCGACTACCTTTACTCTCGGAATGAGAATCTCATTTACTGTGATTTCATCGAATTCAAGCGCACTTTTTACGAGTTCGCTTTCCTGTTCCTCAATAACGCCCTGTTCCTCGATTTCGTCAATCATGTATTTCAGTTCATCTTCCGTAACGCTCGGATTATCCGTTTCCTTTGCGACGATTGAGGAAAGCTTATTGAAGCAAATAACCGCAGGTTTGAGAACCGCAACGAGAACCGAAAGGGGAGAGGCGAACATTAAAGCGAGTTTCTCCGCATTTTTCTTTGCGTAGGATTTCGGGAGAACCTCGCAGAAAATCAGAACAAGAACCGTAATTACCGCAGTTGAAATTCCTGCACCCTTTGAGCCGAAAATATTTATGAAAATAATCGTGCTTACCGAAGAACAGGCAATATTCACGATATTGTTGCCTATGAGAACCGCAGTAAGAACCTCGTCAAATTTGTTCGCAAGTATGAGTGCCTTTGAGGCTTTCTTGTTGCCCTGTGCTTCATAATTTTTAAGTCTCAGCTTGTTTACGCTTGAATACGCTGTTTCTGTGCTTGAAAAAAGAGCCGAAAACACCATCATTGCAACTACAAAAATAATTTTACCTGTATCTGCTTTATCCATATAAATCCTTTCTTTCTTCTGTGTATAGTATGTATTTTACCACAATATAATATATAATGCAAGTGTATTATTTTAAATTTGGCATTGTGATACAATATCACATTATAATTATGCTCCGATTGTGATTTATATAAAAATCAAATGTGGTATATGTCAATCAGACGGTATTTTATTTGTGCATTATAACCAACAAATACAGAGGTTCGGAAATACATGAAAATATAGGAGAATATTGCTCATAATTCACCTTGTCCCGATTTTGCGGATTTTAAAAAATTCGACATTATCTGAGCAATATAGTCCTAAATCCGCAGGTTGAGACTTTTAAAAAGTTTTCCACACGCTGTTGAATTGGTTGTGGATTCAGATTTACTGTGTTGAAAACTCTGTTGATAAAGTGGAAAACTCATTAATATCAACGTAGTTTTCACCATTGAAAAGTTGAAAAAGATGTGGATAATATTTGATTTCCTGCAAACAATATAAATGTATTGTGGAAAACCTGTCTACAATAACTTTTTGAAAAGGATTAAGATTGTATGAAAAAGATTTTAGCAATTACCTCGCTTATGATGACGCTTTGTGCAGTTTTAACAGGCTGTGGAAACATGGGGAAAACAGGAAATTCAAGTTCCTCCGTCACATCGGGGAGAAAAACCACACCTGCAAAAACTGAAACAGAAATCATCACCACAACCGAAGATAAAACCGCCGCCGACCATGTAAAAGATGCTGTTGACGGTGCCGCTGATGCAGGTAAGGATATTCTCAGCGGTGTTGAAGATGCAGGAGAAGATATTATCGAGGGCGCAGAAGATGCTGTTGATGATGTAATCGACGGTATGGACGGTGAAACCGAACCCGAAACATCCTATGATACAACAGATTAATACCGAAAAAAACTCCGTATCAGTAAAATGATACGGAGTTTTTGTGTGTCGAAAAAATATATTCGGGATGTAGGGGCGGGCGTCCCCGACGTCCCCTACACATTCTATTCCGATTTATTATAAACGTGGGATTTACTTCAATTCAATAAAAAACGAGCGAGGAACGAGCGACAACGCGAACTGCCCGTCGGTGCTACCGACCGATTTATGGTGAACCGCACATAATTTTATTCAAAAAACAACCAGATACATCCTGCGAGGTAAATTCCAATCATCGAAAGAATACATTTCCAAACCTTTGATTTGTATCTGATTTTCTCATAAATGAGAGTTCCGAACTGAATAACAAGACAGGCTGCGAATATGTACCAGAACAAATATATTGTGAAAATAAACGCTGTTGAATAGCCTTCAAATCCGTAGTACAGCTTACTTGAACCGAAAAATCCCGCAGATATACCGATTATCGAACTGTAAATGCTGTAAATTATAAGCAGAATATAGGGAGCAAATGAAATTTTGAATAAACCTGATGAAGTATTGCCTTTCATATAAACCATCTCCTGTTTAAGGCAATACCGCACAAAGATTGTGCAAAAGATACGCAGTCAGATTTTTTGTCAGAGTGCATAAAAATTTCGCAGGCTTGCTGTCGCAAGTCAAGAGATTTTTGTGCGATATGACGGAAAATATACAAGTAGATTTTGTACAAAGTCCAAAGACGTGCTTTGTGAGGTATTGCCTTTAGTTTTATTATGTTTATATTATAGCCTTTTCAGTTTCATTTGTTAAGATGCCGATTGTAACTACATCAGTGATATTTGTCACAAGCTGAGCCAGCTTGACCGCAGTTCACGTTGTCGCTCGTTCCACTCGCTCGTTTTTTATGGAATCGAAGTAAATCCCACGTTTGAAATGAATCTGTAGGGGACGGCGTCCTCGACGTCCCGACACCGAAAATAAATTGAAAAACCAATCGGGGTGGTCGGGGGACGCCCACCCCTACAGTCGGTAGCACCGACAGGCAATTCACGCTATCGCTCGTTCCTCGCTCGTTTTTTATGAAATCAAAATAAATCCCACGTTTGAAATGAATGTGTAGGGGACGGCGTCCTCGACGTCCCCAATCATAAAACACATTAAACCCAAATCGGGGGTGGTCGGGGACGCCCACCCCTACAGTCGGTAGCACCGACAGGCAGTTCACGTTGTCGCTCGTTCCACTCGCTCGTTTTTTATGGAATCGAAGTAAATCCCACGTTTGCAATAAATCGGGATATAATATAGTTTTTCAACACGCAAAACACCCCATGTTTTCACATGGGGTGTATAGTTTATAATTCATACATAACGATTTCGGGGGGATTGAATAATCTTAATTTTCCAAGCCCTGATGTCACAAAAAGTTTCATTCTTCCGATATCGTAAATGCCCTTTGTGTATTTCGGGAGGAATTTTCTTTCGGGCGAAAGAAGTCCTGTGCCGAAAATTCTCACAATTCCGCCATGCACATGACCGCTGAATGTATAATCCGCTCCCCATTGTGCATAGGCATCCGCAAATTTCGGATTGTGCGCAAGGAGAATTATCTCCTCATCATTTTCGGGACATTCGCCTAAAAGCCTGTTCATTTCCTTTAAATCCACTTCATCAAGGTGTCGATAGCTTTTTCCACGCTTATAGGTCGTGTATTTCGGCTCAACTCCGAAAATTCTGAAATTTTTTCCCTTTACACGCACTTTTGCAGAGCTGTTTCTCAGATATTTCACACCGTATGTTTCGGGAATTTTTATAAATTCCTCATAGGCATCTATCGGGAGACTCTGCTCATGATTTCCGTTTATCATGTAAACGGGCGCAATTTCGCTCAGTCTGTAAATAAGATTTCTCACGTTTGAGAAGTTTGTTTCGGTGCGTGAAATTATATCTCCCGTAATGAAAATAAGGTCGGGATTTGTCTTTTCCGCAATTTCATATTCAAGACCGAGATTGTATTTGCCGAAGCTTCTCTTGTGGAGGTCGGAAATTTGCAGAATTCTGATTCCGCTTTCCCCGATTTTCTCCCTGCGTATATTAAGCATCAGCTTGTTTTCGGCATACGCATACGCCGAAAACACCACAGCCGATGCCGCAAGTATTGCTTTTGCTTTATTCTTCATCGTCATCAATATCTTCTGCTTCAATAATCACTTCATTCTGCTCTTCAAGTGCAGCTTCTTCATCAGCAAGTCTTGCCTGTTCTTCTGTAAGCTGTTCAACCTTTTCAGTTTCAGCATTTTCGTCATGCTCGGCTCTTGTGAATGCAACAACCTTTGCACCCTCGCCCACACGCATTACTCTTACACCCTTTGCGCCACGTCCCATAATACGGACATCACTTGCAAGGATTCTGATAATTACACCTTCGCTTGAAATGAGGATTATATCATCTGTGTCGTCAACTATCTTGATACCGCAGACATTTCCTCTGATTTCGTCTGTCTTGTAGTTTTTAAGTCCGAAACCGCCTCTGTTCTGAATTCTGTAATCTTCAAGTCTCGTTCTTTTTCCGAAACCGTTTTCAGATACCGTAAGAAGTGTTGCGCCCTCACGCACTCTCGCCATACCTACAACGTAGTCGCCTTCACGAAGCTTTATGCCCTTTACACCATGTGCAGAACGTGACAACTCTCTCACATTGCTTTCCTCGATACAGATAGCCATACCCTGTGCAGTTGCAATAAACACACGATTTGAACCGTCTGTCATTCTTACTCCTGCGATTTCGTCGCCCTCATCAAGACCGATTGCAATAAGACCGTTCTTTCTGACATTTCTGTATGCGAAAAGATTTGTTCTCTTGATTTTACCGTTTCTTGTTACGAAGGTAATGAATTTATCCTCGCTGAATTCGGTTACTCTCAGCATTGAAGTGATTTTCTCGTTGTCTGTGAGTGAAATGAGGTTTACAAGATTGAAGCCTCTTGAAGCCTTTGAACCGTCGGGGATTTCATAGCATTTCAGCTTGTACATGATACCCTTGTCAGAAATGAACAGTATGCTGTCATGCGAACCGCAGATAAACATTTCCTGTACAAAGTCCTCCTCACGCTGTTTCATACCGTTTACACCACGTCCGCCACGATTCTGTGTCTTATACTCAGCAAGGGGCATACGCTTGATATAACCGTTATTTGTGAGCGTTACAACGCATTCTTCTTCGGGGATAAGGTCCTCGATATCAACCTCACCGCTTACAGCCTCGATATCAGTTCTTCTGTTATCGCTGAATTTCTTTCTGATTACGTTGAGGTCGTTCATGATGATTTCGTAAACTCTGCTTACATTTGCGAGAATATCCTCATAGTCGGAAATCTTCTTTAAGAGTTCATAGAGTTCATCTGTGATTTTCTGTCTTTCAAGACCTGTCAAAGCACCGAGACGCATCTGAACGATAGCCTCAGCCTGTTCGGATGAAAGTCCTACCTGCTTATCGAGGGTGATGCCTGTCATGTCATACTGTGCCCTGTCGAGAAGCGCAGAGAGGTCAATATCCTTGAATCTCTCCATAAGTCTTTCCTTAGCCTCAGGGATTGTGCTGCTGCTTCTGATGATTGAGATTACCTCGTCAATGTAGTCTGCGGCAAGGATAAAGCCCTGTAAGATATGCGCTCTCTCACGTGCCTTTCTGAGGTCGAAGCGTGTTCTTCTCTGAATTACGTCAACCTGGAAATTGAGGTAATGTGTGAGCATTTCCTTGAGTGTGAGAATCTTAGGCTCACCGTTTACAAGCGCAAGCATGATAATTCCCACAGAATCCTGAAGCTGTGTAAGTGCAAAGAGCTTGTTGCGGACAATTTCGGGAATTGCATCCTTTTTAAGTTCGATAACAATTCTCATACCGTCCTTGTCTGACTCATCATTGAGGTCATAAATGCCCTCAATACGCTTGTCCTTGCAAAGCTGCTGAATGCTCTTGATAAGTCTTTCCTTACGGAGCATATATGGAATTTCGTCAACTATGATACAGTTTCTGCCCTTGATTTCCTCGAAATGTGTGCGGCTTCTGAGTATAATCTTGCCCTTTCCCGTACCGTAAGCGGCACGGATTCCTGCCTTACCCATGATGATGCCGCCCGTCGGGAAATCAGGTCCCTTGATGTGTTCCATAAGCTGTTCAAGAGTACAGTCGGGATCATCAATAAGGCACTGCAAAGCATCTATAACCTCTCCGAGATTATGCGGAGGGACATTTGTTGCCATACCTACCGCAATACCCACAGAACCGTTTACGAGGAGATTCGGGAAACGTGAGGGGAGAACAGCAGGTTCTTTCAGACGGTCGTCATAGTTAGGAATAAAATCAACAGTTTCCTTGTTGATATCGGTAAGCATATCGAGAGTAAGCTTTGCCATTTTAGCCTCGGTATAACGGTAAGCGGCAGGACCGTCACCGTCGATTGAACCGAAGTTTCCGTGACCGTCAACGAGGGGATATCTCATTGAGAAATCCTGTGCAAGTCTTACGAGTGCATCATAAACGGAAGCGTCACCATGCGGGTGATAACGACCGAGTACAGCACCGACGGTATCGGCGCATTTTCTGTATGCTTTTTCAGGAGTAAGACCGTTCTCATGGAGCGTATAGAGAATACGTCTGTGAACAGGCTTCAATCCGTCTCTTACATCGGGCAGCGCTCTTGAAACGATTACGGACATAGCGTAATTGAGCATGGAATTTTCCATTTCGTCAACGAGTTCCTGATGTATTACTTTTGTGTTGTCATTATATAGCAATTTCTTTTTACCTCCAGACTTAGTAAGGTATTTTTATTTTTTAATGCGATTTTTTCAATCACGAATTTAATATCGAACATTCACGCATGATTTTTATATCGTCCTCGGAAAAATCCTTTTTGGGGATAATGTAAACCATAGCCTTTCCGTAGTCGATAACAGCAAAATCATCATATTCGTGAAAGTGGAATTTCTCATCCTTCGGGATTTTAACAGGTTCGGGGAGCGGTTCGGGTTCTTCATTTTCATCAGTAACAGTAACCTCTGAAACAGTTTCAATCATGATGTGGTCATCAGCGAAAGAAGCCCTGTAAACCGTATTTTCAAGTTCTCCGTAGGAATCCACAAGATTTCTGCGGATTTTTCTCGGATTGTACCATTCTCTGAAAACCATGCTCAGACACAGCACAATGAGAATATAAGCCATGAAATTATCGGGTGATTTAACCGCCGCATGAACGAAATCAGCCGCAAGGAGAATAAAAATTCCCATAAAAACATAACTTTTCGGGTAAACATATTTCTTCTGATAAGCCCTGTAGCCCTCACGGAAAATGTCCTTTGATATTTTATACTCTTTTGTGAGTCTGTAATTTTCGTTCATTTTTCCTCCGAATTTTTTGATATATTAAAGTTTCAACCTGTAGGGGACGGCGTCCTCGACGTCCCGAACCCGAAAATAAATTGAAATCAATTCGGGCGGTCGGGGACGCCCGCCCCTACGATATTCTATCCGATTTTTTCAATCGTGGATTTCATTGCACCCATTGTAGGGGACGGCGTCCCCGACCGCCCATGATTCACAATACAATTATACGTCAAGATTCTGGGCGAATTTAGCGTTTTTCTCGATGAAAAGTCGTCTCGGTTCAACCTTGTCACCCATGAGAATTGAGAATACCTCGTCTGCTTTGAGGGCATCCTCCATGTTGATTTTGACAATTGTTCGTCTTTCGGGATCCATTGTTGTTTCCCAAAGCTGTTCGGGATCCATCTCACCAAGACCTTTGTAACGCTGTACAGCGACATCCTTATGTTTGCCGCCCTCTGAAAGTTCGTCTATATATCTGTCTCTCTCCTCGTCTGAGAAAGCGTAGCGCACATCCTTCTTTCTCTCAACCTTGAAAAGAGGCGGCTGTGCTATGTATACGTTTCCGTTTGTGATGAGAGGTCTCATGAAACGGAAGAAGAATGTGAGAAGAAGTGTTCTGATATGCATACCGTCAACGTCGGCATCCGCCATGATGATTACTTTTCCGTAGCGAAGCTTCTCGATATCGAAATCCTCACCTATGCCCGTACCAAGTGCGGTAACAACAGGCGCAAGCTTTTCGTTTCCGTAAATCTTGTCGATTCTTGCCTTTTCTACGTTGAGCATCTTGCCCCATAAAGCAAGGATAGCCTGATAACGTCTGTCACGTCCCTGTTTTGCAGAACCACCCGCAGAGTCTCCCTCTACGATGTAGATTTCTGTGTATCTGTTGTCCCTCTCGGAACAGTCTGCAAGCTTTTCGGGCATAGCAGATTTTCCAAAGGCATTCTTGTTTCTTTCAGCCTCTCTCGCACGTTTAGCGGCTTCTCTCGCTTTGAGTGCGGAAACGCTTTTCTCGAAAATCATCTTTGCGATATCGGGATTTTCTTCGAGGAAATTCATAAGCTTTTCCATTACGAGTTTTTCAACAAAAGGCTTTACTTCGGGATTTCCGAGTCGTCCCTTTGTCTGTCCCTCGAATTCGCATTCAGTCAGCTTTACCGAAATAACGGCTGTAAGTCCCTCACGTACATCATCACCCATGAGTTTCTCCTTATCTTTGAGGAGTCCCATTTTCTTTCCATACTCGTTTATAACCTTTGTGAGAGCATTTTTGAAGCCTGTTTCATGCGAACCACCGTCTTTGGTGTGGATATTGTTTGCAAATGAGAGAATAACCTCATTGTAGCTGTCGTTGTACTGCAGAGCGATTTCAGCGAATGAATCACCCTGCATACCCGAAATATAGATAACCTCACCGCTGAGGGATTCAAGACCTCTTGTGGTGTGGATGTGTTCTACAAACTGACGGATACCGCCCTCATAGTGGAGGGTTTCGCCCTGAATATTCTCCTCATCACGTCTGTCTGTGAATACGATTTTGATTCCTGCGTTGAGGAAAGCCTGTTCACGAAGTCTCTTTAAGAGAACCTCATATTCATAAACCGTACTTTCAAAAATTTCAGCATCAGCCTTGAAAGTAACGCTTGTACCTGTTCTGTCGGTAGTGCCGGTAACTTTGAGTTCCTCGTCATACTTTCCACGCTCAAAACGCTGGAAGTAGACATTTTTTCCGTCATGTACGGTAAGTTCAAGCCACTCGGAAAGTGCATTAACTACTGACGCACCAACACCGTGCAGACCGCCCGAAACCTTGTATCCGCCGCCGCCGAATTTACCTCCTGCGTGGAGAACGGTATAAACGACCGTAGCCGCAGAAATACCCTCCTTCGGATGGATTCCTACAGGAATACCACGTCCGTTATCGGATACTCTGATAATATCGCCTTTGAGAATCTCAACGGTTATCTCGGTGCAGTAGCCTGCAAGTGCCTCGTCAATTGAGTTGTCAACAATCTCATAGACAAGGTGATGCAGTCCTCCCGGACCTGTTGAACCGATATACATACCCGGTCTTTTTCGTACCGCTTCAAGTCCCTCAAGGACCTGTATATCGTTTTCATCGTAATTGTTGTTCTGCTGATTCATTTATTTACCTCCAGCAATTTGTGTTGTATGTAAACATTATGTTTTTTCGTTTATTATGATTAAAAATTTCGGTTCACAAATTAAATTATTTATTTTTGTGTCATGTTTGATTCTGCACCATGAATTTTTTGTAAATCCACGGGCGGCGAAACGCCGCCCCTACAATGTTCTATTCACATTTATTACAACCGCGGATAAGAACCACAGCGTTCGTTAGTAGTGAGCGAGTGGAACGAGCGAGAGCGTGAACTGCGGTCAAGCTTGCTAAGCTTGTATCCCCCCGCCGTTAAGCAGTCTCTTTCTGAGGGTACCTGCTGAAAGCTGGGAGATATAAACGATATTTTTTCCGTTTTTCTGAGTAATAATAAAACTTTTCGGGAGTTCATAGGTCGTATACACGCATATTCCGTCTTTTTCAGCTTTTTCAAGAAAAGTCTTGGTGCATTTCTCAATCGTGGTATTATCCATATCGAAAATACCCACAATATCACTCACCTCAACGGAATAATCATTCCCTATGTGAAGATAAACTGCATCCTTCATCAGTTATCCTTCCTCCGCTTATTCTGAGAATTTTTCCCTTTATTTCGGGAAGCAATGCGCTTTCATTCGGTGTTGTGAGAAACACCTGCATATCCTTTATCATATCAAAGACGAATCTCTGTCTGCTCTCGTCAAGCTCTCCCATTACATCATCAAGAAATACAACGGGAGGATCTTTCGATCTCTTTGTAAATATTTCAGCCTGTGCGAGTTTCATAACAAGTGCGGCACTTTTTTTCTGTCCCTGTGAACCATAGTCCTTCGCACTCATTCCGTTTATTTTTATTACTATTTCATCACGATTCACACCCGTATGGGTTGAACCTGTGCGTATGTCATATTCTGCGGTCTCCCTCAGTTTCATGAAATACTGTTCGTATGCACTCTCATTGCAGGGATTCTTAAAATCTTCGGGACGGAATACGGATGACCTGTATTCAAGCTCCATATCCTCTGTTCCACCCGAAATTGTGCGGTAAAGTCTTCCGCAGATTTCGTTTATCCTTTCGATATACTCGTTTCTCATATAGGAAATCAGTGAACCCTCATGAGCCGCCTGTCTGTCCCATATTTCGAGTACATCCCTTTTCGCATTTCCCTGCATGATTTCTTTGAGAAGTGCGTTTCGCTGATTCATGATTGCATTGTGCTTCGTGATATGAAGAACGAACACAGGATTAAGCTGTGAAGCCGCCATATCAATGAAATTACGTCTTTTTTCGGGAGAACCCTTTATTATCTCTACATCATCGGGTATGAAGGCTATGCACTTGAAAACGTCAAACAAAGCCCTTGTACCCTTTTGTTTTACTCCGTTTAAGAGAATCGTTTTCGGGGATGTGCGGTTTCTTGTCATCTCGAATTTGATTTTCTGTTCCCTCACGCTGTCGAGAATCTTAACTCCCACCGACATTTTACTGCCGCCGAGACAGATATAGTCGTTCTCCTTTGAACCACGAAAGCTTCTGCATCCCGATAATACCCACATAGCCTCAAGCAGATTTGTCTTGCCCTGTGCATTTGCACCGACTATTATATTGTATTTCGGATCGGGTTCAAACGAAATTCCCTCAAGATTTCTGAAACCTTCAGCCTCAGCATAGGTAATTATCAAACCACTGTTACCTCTGCACCGTTGACTGATACGCTGTCACCCGAACGGATTTTCTTTCCTCTCATGGTGCATACCTCACCGTTTACGGTAACGCATCCGTCAAGTATGAGCATTTTTGCCTCTCCGCCTGTTCCGACAAGACCTGCAAATTTGAGGAGTGCATCGAGCTTTATGAATTCTGTCGTAATTTTAATTTCATTCGCCATAATCAAATTATCCTCCGTCCTCAGTTTTTAAGCTGAATCGGCATTACAAGGAACATATAGCTTTCTCCCTCAAGCGGAAGAAGCTGAATAACCTTCATTGCACCATTGAAACGAACCTTTATCCTGTCGCCCTCAGCGGCTTTAAGAGCCTCAAGCATCAGCTTGTTATTGAATCCTATTGTAACCGCCTCACCTGAGATATCAGCGTTTATAGCGTCGTTTACTCTGCCGATTCCCGTCTTGCAGCTTATCTTCATTACTCCGTTTCCGATTTCGCATCTTATCGGGCATTTGTTCTTCTCGTCGATAATGAGCGCACATCTTTCAAGACAGGTTACAATATCCCTCTTGCTGAGAATAACCTCTGTTTTGCATTCTGTAGGAATACTCAGCTTATAGTTATGGAACTGACCTGCAAGAAGTCTTGAATATACAAACACATTTCCAAGCTGAAAAACAATGTGTCTTTCGTTATTGAAAATTGTGATGAGTTTATCCTCATCATCCTTTACAAGTGAAGAAACTTCGAGGAGAGCCTTTTTCGGAACAACGAAATTATGAACGTCATTGTTTGCGGCAGCCTCTGTTCTTATTGCGATTCTGAAACCGTCAATTGCAACGAGATTGAAAACTCCGCCGCTGATATCGAAAAGTTCTCCTGTGAGAACAGGCTTGCTTTCATTTGTTGATGCGGCATAGCTTGTCATGTTAATCATTGACTTTAAAAGTCTCTGACTGAGGTGGAATCCGTTTTCTGTGTCAACAACAGGGAGGTCGGGGAATTCACCTGCCGACATAGCAGAGAAACTGCACTCAGTCGCACTGCATGAAAGCTTTACAACATTGTTTTCGTCAACCTCAAAGTCGATTGTATCGCCCGACATTCTTCTTGTGAACTCGCTGAAAAGTCTTGAACTTACAACGAACTCTCCTGTATCATCGGTAGCCGCACCGATTGTTGTTCTGATTCCGAGCTCAAGATTGTATGCGGTAAGCTCAACCTGATTAGGTGAGATGCTTACCTTGATACCCTCAAGGGCGGGAATTGATGATTTTGGTGAAACCGCTCTTGAAACATTGGCAATAGCCTCGCTGAGTGCGGTTTTGTTGCATATAAATTTCATTAGTTACCTCCGAGACTGTATCACTAAAAAGATACAGCCGATTATACAGACCTTAAAAACAAGGTATTTTCCGTATGTTTTCGCTTCATATATATTTTTCAGATACCATTCCTATACACTCTGTAAAACGGAATTTTCCGTCATATACAATGTTATATGCGGAGTATTCCGTAAGAGGCGAAGCCTCATGTATGAAATGATATGACATGAATTCAGTATATGAAATAATATGATATATATTAATATATTATAGTAGTAGTAGTAGGGGCTGTGGAAAAGTCAGTTTACCCGATTTTGCAGGAAATACAGCCTTAAAACCCTCCACAGACGGGTGTTGTCAGATTTTTGATAAATGTGCAAAGATTTTCATGCCCCGAACTCATTGTTAATGAGGTTGAAGAATGTGGAGTTGAAAGGGAAAGATAGTGGATAAAAATGTGGAATTGAACCGCACCGTCTGACGGACGGATTCAACCATGCTGAAAATGTCAGATGTTGAAAACTGAAACAGTTGAAAAAGCAGAATGAACTGCAAATCAGCATCCGACAATATTCCCGTCTTTTCCGAAAGAGTGAATTATTTTTTTATCCACAGACTTTTCAACACTCTGTTGAAAAGCTGGTTGAAAAACTGTTTGTCAACCAATTCAACAGTTGAGTGATTCCGATACGAAAAAAGCTGATTTTTAATGTGAAACAGAATCTTTCAACAGGGGGATTGTTCCATGTGAAACATTTTTGAAAATCAATGCCTCATCCGACACTGTATGAGCCGAAGGCTTATGCCTTGCTCTTGTCACGAATATTCTTGATGATGTCGTTTACGAGGTTACTGAGGTTTGAATCCTTGTTTATAGCCTCTGTTACGCTGTTTACTGAGTAAACGATAGTAGAATGGTCACGTCCGCCGAATTCTGTTCCGATTGATGCAAGAGGCATCTGAGTGATTTCTCTCACAACGTAAATTGCAACCTTACGTGCAATTGAAACCTGCTGTGAACGCTTGTTTGAGCGGATATCGTCAGGAGATACGCCGTAAACCGTTGAAACCTCAGAAATAATCTTCTCAACCGTAATCGGAATAGGCTGTTCATCTGTAAGAACATCCCTTATGATACTCTGAGCCATTGAAATTGTAATCGGGCTTCCTGCGAGGTGATTGAGAGCTTTAAGTCTGATTACCGCACCTTCAAGCTGTCTGATGTTGGATTTCAGGCGGTTAGCCATGAATTCTGCAACCTCTGTCGGCATTTTGAGTTCAAGAAGTTCGGACTTTCTGTTTATGATAGCAAGTCTTGTTTCATAGTCAGGTGTGGAAATATCGGCAATAAGACCACCCTCAAAACGTGTTCTGAGACGTGATTCAAGGGTAACGAGTTCCTTTGGCGGCTTATCAGATGTAATTACGATCTGTTTGCCCTCCTGATGGAGTTTGTAGAATGTATGGAAGAATTCTTCCTGCATACGTTCTTTTCCTGCGAAAAACTGGATATCGTCGATGAGAAGGATATCAGCGTTTCTGTATTTATCCTGAAAATCAGAGATTAAATTTGTCTTGAGTGCAGAAATAAGGTCGTTTCCGAAAGTCTCGCTTGTAACGTAAACGATATTGAAATCAGGCTGAGTCTTTCTTACTTCGTTTGCGATAGCTGTGATAAGGTGAGTCTTTCCCATACCTGATGGACCGTAGATAAATAGCGGATTATAGCCTGAAACTTCTCTTTCGCCGCAGTTTTTTGCGACTGATTTCGAGCAGGCGAGAGCAAAGCTGTTTGAAGGACCTTCAATGAATGTATCGAAAGTATAGTCATAGTTTGCGAATTTGTATGACTTTTCAAGTTCCTGATTTTTCTGTTCAAGTTCTGCATCTGTGAGAACAGCAGCAGTTGTATCTGCTTCGGGCTCAGCCTGTACATTTATTGTGATGCTGACAGTAAGTCCGAGGACATTGAGAAATGCATCGCTGAGAATATTTGCGTATGTAGTCATAACAATATTTTTCTGGAAGTCAGTCTGAACGCTGAAAACAGCCTCCTCACCGTTGAAGCTGATGGGAGTAAGCGGTTCAATCCATGTCTTTACGCCGATTTCCGGAATTTTGTTGTTATCAAGGATATATTTTTTTACGTTTGTAAAAACTTCCTCAAAAGAGTTCATAGTATACCTCCATGTCTGTTAGTAATTTAGGGCAACACCGCACAAAGCACGTTTTTAGACTTTGTACAAAATCTGACTGCGTATCTTTTGCACAATCTTTGTGCGGTATTGCCTTAGGATAGAACAGCATCGCATAAGGCGGAATGTTGAAAAAACTGCTCCTCAGTCTGAAATTATCGACACTATCCTATAATAATATAATAACATTATAACATAAAGCTGTTGAAAAATCAATAGTAAAACTTTATAAATCGGACTGAGTTTCCACACAGTTATTGACACATTGTTGAAAAGAATGTTAAATAAACATCCGACTGAGGAAAAAATGTTTGATTCCGCAGTATATCGGAAAATTCAATCTGTTGAAAAAAGTAGCTTTCCGGACCTGGGACGAGTTTTCCACAATACAATTCAACTTTTCAACATAAAAAAGCCGCTGCATATAAACAGGTTGAAAAAATGTCAGAACACAGAGGAAAAGTGTTTATTAAGCCGAAAAATATTCTGATTCGGGGAGCTGAAGCCCGAAAAGGGGATACAGCCCCTCTTTCTGTGAAATCATGTTGAAAATTTATCTGTACGACGGAGTTTTCAACCAAAAAACTGTAATTTTCTATAAAAATATTTTGTTAATAAAAAAAATTCAGAAAAATGCTTGACACAGAGAAGTTTTTTTAGTATAATCTTAAAGTGAAGTTAATATGGCTCCATGTCATATTGATTTAATTAAACCGAATCAGAGCTTTTGGCTCTTGTTTATGATTTCAGAGAGGAGGATTAAGGATATGAAAAGAACATATCAGCCTAAGAAGCTCCACAGAAAAAAGGAACATGGCTTCATGAAGAGAATGGCAACTAAGAACGGCAGAAAGGTTTTAGCTCGTAGAAGATCTAAGGGCAGAGCAAGATTAACTCACTGACGACGCTGACCACAAAAATTATATTTTGTGGTCTTTTTTATTAAGGCGAGTTTATTTTTCTCGGATTCAGGTGTTATTATGCTTTATACGGAAATATTGAACGATAACAGGGACTTTGTCTGCCTTTACAAAAAGGGAAGATATACAGCCTCAAAATACTCTGTGATATACGTCAGACCAAACGGCAGACCTTTTAACCGTCTCGGCATCACCGCAGGAAAGAAAATCGGAAATGCTGTACACAGAAACAGGGCAAAGCGTCTTATAAGACTCGCTTACCGCACCTTTGAAACGGAAATGCCCATAGGTATGGATATTGTCATTGTGGCAAGAAGCAGAATCTGCGAAATCAAATCCGATGAATACTGCGGATATATGAAAAAATACGGTATTCCTGACATCATTAGAAATTTTGAGATGCTCCAGAAATAAAATGAGGTACATATTTATCGCTCTGGTAAAGTTATATCAGAAATTCATTTCTCCATTTACACCCTCAAGGTGCAAATATTACCCTACGTGCAGCCATTATGCCTTAACGGCATATAAAAGATTTGGTGTTCTGAGAGGTTCGGCTCTGACTGTGTGGCGGCTGCTGAGGTGTAATCCCTGGTCTATGGGAGGTATTGACCATGTTCCCGAAAAATTCACTTTCAAAGTGAAAAAATATGATTATTCTCCGGATTCCGCTGAGCATGATAATGATTAGCAGATTTTCAGAATACAGCAAAGGGCTGTATTATCGGCACGAACAGGAGAGGTATATTAAAAGTGAGTCTTTATGATATTGTCGGTGTCCCCTTCGGATACCTAATGAGCTTTATTTACAGCATTTTCGGAAATTATGCTGTAGCCATCATTGTATTTACAATTGTAACAAAAATTCTGCTTTTCCCCGTATCTTACAAAACACAGAAGAATGCGGCGAGAATGCAGCTTTTAAATCCGAAACTTGAAAAGTTAAGAAAAAGCTATGCAAATAATCAGCAGAAGCTCCAGGAAGAACAGCAGAAACTCTATCAGCACGAAGGCGTAAACCCTATGGGTTCATGCGGTCCTGCTCTTATTCAGATGCTCCTTCTTTTCGGAGTTATCGACGTTGTTTACAAGCCTGTAACACATATTCTTCATATCTCCAAATCTGTGAGAACTGCGGCTGTTGAAGTCGCTTCAAAGGTTTCTGAGGCGGCAGGAGGAAAAGCCATAACAATGAATAACCTCAGATGCGAACTTCTCACAATGGAGCAGATGAAAGGACATGAGAGCGAATTCTCAGCACTCGGCGAGAACTTTGCTTCAAAAGTTGCTGAACTCAGCGAGAGATTTACCGTATTCGGCGCAAACCTCGGACAGACACCTACTCTTCACCCTGAAACATGGACAAGAGAGGCTGTTATCCTTGCACTTATTCCTTTTGCGGCAGGTATTTCTCAGCTCCTCGTTTCAGTTTACTCTCAGATTCATCAGAAAAAGACAAACCCTAATATGCAGGGCGGCGGATGTATGATGGGTATGATGATTTTCATGCCTGTATGGTCAATCTGGCTTGCTTTCACACTTCCTGCAGGTATCGGTTTCTACTGGATATGGTCATCACTTTTCTCATTCATCATAACTTTTGCGCTCAATCAGTATTTCACACCCGAAAGAACTGAGGAAATCAACGCAAAGGAAAGAGAAAAGGCTCGTATCTACGCAGAAAAACATCCCGGTAAAAAGACATTTATGCAGAAACTCATGGAACAGCAGCAGGCTGCGATTGAGGAGGAGCAGAAGAGAGCAAGAGTTAATGCAAACGGCGAGAAAATGTCACGTTCAGAGGCAAACAAGGCTGATCGTGCAAAGCTTGCTGAGGCAAGAAAGCGTATGGCTGAAAAGTACGGCGATGATTATAACGCTGATAATAATGATGATTAACCCTCGGGAGGTATAAAAATGACAGAGATTTTTACAGCAAAGTCTGTCGATGAGGCGAAGGCTTTGGCTGCCTCAAAATTCGGAAAGAAAATAAGCGAAATCAAATTTGAAATTATAGACGAAGGCAAGAAGGGTTTTCTCGGACTCGGAAAGACAGATGCTAAGGTTAAGGCTACTTACACAGAGCAGACAGCATCTGCACCTGCTGAGGAAACACAGCCTGTAACAGCAGAAGTACCTGTAACAGAGGAGATTATTGTTTCAGAAGAAAAGACTGCTGAAGAAGTTGCTGAAGAAGCCGCTGAAACTGTTGCTGAAACTGTAACAGAGGAAGCTCCTGCACAGGCAGAGGAAGAAAAGAAAGAGGAAGTTCACGTGAATACTCACGATGAGGAGGAGGAATTTTCACTCGATAAATTCACTCTCATCGAGGACGAGGCTCTTATCAATCCTAAGGTAAAGATTTCCATTGATTACATCACATCTGTACTCAGAGCAATGGAAATTGAAGCAAAATACACAGTATATCAGAATGAAACAGGCGCAGTTATCGACATTGACAGCGATAACAACGGTACAGTAATAGGCAGACGTGGAGAGACACTCGATTCACTTCAGTATCTCTGCTCAATCATCTCAAACAAGGGTGACAAGGACTATTACAGAATCACAATCAACTGTCTCGGCTACCGTCAGAAGCGCAGAGAGACACTTGAACAGCTCGCAGCAAAGGTTGCAAAGACAGTTCTCAGAACAGGCAGACCTCAGCCGCTTGAACCGATGAATCCTTATGAAAGACGTGTAATTCATTCAGCAATTGCCGAAATAGAGGGAGTTTCATCACGTTCAACAGGTGATGAGCCTTACAGAAAGATTATTATTTCTTCAAACAATCCGAAAGCCGCAAGACACAGAGGCGGAAGAAATGACCGCAATGACAGACGTGGCGGCGGAAGAAGAAACGACAGAAGAAACAATAATAACAACAAGGACAGAGCGCAGCAGCCGCTTGAGCGTAAGAAAATCGACCTTTCAACAAGCTTCGAGAAGGACTATAAAAAGCCAAAGCCGGAGGATACAATGGAAGGCGGACTTTACGGAAAAATCGAGCTTTAATGTAATTAAATCCATTGTGAGCTCACAATGAATCAAAATGGTAGGGGACGGCGTCCTCGACGTCCCTGAGACAGATAAACAGGTTGTTCGGGACGACGGGGAAGTCGTCCCCTGCTTAATTATCGGGAAAGATATTTTTTAGGAGGGATAAATTTTGTCTGTTGCTGCTGCTATTTCAACTCCGAATGCTTCGGGAGGAATCGCTGTCATACGAATTTCAGGAGAGGGCGCAATTGATGTCGCAGAGAGGATTTTCAAGCCTTTCGGCGGTAAAAAGGTATCGGAAATGGAAGGATATACCTGCTGTTACGGTATCGCCTGTGACGGAGACGAGAAAATTGACGACTGCATTTTAACGGTTTTCAAGGCTCCTCATAGTTATACAGGCGAGGATATTGCCGAAATTTCGTGTCATGGCGGTATATATGTTTCAAGGAAAATTCTTCGTGCGGCACTTAAAAACGGTGCCGAAAACGCAGGGGCGGGGGAGTTCACAAAACGAGCCTTCCTCAACGGAAAAATCGACCTCACACGTGCTGAGGCTGTAATGGATATTATTTCGGCAAAGGGCGAAACAGAGCTGAAAATGGCGGAGGAACTCAGAGGCGGTGCGGCATTCAGAAAGGCTGAAAAATGCTCGAAAATGCTGATGAAAATTCTCGGAGACCTTGCGGCATGGGCTGATTACCCCGAGGAGGATATTCCCGAAGTCGAACCCGAATCGCTTGTAAGGGAACTTACCGAGGTTCGTGGGGAATTATGGTCGCTTATTGAAAATTACGATTCGGGAAGAATCGTCCGTGAGGGTGTTTCAACTGTAATCGTCGGCAAACCGAATGTGGGAAAATCCACGCTTTTCAACTGTCTTGCAGGGTGCGAGAGAAGTATTGTAACGGATATTTCGGGAACGACAAGAGATGTTGTAGAGGAGTCGATAAGACTCGGAGACATAACGCTGAGACTTTCAGATACAGCAGGAATCCACGATACCGAGGATATAATTGAGGGAATCGGAATAGGAATTGCACAGAAAATGATTGATTCCTCCGAACTCGTAATAGCTGTATTCGACGGAGGTTGTCCGTGTACGGAGGACGATTTGAACCTCATAGAAAAGATTAAGGACAGAAAAACAGTAGCGGTAGTTAACAAAAATGATATAACCCGAAAGTTTGATGATTCAGTTCTTAAAAAACACAATATACAAATAGTATATCTTTCGGCGAAGGACAACAGCGGAATCGAGAGCCTTAGAAATGCTGTCGAGGAGATTTTCCGTCTTAATTCGGAATCATTCTCAACAGTTACCGTTGCAAATGAGCGACAGAAACGCTGTATTGAAAATGCACTTGCATATACGGATAACGCAATTTCGGCGATACAGAATGGTGAATTTCTTGATGCTGTAAATGTGATAATTGATGAGGCGGAAAAATATCTGCTTGAACTCACAGGACAGAAAATCACAGATGCTGTCGTTGACGAAGTTTTCTCACGCTTCTGCGTAGGAAAATAGCGAGCTGAGCCAGCTCGACCGCAGTTCGCGCTGTCGCTCGTTTCACTCGCTTATTAAATCCGATACTATAGTTTATCGTCGCAAATCGAATATGAATAGAACATTGTAGGGGCTGGCGTCCCCGACAGCCCATGGAAATCCGAAATACCACATGATACAGAATTCAAAATATTACATTTAAATATCAATTAATAATTTGTGTTTGTATGGTTCAATGCGGGCGGCGGAACGCCGCCCCTACATCCAAATTTATTTGAATTTTTACGTTCGGGCGGTCGGGGACGCCCGCCCCTACAATATAGTTTCAAACGCGGAAAGAATTACAGTTCCAAAAGAAGTAAGCGAGCGAATGCGAGCGAAAGCGTGAATTGCGGTCAAGCTGGCTCAGCTTGGGGCGGTCGGGGACGCCCGCCCCTACAATTTGGATTTGTATATTACTATGAATGGGACGCCGAGGGCGGCGTCCCCTACAATATAGTTTCAAACGCGGAAAGAATTACAGTTCCAAAAGAAGTAAGCGAGCGAATGCGAGTGAAAGCGTGAACTGCCCGTGGGTGCTACCCACTGTTTCACGTGGAACAATAGTGAAACAATAATAGATTTGAAGTTACAAAAGAGTGTGAAAAAATTATTTTTATAAGATTTTCACACAAATCAGGAGGATAAAATGTCTTATAAAATGGGTGAATTTGATGTTGCCGTAGTCGGCGGAGGTCATGCTGGAGTTGAAGCTGCCCTCGCCTCGGCACGTCTTGGCTGTAAAACAGTAATGTTTACCATTTCCCTCGACCAAATAGCAAATATGCCGTGCAATCCCTCAATCGGAGGAACTGCAAAAGGTCATCTTGTGCGTGAAATAGACGCTTTAGGCGGCGAAATGGGTAAAGGTGCAGATAAATGTTTTATTCAGAGCAGAATGCTCAATCGTGGAAAAGGTCCTGCTGTACACAGTCTGAGAGTTCAGGCGGACAGGGTTAAATACCACGATTACATGAAAAATGTCTGCGAAAAAGAGGAAAATCTCTTTGTTAAACAGGGTGAAGTTACCGAAATTATTGCAGAGGACGGAAAAATTACCGGTGTACGCACGAAACTCGGCGCAGAATATTCCGTAAAGGCTGTAATTATTGCCACAGGTACTTATTTGAAGGGAAAAATCCATATCGGTGAATGCTCATACGAAAGCGGTCCCGATTCTGCTTTGCCGAGTATCGGACTTTCGGCAAGTCTCAGGGATAACGGAATTGAACTCCGCAGATTCAAAACAGGTACACCATGCCGAGTGAACAAGAGAAGCATTGATTTTGATGCAATCGACATTCAGAATGGTGACGATATGATTGTACCGTTTTCTTTTGAAACTCCAATGGAGGGACTTGAAAACAAAGTCAGCTGTTACATCACATATACAAACAGTAAAACACATGAAGTCATACTTTCCAACCTCCACCGTTCACCGCTTTATTCGGGAAGAATAGAGGGTGTGGGACCTCGTTACTGTCCGTCAATCGAGGACAAAATTGTGAGATTCTCAGACAAGCCGAGACATCAGCTTTTTGTTGAGCCGATGGGACTTTCAACGGAAGAATACTATTTGCAGGGTATGTCATCATCCCTCCCCGAAGATGTACAGCTTGCATTTTTAAGAACCATAAAGGGACTTGAAAACGTGGAAATCATGCGCCCCGCCTATGCGATAGAGTATGACTGCTGTAACCCTTTACAGCTTTATCCGACACTTGAATTCAAGTCATTGAGCGGACTTTACGGTGCAGGACAGTTTAACGGAAGCTCAGGCTATGAAGAAGCCGCCGCACAGGGACTTGTCGCAGGTATAAATGCGGCACTCAAAGTCCTCGGTCGTGAACCTATGATTCTCGACAGGGCAAGTTCATATATCGGAACTCTCGTTGACGACCTCGTAACAAAGGGATGTTCAGATCCTTACAGAATGATGACTTCCCGAAGCGAATACCGTCTTATTTTAAGACAGGACAACGCCGACAGACGTTTAACTCCGACAGGATACGAAGTGGGACTTGTTTCACGTGAAAGACTTGATAAACTCAATGTCAAAATTGAGCAGATTGAAGCCGAAATCAAGCGAATTTCCGCACTTAATATGTCTCCGGCTGCTGAACTCAACGCATTCCTTGAGGAAAAGGGGACATCGCCCCTCACGACAGGCTGTAAAATGGCGGATTTGCTCCGCAGACCGCAGATTTTCTACAATGACCTTGCGCCTTTTGATGCTGAACGTCCCGAACTTTCATTTGAAGTTGCAGAACAGGTTGAACTTGAAATCAAGTACAAGGGCTACATTGAAAAACAGCTTGAACAGGTTGAACAAATGCGAAAATTAGAGGAAAAACGCTTCCCCGAAAACATGGATTTCAGGAATGTATACGGACTTCGCCTTGAAGCTGTGGAAAAACTCAACAAAATCAAGCCTGTTTCAATCGGTCAGGCATCAAGAATTTCGGGTGTTTCACCTGCGGATGTCTCAATGCTGGCTGTTTGGCTGAAAAAAGAAATGGAGGGCTGATATGCTTCCTGATTACGAATACAGTAAATCAATGTTTCAACAGTACGGTGTTGAATTAACTGTTGAAAACTATGAAAAACTGCGAATTTACGCAAATTTCCTTGTTGAATACAATGAGAATGTGAATCTCACAGCACTCACCGAACCGAAGGATATACTGATAAAGCATTTTCTCGACAGCATACTCATGCTGAAATACGTGGAAATTCCCGAAAATTCGGCATTAATCGACGTTGGAACAGGTGCAGGATTCCCCTCTGTTCCCATAAAGATAATGCGCCCCGACATCAAACTCACTCTCCTCGACAGTCTCAACAAGAGAATAACTTTTCTTGAACAGCTTTGCGGCAAACTCGGAATTGAAGCCGAATTCATACACGGAAGGGCGGAGGATTTCTCGAAACAGCCGGAATACAGGGAGAAATTCGACTTTTCGTGTGCAAGGGCTGTGGCGAATATGTCGCTTCTTTCCGAACTTTGCATACCTTTTGTAAAAGTCGGAGGAAGTTTTCTTGCAATGAAAGGCAAGGGAGAAGATATAGAATCGGGAATGAATGCGGTACAGCTTTTAGGCGGAAAAATCGGAAAAATCCACGAATACAGCCTTGAGGGAGACGAAAGAAAAATCGTCATCACAGAAAAAATATCGCAGACTTCACCAAAATACCCACGCAACAGCAGTCAGATAAAGAAGAAGCCTCTTTAACCGAACCGAATAATACTGAAAAAGCCTCTGTTTTGTCAAAAAACGGAGGTTTTTTTCTATGGTAAACATTTCCTTATGATGCTACAATTAATACAGAGGAAATAACTCAATCAGTATCAGGAGGTACGTATATGTCAGGATTTTTAAATTTAACGAAGGAAAAGCTTGTAAACAAGGTAATCGAGGTTGAAATCGGGAGTATAATTCCGAATCCGAATCAGCCGAGAAAGGATTTTCAGGAGGGAGAAATAAATTCGCTGTCCGATTCAATCGCACAGAACGGAATTTTACAGCCTCTTTCGGTTCGTAAAACAGGGGATAAATACGAGTTAATCGCAGGGGAGAGAAGGCTGAGGGCGGCGAAATTATGCGGACTTTCGGTTGTTCCATGCATTGTGCATGAAGTCAGCGACAGACATTCGGCGATACTTTCGCTTGTGGAGAACATACAGCGGCAGGATTTGTCATTTTTTGATGAAGCTGTGGCAATTGAGAAGCTGATTTCGTATTATGGAATGACGCAGGAGGAAGCGGCGGCGAAACTCGGAAAGGCGCAGAGTACAATTGCGAACAAACTCCGTCTGCTGAGGCTTAATCCCGAAGAAAGGGAACTGATTAACAAATTCGGACTAACGGAACGTCATGCGAGGGCATTGCTGAAGCTTGCGAGTCCGTCAGAAAGGCTTAATATCCTTGAAAAAGTAATCAAAAACACGCTGAATGTCGAGAAAACCGAGCAGTTAATTGAAGAATACCTCGGTTCAAAGAGGGAAAAGGCGAGTTACAAAAAGCGTTCAAAGGTTTTTCAGAATGTAAAAATCTTTGTGAACACGATAAATAAGGCTGTCGAAACAATGCAGGCGGCAGGAATTTCAGCGGATTCACGAAAAATCGAAAATGACGAGTACATAGAATATCGTGTGAGAATCCCGATTGCAGAATGCAACAGATGATTATTATTGTTTCACATGGAACATTTTGTTTCATGTGAAAATTTTTTTGTGTGAAAATGAATGAACCCGAAAATATGGAAACACAAAATGTAGGGGACGGCGCCCTCGGCGTCCCGACACCGAAAAAATTTGAAACCCAAATCGGGGCGGCCGAGGACGCCCGCCCCTACAGTCGGTAGCACCGACAGGCAGTTCACGCTATCGCTCGTTCCTCGCTCGTTTTTATGGAATCATAATAAATCCCACGTTTGAAATGAATCTGTAGGGGACGCCGCCCTCGGCGTCCCAACGGGTAGCACCCGCTGGCAATTCACGCTATCGCTCGTTCCTCGCTCGTTTTTTACGAAATCAAAATAAATCCCACGTTTGAAATGAATCTGTAGGGGACGGCGTCCTCGACGTCCCGTGTGAAATATATCAATAGAATGAATGTAGGGGCGCCGTTTCGGCGCCCTTCTTGTTTCACAATAAACAAAGCATATTTTTGTAATATGTGGCTTTTCGGATTACCACGGGCGGCGGAACGCCGCCCCTACAATACATCCCCGAAAAATATATGAATACCATTGTGGGACGGCGGTCGGCAGCACCGACAGGCAGTTCACGCTATCGCTCGTTCCTCGCTCGTTTTTATGGAATCGAAGTAAATCCCACGTTTGAAATGAATCTGTAGGGGACGCCGCCCCCGGCGTCCCGTGTGAAATATATCAATAGAATGAATGTAGGGGCGCCGTTTCGGCGCCCTTCTTGTTTCACAATAAACAAAGCATATTTTTGTAATATGTGGCTTTTCGGATTACCACGGGCGGCG
>JAZLGM010000034.1:0-88164 GCA_045616285.1 Ruminococcus sp.
ACAACACCACCCGCCACGACTACTACGACCACCACCACAACGACAACAACAACAACGACTACTACTACGACAACAACGACAACAACAACCACAACAACAACCGCCACGACTACTACGACCACCACCACAACGACAACAACAACAACGACTACTACTACGACAACAACCACAACAACAACCACAACAACAACCACAACAACAACTACTACGACAACCACGACGACCAATACAACAACAACAACAACGACAACAACAACTACGACCACCACAACTACAACCACAACCACCACAACCACCACAACTACTACTGACGACTGGCTTGGAGATATGGACAGAAACGGCGGCAGAGATGCCGCAGATGCATCTGATATTCTCCGAATTTACGCAGTTCTTTCGACGGGCGGTGAAGTTGATTTAAGTGATGAACAGATGTCGGATGCTGATGTAAACTTTGACGGAATTGTTGATGCTTCCGATGCCTCTGATGTACTCCGCTATTACGCTTTCGTTTCGACAACCACAAAAATAATATCGTTCAGGGAATTTCTTGAAACGTATTGATTGACAAGATTTCAGCCGCATTGAATGTGCGGCTGATTTTTTATTAAAAAAATAATATTTAAAATAAAAAACTATTCATAATTGTATTGACGTAAACGCAGAAATAATATATAATATTATTGTATATAAATAATTTGAAACATATTTTTGTTTGTTGAACGGAAGAAGGATTAACAATGAATTATTCAGTTTCTGCATCCGTACTCAGTGCGGATATGATGAATCTCGAAAAAGAAATAAGACACATGGAAGAAAGCGGCGTTGATATGCTCCATTTCGATGTTATGGATGGTATTTTTGTCGATAATATCACTTATGGTCTGCCGATTCTTCAGCAGGTTGATAAAATTACTGAGATGACACTTGACGTTCATCTTATGATTACTGACCCTCTGAGATATGCAGAGCGTTTTGCTGATTTTGGTGCTGATATAATTACTTTTCATTATGAAAGTAAAAGTGATGTCAGAAAGACTATTGATGCAATTCATAGCAAAGGCATAAAAGCCGCTGTGTCAGTTAAACCGCTTACACCTGTTGAGGAAATTTATGAGTTCCTCCCTGATGTTGAAATGATACTCGTTATGACGGTTGAACCAGGATTCGGCGGACAGAGTTTTATTTCCGATACGCTTGAAAAGGTTCGTAAGCTTCGTGAAAAGATTACAGAACTCGGTCTTAATGTTGATATTCAGGTTGACGGAGGAATAAACTCCGAAACAGCGGCTCTCGTTAAAAAGGCAGGAGCAAATATTCTTGTATCAGGCAGTTGGCTTTTCAAGTCGGAGGATATGGCGGCATCTGTCAGACTTCTCAAGGAAGTATCAGCGGATGAGTAAAATAAAAAAAGAACGTCATATATGGTTTGACACATTTATTACGCTTCTTACGATAGAAGTTATGTCGTTTTTCAGCTTCGGCATCCGTTCTGCGGCACTTGCGGCAATCTGTGTTGCTGTATCGGCTTTTTCAGAAATGATTTCTCTTAGAATCATGGGGAGAAAATTTACTGCGGATGACCTTTCAGTTACTTCGGATGCGCTTATAATTGCACTTATGATGCCCGTTGTAATGGATTACAGAATAGCGGCTGCTGCCTGTGTATTTGCGGTGGTTGTGGCGAAAAATATATTCGGCGGAAGAAAAAACATGATTTTTTCACCTTCTGCGGCGGCATTTCTTTTTATGCTTACATCGTGGAAGAATCAGCTTCTGCAGTACCCTCAGCCGCATACGTCACTTGATGTTTTTGAAAAGGCGGGGGAACTCGTTAATTCAGCAAGTCATGATTTCAATATGAAGGGAAAGGTCAGTATCACAGACCTTGAACTGTTTTTGGGAAGTTTCAACGGTCCTTCGGGTGCTGTCAGCATACTTCTGCTTTTGGTTGCTGCAGTAATTCTTATTTTCAGACGTGATATTTCCTGCGGTGCTTTTGTGGGAGTAATTGGTGGAACTGTTTTCATGTCCTGTATTGCCCCTGTTACAGAAAACATTGCTGAATCGGTCAAGTACAGCCTTTGCCTTAATATGGTTCTTTTTGCGGCTGTATATATCGTTTCTGACAGAAGAATTGCTCCGTCTAATGATTTCTATGCATTCTTTTACGGACTTTTCATAGCTGTTGTTTCATATATTGTGATTATAACATCGGGAACAGAAAATGCCATTGTCCCTGTTACTATTCTGTTCACACCTGTTGCAATGATTCTCAGAAATCTTGAGGAAAAGATTGAACAGGCGAAATCTGAACAGGCTCAGACTGAAAATACAGAGGATAAGGAGGCTGTTTCAAATGAATGAAAACAGAAAAAGTGTATTTGACGGACTTCTGAAAGACAATACCGTTCTGTCCTCGCTTATGCTCGTGTCTCCTGTGATAATCTGCGGTGATACACTGAGAAATGCACTTGCTTTGATTTATGCATTTTCTGCAATCACATTTTTTACGGTTATGGTTTCATCATTCGTATCTTTGAAATTCCCGTATACAGTAAGAATAATCTGCTATGCTGTAATTGCTTCGCTGGTATATATTCCCGTAAGAATTGCGGCTCAGGAATTCTTTTCAGGAGTAGTTGAACGAACCGGAATTTATTTTCCGCTGATTGCGGTTAATTCGATTATAGTTTTTCAGATTGAGGCGAAATTCCGCTCAATGAAAAAAATCCGTATGCTCAGTTCACTGGTTTTTTATATTCTCGGTTTTGATGCGGTAATGCTCATTACAGCGGTAATAAGAGAACTTCTGGCATACGGTACAATCAACAACAGGGTTGTTGACGCAGAAATACTCGTCAGCGGTCTCGGTCTTCCTTTCGGAGGATTTATATTTCTCGGACTTTTCTGCGGACTTTACAGAAAGATAAGGTCTGCGGCTGTCCGCAATCATGATGCAGGGAGTGAAGAAAATGTTTCTGGTAACTGAACTTATTGCTCTCCTGGGAACAAATTTGATACTGATGCAGGCACTTGGTACAAGTACGCTTTTTATTGCTGCTGCAAACCGAAAGAATCTTGTGGGTACAGCACTTATAATTACCGTATTTACGACACTTGGTTCATCAGCGGCATATCTGATTGATTCCGTTCTTCCTGAGAATGGTGAAATGTTCAGACTTATGTGCTATGTTCTTGCAGTCAGCGTTATTTATGTTTTGCTTCTTGTCATGCTTTATGTTTTGAACAGGAGCAGATTCGAGAGATACAAAAAATATATTCATCTGTCAGCATTCAATTGTGCTGTCATGGGAACTGTATTCACTATAAGCGGAAATGCCTCCGCAGATGATTACAGCATCATTGACTATGCATCAGCAGGTTTACAGGCAGGTATAGGATTTATCATAGCCGCATTCATACTTACTGCGGCGTACAGAAGACTTAATTCCGCAGAGGTTCCTGATTCTTTCAGGGGATTACCGGCAATGCTCGTTTATCTCGGAATTATTTCAATGGCAGTTTATGCACTCATATAGAGAAAAATCGGGAGAGATTCAGAATGAAAAAGAGAAGACCAAAGGGAAGGAAAATATATAAGACAAAAGAGAAAAATTACTATGGGAAGAGTGCGGGCGGAAAGTTCATATCAGGCTGCCTTACACTTGTTCTTATGGGCGGAGTCGGATTTTTAGGCTACAGCGTGGCAGGTCCGATGCTGAGTTTTGACAGAAAAACAGGAGATAATGCGGAAGATATAATTCCGACATCACCTGACAATCTTATCAGTATTGATTCATATACAGAGTCCGTTGCGGCGGCGAATGAAGGGGATACTGAGCCTGAGATTGTAAATGAGGAGAATATCAGCAGTTACAGACAGTACAGAGCGGCGGCAGTTCCGAATGAAGCTCTCGGAGATATCGATTCACTGAGGGCGGCACTTGAAAGCATACCGACGGATGAGAATATCGAGTATGCTGAAATTCCTATGAAAATAAGCGGCGGAAATGTGCTTTATTCATGCTCGGCATTTGAGGCGCAGGAAGTCGGAGGAAAGACAGCGGCTCTCGGTGCCGAACAGATTGCATCGGCTGTACAGGAATATGGTTTCAGACCTGTTGCAGTAATAAGCTGTTTTGATGACACTAATCTGCCTGAACTTTATTCAACTTCCGGATACTCAATCGGTGAGGATGGAGAGTTATGGAGAGATGCAGAAGGAAAGGCACAGGTATCACCGTATTCTGATGTTTCGCTCACATACAACAGCTATATCATCAGAGAAGCAGTTATGTCAGGATTTGAGAAAATCATCTGCACTGACCTTGAATTTCCTGAGTTCAGCGATACAGAGCTTGAAAATATGGATATAAGGCTTAAAAGTGATGTTGAGAGAACATCTGTCATGACATCTGCTGTGAATTATCTGAATGATATCACGCTGGAGTGTGATGCAGTTCTCATGCCGGAATATTCTGCGAAGAGCATAATTACAGGAGGAACGGTTCTCCCTGTAAAATCTGTAATTAACACTGAAAGTATAATTATAGATATCTGTATTGATGAATTTGCTGATATTGATGAGCAGTATGAAATTGATGGAACACCTGCTGAGATAACGGAAAAGGTACTCGGTTATATCAGTGGAAAAACAGGTGAATTAAACACGATTATCAGGATATCGGGAAAAGATCTGACGTATGAAAGTCTCAGAGAGGCTAAGAATATAGCCGAGGCATACGGGTTCAGTTCATTTGTCATAGGCTGACGATATCCGCAAAATAAAGACCGATTTATCGGGGAACGGAGAAAAAAATGGCAGAAATATTTACAGTATCTCTTAAAAAGATAATTGATGAATTCAAGCTTGAAGTATTGTACACACACAAAGATCCCGAAGATATTTTGATTTCTGAGAACGAAGTCAGCAGACCGGGACTTCAGCTTACAGGTTTTTATGAATATTTCAATCCTGAGCGTATACAGATTATAGGAAAGGCAGAGTATGCTTATCTTTCAACAATCGACGAAAAAACAAGAAGAGACAGTCTTGAGCAGATGTTTTCAAAGCAGGTTACAGCACTTATTATCTCAAGAGGACTTAACCATTTCCCTGAGATGCTTGAATTTGCTGAGAAATACAGCGTTCCGCTCCTCAGAAGTTCTGAGAGTACATCAGGATTTATGTCAGGACTCATTGCTTTCCTCAATCTAAATCTTGCACCGAGAGTAACACGTCACGGTGTACTTATTGAGATTTACGGTGAGGGTGTATTCATCACAGGTGAAAGCGGTGTCGGAAAGAGTGAAACAGCAATTGAGCTTGTAAAGAGAGGACATCGTCTTGTAGCAGATGATGCTGTTGAAATCAGAAAGGTATCAAATATCAGCCTTGTCGGAAGTTCACCTGATAATATCCGTCATTTCCTTGAACTCAGAGGTATCGGAATTATAAATGCACGTCGTCTTTTCGGTATCGGTGCAGTTAAGATGACAGAGAAAATCGACCTCGTGGTTGAACTTGAACAGTGGAGTCCTGAAAAGATATACGAGAGAATGGGTATTGATGAGCAGTTTGTGTCACTTCTCGGTGTACAGCTCCCTGCGCTTACAATTCCTGTAAAGCCCGGACGTAATCTCGCAGTAATTCTTGAAGTTGCGGCAATGAACAACAGACAGAAGAAAATGGGTTATAATGCCGCAGTTGAACTTCTTAACAGTCTTGGCATGGATTCCGATCCTAATGTTCAGGTAAAAGATTACGACGCAATTTTTTAATCAACGTAAACAGGGGGATTTTTAGTGATAGATATAACTGAATTGTCACATCTTTGTGAAAAGCTCGGATGTCGTATAACGCCCGAATGTCCTCTCAGCGAGTATATTACATTCAGACTCGGAGGAAAATGCAGGGCTCTTGTAAGTGTTAATTCTGCTGTATCAGCAGTGGAGCTTATCAGGTATATGAAGGAAAAATCTGTTAAATACTGTATTCTCGGCAGAGGAAGCAATGTGCTTGTGCCTGACGAGGGATTTGACGGAGTTGTACTTCTTTTCGGTAGTGACTTTGCAAATATAGAAACAAACGGCAATACTCTCAGATGTGATGCAGGAGCATTGCTTGCCTCTGCCTGTGCCCATGCACAGCATAACGGTCTTACAGGAATGGAAAATCTTTTCGGAATTCCCGGAACTGTCGGCGGAGCGCTGTACATGAATGCAGGTGCATACGGAAGTGAAATGAAGGATGTTGTAGTATCGGCTGAATACATTGATGCAGAGTGCAATATCAGAACAATAGAGCTGAAGGATATGTGTCTTGCATACAGACACAGCATATTCTTCTATGGAAATTACGTTATTACATCTGTTACCATGAAGCTGAAAGAGGGAAATCCTGATGAAATAAGAGCGGCAATGAACGAATGTATGAACAAGAGACGTGAAAAACAGCCTCTTGATCAGCCGAGTGCCGGAAGTACATTCAAACGCCCGAAGGGTGACTACGCCTCAAGACTCATAGATGAATGCGGACTCAAGGGATTCTCATGCGGCGGCGCAATGGTTAGTGAAAAGCACAGCGGATTTGTGGTAAACAAGGGTTATGCAACCTGTGCTGATGTACTTGAACTCTGCGGTAAGGTTCAGGAAATAGTACGTGAAAAGACAGGATTTGAGCTTGAACTTGAACCTGTGATACTAAAGTAGTGTAAACGGTACAGGAGGTAAAAAATGCAGCTTTGGATTGTAACCGGAATGTCCGGTTCAGGAAAATCGAGCGTTATGAACGTTATGGAGGATATAGGATATTACTGTATCGACAATATACCCCCTGCACTTATAGGACGTTTTGTTGAACTATGCAAACGCTCCGAAACAAAAATCGACAAGATAGCACTTGCAATTGACATCAGAGCAGGAGATATGTTTGCGGAAATATATCATGAGATTGAAAAGCTGAAAAGCAGAGCAAATGTAGATCTTAAAGTGCTTTTTATCGAGGCTGATGATGAGACACTTATAAAGCGTTACAAAGAAACAAGAAGAAAACATCCGCTTGATGATAAATTCAGCGGAAATCTTCATGGTGCAATTGCGTATGAGAGAAGCAAACTCACACAGCTTAGGGAAATAGCTGACTATTATATCGAAACAACAGGTCTTTCTGCCGCTGAACTCAAGGACCGCATAAAGGAGATTATGCTTGAAAGAACCTCGGATTCTCTTGTAGTTAAGGTTATGACATTCGGGTTTAAGTATGGGGTATCAACGGAGTCAGACCTTGTATTTGATGTCAGATGTCTGCCTAATCCTTATTATGAAAAGGATTTGCGCAGTCACACAGGATGTGAGCAATGCGTACAGGACTATGTAATGAAGTCCGAGGAATCACGCACATTATTTAATAAAATAACTGACCTTCTTGACTTTCTTATACCTATGTATGTTGCAGAGGGAAAGAGTCAGCTTGTAATTTCATTCGGATGTACGGGCGGAAAACACCGCTCTGTAACATTTGCCGAACTTACGGCAGAGCATCTTGAGAAGAATAATTACAAGGTTCAGAAATACCACAGGGATATTAAGAAGGACAGGTCATAAACGGAGCGTAATATGTCATTTTCAGGTGAAGTGAGAAAAGAAATCTGCTCCTGTATCAACGACAAGGACAAAAAATTTTTCTGCCTTTACGGTATGATTCTGTTTGGCAGAAAGCTTGAACCCGACAGAATAAATTTTCGTACAGAAAGCAGAACATCTGCTGATACGTTCGGAAAACTGTTTAAAAGTGTTTTCGGGGTTAAACCCGAATGCACTGAGGGTATCGGAAAGAAGGGGAATCCCCTTTACAGTTTTGAAATAGACAGGGACACAGCACATAGTGTCTTTGCAAGGTACAGACTGTCTGCTGGTGAGAGAAGTATCAATTATGATATGATAGCCACAGGCAGTCTTGGTATTTTTACAGCAGGAGTATTTCTTGCCTGCGGAAGCGTGAACGATCCTGAAAAGGAGTATCACCTTGAATTTACTGTACCTGATGAGAGACTTGCTTCCGAACTTTGTCTGCTTCTTGAAGATATAGGAGTGACGGTGAAAACTGCTCTCAGACGAGGACAGCATATAGTTTATATCAAGGGCAGTGAATCGATCGAAGATACACTGACCTTTATTGGTGCAACTCAATGCACTCTTGATCTTATGAATGTCAAGATTCTGAAAGATGTAAGAAATAAAATAAACCGCATTACCAACTGTTCAAATGCGAATATTGAAAAGGCATCAACAACAGGATTAAGACAGGTTGCTGATATCGAATTGATCGAATCTGTAAGAGGGATTGATTCTCTGCCAAAGGATTTGCAGGAAATAGCTGAACTGAGACTTGATAATCCCGAAGCGAAACTTGGGGAGATAGGAGAGAAACTTGCTGTTCCTATCGGAAGATCAGGAGTAAACCGAAGGTTCAGCAGAATAAAGGCGATTGCGGATGAAATAAGAAAAGGCGGTGTATGAGGATGAGAAACGATGAATTTGTGCATCTTCATGTGCATACCGAATACAGTCTGCTTGACGGTGCCTGTACCATTAAGAAATATCTTGAAAAGATTAAGTCTATGGGGCAGAAAGCAGCGGCAATAACAGATCATGGAAATATGTATGGTGTGGCTGAGTTTTACAGCGAGGCTGTATCAATGGGAATAAAACCGATAATCGGCTGTGAAGTTTATGTTGCACCGAGAAGAATGACAGATAAAGAAGCGAATATTGACAGCAGACCGTATCACCTTATTCTTCTTTGTGAAAATTATGAGGGATACAGGAATCTTATAAAACTTGTTTCAGCCGCAGGGATTGACGGATTTTATGGCAAACCGAGAGTTGACAGGGAACTGCTGAAGAAATATCACAGCGGTCTTATCTGCCTTTCTGCCTGCCTATCAGGAGAACTGTCAAGACTGATTCTTGATGGTAATTACGAACAGGCAAGAAATGCCGCACTCATGTATAAAGAAATCTTCGGCGAAAATAATTATTTCATTGAAATACAGAGGCATGGTCTTGAAAACGAGGAAAAGGTAATTCCTTCTCTTTTAAGAATTTCAGCAGATACAGGAATTCCACTTGCGGCAACAAATGACTGTCACTATATTGATAAATCGGATGCGGAAATACAGCAGATTCTCATGTGTGTCCAAACAGGAAAAAAATTATCCGATCCTGATGCAATGTCATTTGGTTCGGATGAATTTTATGTTAAGTCAACACAGGAAATGAACAGTATATTTCGTGACCATGAGGATGCACTGATAAATACATCGGTGATTGCAGAGAGATGCAATGCCGGACTTCATTTTGGAAACACTATGCTTCCTGAGTTTGTCATTCCCGAAGTTAAGGACAATGATGAGTATTTCCGTCAGCTTTGCCGAAAGGGAATGTATGAGAAATATGGAAGTAATCCTGATAAGAAGATAACAGAAAGACTTGAATACGAATTATCTGTAATAACCGAAATGAAATTCACAGATTATTTTCTTATTGTGTGGGATTTTATACGTTATGCAAGGGTGAATAATGTTCCTGTCGGACCGGGACGTGGTTCAGGGGCAGGAAGTCTGTGTGCTTACTGCATAGGGATAACAGGAATTGATCCTATGAAATTTGATTTGCTTTTTGAGAGATTTCTTAATCCCGAAAGAGTAAGTATGCCTGATTTTGATATAGATTTCTGCATTGAGGGAAGACAGAGTGTAAAGGACTATGTAACCCGAAAATACGGGAAAGAAAGAGTATCGGAAATAATTGCGTTCGATACAATGAAAGCAAGGGCAGCTGTGCGTGATGTAGGCAGGGTGATGGATGTTTCCTATCAGCTGACTGACAAGGCGGCGAAACTGATTGATCCGAAGCTGACTATAGATGAGGCGTTAAGTACATCTGAGGAATTAAATACACTTTATCAGTCGGACAGAACGGTTCACAGACTTATAGATTACGCAAAAAAACTCGAAGGAATGCCGAGACATACTTCAATTCATGCGGCAGGTGTTGTGATTTCAGCAGTTCCGCTTAATGAGGTTGTACCTCTGCAAAAGAGTGATAACACGATTATAACTCAGTATACAATGAAGTATCTTGAAAAACTCGGACTTCTTAAAATGGATTTTCTCGGACTGCGAAATCTCACGATAATACGTGATGCAGTTAATGAGATTAAAAAGACAGAAGCAGATTTCGATATAAATAAAATTCCGTTTGATGACAGGGCTGTATTCAGCATGCTTTCAGAGGGTGACACAGCAGGAGTATTTCAGTTTGAAAGTGACGGAATGACGCAGAAACTTATTGAGCTTTCTCCCGAAAGACTTGAAGATCTGATAGTGGTTCTTTCACTTTACAGACCGGGACCGATGAAATCTATTCCGATGTATATTGAAAATAAAAAGCATCCTGAGAAAGTTAAATATGCACATCCCGTACTGAAAGAGATTCTCTCCGATACATACGGAATCATGGTGTATCAGGAGCAGGTTATGGAGATTTGCCGAAAACTTGCGGGTTTCACATACGGTCATGCCGATGAAGTAAGAAGGGCAATGGCAAAAAAGAAAATGGCAGAGATGCTGAAAGAACGTGAAAGTTTTATTTCGGGAGCGGTCTCAAACGGAGTTCCGCAAAGTGTGGCTGAAAAAATATTCAGCGAAATGGAGAGTTTTGCATCTTATGCCTTCAATAAATCACACGCTGCCGCCTACGCTTATCTTGCATATCAGACTGCATATCTGAAGTGTCATTACAGGGGAATCTATATGGCGGCACTTATGTCAAGCGTTATGTCCTATCCGTCTAAATTATCGGAATATATAGGTGACTGCCGCAGAAAAGGAATACAGATACTTCGTCCTGATATAAATATGAGTGTGAGAAACTTTCATTTCACAGGCGGAAAAATGTACTTCGGGCTTAATGCAATAAAAAATGTCGGAGAGGGACTTTGCGAAAAAATAATAAAAAACAGAAATGAAAACGGTATTTACCGCAGTTTGCAGAATTTCTGTGAGAGACTTGAAGGCAGAGAACTTAATAAAAAAGCTCTTGAATATCTTATACGTTCAGGGGCATTTGATGACATGGGACTTAACCGCAGACAGATGCTTGAAAACAGCGACAGACTTCTTGAAATGGCAGGAAGCGGAAATGCGGGATTTATTGACGGTCAGCTCGGTTTATTCGGAGCAGATTCATCTGTTGACATGGAGTATAAAATCCCGTTTGTAAGGGAATTTTCATCAAGGCAGCTTTATGCAATGGAAAAGGATGCTGTAGGAGTATATCTTACGGGCAGTCCAATTTCAGAGTATGATTACGTTAGAAAACTGTTCAGAACGGTTAAAGCAGGAAGCATACAGAACAATACTGAAATTAAAGACGGTGAAAAAATCCGATTGATAGGTATAATTGAGTCAAGACGGGATCATGTCACAAAAAAAGGGGAGAGAATGTGCTTTCTCAATGTGACAGACGGGACGGGTGAACTTGATGCTGTAGTATTTCCTGATTTATACAGTATAAGCGGATCAAAGCTTAATGAGGGAAGCGTAGTATACATCAGCGGAAAGACATCTGTTAAGGAAGAAAGTGTTTCTGTGATATGCGGAGTAATTGCTGAGGAAAGCGAATTCGGAAGATTAGCTGAAAATTACAGACTTTGCATAAAGACACGCTCCGATGACAAAAGGATAATGAATGAGCTTATCGAACTTTGCCGAAAATTTCAGGGAAATACCGAACTCTGCTTTTGGTTCAATGACATGAATAAGCTTTTGAAACCGAAAAAACAAATGAAAATTGCTGTAAACAGAGACAGCTTTTCAGCGCTGTCTGAATTATTCGGAGAGGTTAATACAGGATTTATTACAGAGTGAATTTGTGGTTTTTATTTTTGAAAAATCCCGAAATATACTTGACAATATGTTCCTAAAGTAGTAAAATATATATGTATGGAATAGTTGTGCTTAGAATGTACAGCTTGAAATAATCAGATGGGAGAAATTTTTATGATTAAAAAGATTGGTGTATTGACAAGCGGCGGTGACGCACCTGGCATGAATGCGGCTGTAAGAGCAGTAGTAAGAGCAGCTCTCAGCAAGGGTATGGAAGTTTACGGTATCCACAGAGGTTATTCAGGACTCATTAACGGTGATATATTCCCTATGAATGAGCAGAGTGTAACAGATATTATCCACAACGGCGGTACTATCCTTTATACAGCAAGATGCCCTGAATTCAGAACTGCTGAGGGTGTTGCAAAGGCTAAGGCTAAGTGTGATGAACTCGGTATTGAGGGACTCGTTGTTATCGGCGGTGACGGTTCATTCAGAGGTGCTGCAGATCTTTCTGCACAGGGAATGTGCTGTGTAGGTCTTCCTGGAACAATTGATAATGATATTGCTTGTACAGAGTACACAATCGGTTTTGATACAGCTATGAATACAGCTATGGAACTTATTGACAAGCTTCGTGATACATCACAGTCACACGACCGTATCTCAGTAGTTGAGGTAATGGGAAGAGGCGCAGGTCACATTGCTGTTAATGTTGGTATTGCTTGTGGTGCTATTGAAATCATTACACAGGAAATGCCTTATGATATTGATTCAATTGCAAAGAATATGCTTGAAAAGAAGGCAAAGGGCAAGCAGAATTTCGTAGTTATCGTTGCTGAGGGTATCGGTCACTCACAGGAAATCGCTACTGCACTTCAGGAAAAGACAGGCATCGAGGCAAGAGCAACAGTTCTCGGTCACGTTCAGAGAGGTGGTTCACCTACAGTAAGAGACAGAGTAGAGGCTACAAGGATGAGCTACTATGCTGTTGAACTTATTGAACAGGGAATCGGAAATCGTGTTGTTGGTATCAAGAACGGAGACGTTGTTGATTATGACATTCAGGAAGCACTTGCAATGAAGAAGCCTTATGATGAGAGACTTCACAGAATTGCAGAAGAAATTGCATTCTGATAATAATTATTTAATAATAAGGCGGCTGTCGGTATTTCCCGACAGCCGTTTTTTCATGTAAAGTCCGAAAAAATCTGTTTTTCCGATGAATCAGGGGAGTACTTCCAGTAGTCGATATGCCCTTTTGAAATGAAGTAACGGAATGACATATCATTATCTGTTTCGCTGTTCTGATCAACGATAATCAGCTTTATTTTCATTTTTTCAGGAATAATTGCCTTTATGTAGACACTTGCGCTTTTTCCTGTTCTTATATTGTCTTTCAGTTCTGCAAGTCCTGCGAGATTAGGAGCGAGTTCGACAAATATTCCGTAGTCCTCAATTGAACGTACTATTCCTGTTACTGTTTCTCCGACATGGAATTGTTCAGCATTTTCCTCCCATGTGCCGAGTAGTTCCTTATGTGAGAGACATATTCGGTGTCCGTCGTTTGAGGTTACAACAGCTTTGATATTCTGACCAATGAAGAATCTGTCGGCAGGGGACGAAATGCGTGAAACTGAAACAGCGTCAATCGGAATAAGTGAGGGTATTCCGCATCCTATATCCACAAAACATCCGAACTGCTCTATATGTGTGACTCGTGCATCAGTAATATCACCGCATTTCAGTTTGCTGAGGTAAAACTCACGACATTCTTCCTGAGCCTTACGCCTTGAAAGAACAGCAACAATTTCGCCTGAATTACCTGATTTGATTTCTGTTACTTTGAAGCATACGGTTTTGTTAACTCTTGAAATAAGTGCAATATCTCTTGTTGAACCATCTGAAATTCCGATTGCCCCTTCTTCACGAGGGATAATACCCTTAGCGCATGGGAGAGACACAATTATATCATGTGAACTTGTGCATACCGAAGCACGTGCTTCAAGAATAATGCCTTTTTCCATTGCCTCTCCAAGACCTTCAGGAGATGATATATACCTCTGATTCTCAGATGTTCTGAATAAACTGCCTTCTGGTTTGTAAATCATATTCTACCTCCGTAATTTCACCGAAACTATTTATTCGGTTCTCTATTAATTGTATTCTGTAAGTGGAGGTTATATTCATTATTGCTCTGCCAATTAAGGCAATACTGCATAATTATTGCAAAGCTGTTAGGTGTTAAGCCTTAAATCAGCATGAGAAAAAAGGAGCCCCGAAGAACTCCTTTTTCCTCATATCATTATATTTAGTGGAACCGAAATGATTTTAATCACTCCGGGAGTGCTGTCAGAGAGTGTGCATCATATCTCTGGATTGCAAGTGCATCAAGACCTGAAATACCGTCACCGTTTCCACTAACATCAGCATTCTTTATACCCTGAGCTGTAAGAGGATACTTAACTGAGTTAGCGAGATACTGGAGAATTGCAACTGCGTCAGCCATTGTTACTGTACCGTCTTCGTTAGCATCACCTGCGAGGTAGTTACCTGAAACAGTTGTAACTGTTGTGGAAACTGTTGTAGAAGCTGTTGTTGTACCGGATGTAGTTGCTTTTGTAGTAGCAGTTGTTGATGATGAGCCGCCTTCCTTGATGAGATCACTTACTGAGATAGTCATATCATCCATTGTGCCGCCTTCTTTCTCAAAGATACCCTTGAGTGAGCTGAAGAGGTTAGCAGATGAAGCTGTATCGAGTTTGTAATCGCCTGAAGGAATATAGCAGATTGATGAATTTGTATCGAAGTTTTCGTACTTGTTGCCGCTTGAAACCTTAGCAGACTTGTCAGTAACAACTGTGCCGCCCTGTTCGCCCTTTACGTTGTCAAATACGTCGTTGAAGCTCTTGATAGCACCGGCATCAACACGCATAGGATTCTTACTGTCCTTGAATACGTTGTATTCTGAGAAGATGTAAGCACTTGCTCTTGTGTTCATACAGTAGCTTGTCTGTCCGTCAAATACGTTGTTGTACATGTGTACATTAGCCTGTCTTGTGAGAGGACCTCTTGATTCACAATCCTTCCAATAGTTGTGGTGATATGTGAGGAAGAACTGGAGGTTGCTGTCTGATGCACCAACGAGGTTTGTCTTGTGGTAGCCCTCATAGTAGCAGTAGCTGTTTGTGAAATACTGTCCACGTTTGAAGTCACAAGCTCCGTCGCCCTCAGCCTTGTCTGATTCAGCAGGGTTTGAGATGTGTGGTACATAGAATTCACAGTTGTGAATCCAGCATCTTTCAACAGAAGCTGTAAGAGTTGAACCTTCCTGAACACCTTCCATACCGATACAATCCTCAGGAACATTTCTGAATGTGATGTTTCTTACTTCAAAGCTCTTGCCGAAATCAGGAGCAGCAGACTCAGCCATGAAGTGGAAGCCCCAGCCGTTTACAACAGCATCTGAGCCGACACCTTCGATTGTAACATCTTTACCTGACTTCATTCTTGCCATGCCGCCGTTATCTCCGACAGAACCACCCATGTCAACAGAGTCGAATACTGTTACACCGTCAGGAGCAGAAACATTGCCGATAATTCTTACAACGAGAGGAGTTCCGTCCTCAGCGAGCTTCTTGATAATGCCCTGATTTGAGTTAGCCTTACCACCGTTTGAAGTCTTGCCGCCTGAAGATTCCATACCCGCTGAGTTGAGAATATTACCGATACCTGTAACCTTAGTACCGTCCTTTGAGGTAACTGAAACTGTATTCTTGTTTTCCTCAGTAACATAGAGGATTTTAGCATTTGCCTTGATTACACCATTGTCTGTGTAAGCGCCAACGCCCTTGTCGTATTTATAATGTGCGTATCCTGAACGATCCTGAGAAGTAACTTCGATATTAGGCTTAGTGAACTTACCTTTGCTTGTTGTGAGGGTAATTGAATATGTACCTGCTGATACACCAAGAATATCAACACGAAGTCCCTTGTCTGTATCTCTTACGAGGTACTCGAAATCTTCGCCTGTGAGAGAGCCTGATGTAGGACCATTGAAGTCAACAGCAGTAACATCTGAATCCTTAACTCCTGAGAGTACAAGGTACATCATTTCATTCCAGCCGCCTGCTGAAACTACTTTTACATCCCCTGTATCAGTAGGAGTTGGTGATGTGGTAGCTTTTGTAGTTGACTGAGAGGAAGTAACAGCTGTAGTACCTGCTGTTGTAACCACAGAAGAACCACTGCCTGAGTAAACCATGTAGAAAAGGTTTGCTGTATCGGCCTTAGTGATTGTATTTGTACCAGCTTTAACATCAGCAGTAATAACACCGCCGGATGCTGTGAGCTTAGTACCGTTTAACTTTGCTGTAGCTGCATCCTCAGCGAAAACGAGAGTAAGTTTTCCGTCTGACGGAGCATTGAATGAAATAGTTGTTGCACTTTCCATTTTGAGGCACTGTGTAAGTGTAAGACCATTGTAGCTTACAGTACCCTTTGAGGTTGAGAGGTTGCCTGAGATTGTATAGAATGAGCTTGATGCTCCGTCCTTTGTGAAGTTGTGAACGTATCCGCCTGTAACAGGAGTTGATGAACCTGCGGATGTAGTTTTTACTGTTGTAGCAGCAGTAGTTGTAGCTTTTGTTGTAGAAGCAGCAGTTGTGGAAGCAGGAGTTGATGAGCCTGTATCTGATTTGAAACCGCTTCCGATTGCGATCACTCCTGTCTTATATCCTTCAAGAGCAGAATAGAGAGCGCTGTTCTTTGAGTATGAAGCATCATCAACAGAGTTGTCAAACTGCCATTTGAAGTCACCACCGTCAAGACGACCTGCCTTTGAAGTTACGATTGCAGGAACATCCTCAGCCTTATCAGCTGTATATGAGTACATTTTGCTTGATGTATCAAAGTTATTGTATGATGTTCCTCCAGCCTTTGCTGTGTAATCAGAAGGAACCTTCTCATCTCTTGAAGAAGCCTCGTAAGCATCAATATCCTGCTTGTTGGATGTATCCTTCTGAGTGATATATGAAACGCTTCCGTCCATGTAGTTTCCGTATGACTTAATCATACCACCGTTTTCACCGGAGAATGTGCCTTCGCCCTTAGCATCTGTACCCTGCATTGAAATCATCATAGGCTTAGGGCAGTTTCTGAAGTAGTTAGCCTCAACGAATGCATTGCCGCCGTAAGTTACACCAACACCGTATTTTGCATTTCCGTCGAAGTAGTTGTTATAAACGTGAACTGTCATTGTTCTTATTCTCGGATGTCTTGAATCTGAATGATCGAACCAGTTGTGATGGTAAGAAATCCAGTTTTCACCTGATTCAGACTTCATACCGCAGAGGGACATTTTACCTGAATCATAGAAGTGATTGTATGAAATTGTTACATACTGTGAATTATCCTTGAGATCCATTGATCCGTCGCCCTTAGCCTGATCTGAATCTCCGCCTGCTTCACCATAGAAAAAGTCAATATTATGAATCCATGCCTTTGTGGTTTCCTTTAAAGTAACACCGTCACCGTCTTTTCCGCCGCCCCAAAGCATGAGACCGATATTTCTCATTTCAATGCTTGAACACTTGAATGCTGCAAGACCTGCGCCGTAGAGAGTAGCATCATTTCCGATACCCTCGAATGTTACGTTTTTAGCTTCCTTAACGCCGAGAGCGTAAGCTGATGACATATCTGAGCTTGAAAGACCATTGAGAGTAACCTGACCGATGATACGGAAGCAGAGAGGAACACCACATTTTTTACCCTGCTGAGTGATGTTTGCGATACCTGTGAGTTCTGTGCCTCCGATATTAGCCTTTACAGTATTCTTAGTAGCTTCTGTAACGTAGATAACGAGTGCATTTGATTTAAGTGTACCGTCATTGTTGTAAGCACCGACACCCTCATTCGGATTAGGAGCGTCAGCAGAGAAAGCAAAACCGCTTCTGTCGTAGTTTGTTGAGCTTACTGTTGTATCTCCAGCCTTTGAAGAGTCCTCTTTACCACTTATCAGAGGAACTACCTTCATTGTGTGTGAACCAGACTTGAGGCCTACTGCATCTGCTCTGAAGTAACCACTATACTGTCTGATGAGCATTGAGTCAATCTGTGTACCGTCCACGTAAACGTTGTAGCCTGTGGCATTAGCGACGGGAGACCATGTTGCGTACATACCCTCTTCGTAGCCAGCTGAGGCTGTGATTTTTACGCTGCTTTCAGCTGCGTAAGATGTGAGAAGATTGCCTGCGAATGGAACTGTTGTACTGCCTATTGTACCTGCAACAGAAGTAACAGACATAAGTGCTGCTGCTGCGATAGATGCCATTCTTTTCTTCATCATAATGTTTTTCATTGTTTTTCCCTCCAAAAAAATTTTATAAAATTAAATATAATGATATTGTCCACGCCCCATGCGTTTCCGTTTTTTCTGTCCTTTACTGTCTATATTATATCTCATGAAAACAAGATTTTCAATGATATATTATACTGATTAACTGATATAATGTGCTATTGTTTTTTTATTACTGATACAATATATCATTAAATATCACGTTGTTTTGAAACAAAAGAATTAAGTATGTATTATTTTATACATAATATCTCGCTAAATGTATAAATTTCGTGTTGAATGTGTTGAAATGATAGATTTACAGTTGTTTGTCAGTTAATAATTTCTACATATTTATATTGTGTGCGATTAATTGTATCGAATGAATTATGAGTTTGTTGACAATGTCTTTTATATGTGGTAAAATAATACTTGTGATTATAGTCGGAAAGCAATTTGCTTTCTGTTTCAGAAAGAGAGTGAAATAAATGAAAAATACTTTCGGAACAAGTGTTTCCGTCACAGTATTCGGTGAAAGTCATGGTACAGCGATAGGTGCTGTTCTTGACGGATTGGCACCGGGAATTACGGTTGATGAGGATTTTATAGCAAAACAGATGGAACTAAGAAAATCTGTAGGCGCATTGTCAACAGCAAGAAAAGAGGCTGATAAGGTAAAAATCGTCAGCGGTGTTTTCAATGGAAAAACAACAGGAACTCCTATTACATTCATTATTGAGAATCAGGATCAGAGAAGCAGAGACTACGGTGAACTTGCATACAAGGCACGTCCGGGCCATGCAGACTATACAGCAGAAATGAAATATCATGGATTTCAGGATTTCCGAGGCGGCGGACATTTTTCAGGACGTATAACTGCGGGTATTGTTGCGGCAGGTGCAGTATGTATTTCAGCACTTAAAGAACAGGGGATATCAATAGGAACACATATTGCTTCATGCGGCGGTGTATGTGACCGTGAATTTGAGGACATGGAAAAGGATATCAATTTCCTCAATGATGCTGAATTTGCTGTACTTGACAGCGAAAAGGCAGAGGAAATGAAGAAGGTTATTGAGGCTGTAAAGGCTGAGGGTGACAGTATTGGCGGAAAGCTTGAAACAGCAGTAATTGGATTCCCTGCAGGTGTCGGTGAACCTTGGTTTGATACACTTGAAAGTGTACTTTCACACGCACTTTTCAGCGTTCCTGCTGTCAAGGGTGTTGAATTCGGTGCAGGTTTCGGAGTATGTGACAAAAAGGGAAGTCAGATTAATGACGAATATTTTTCAGAGAACGGAAAAGTATATACAAAGACAAATAATGCAGGTGGTATTCTCGGCGGAATTTCAAACGGTATGCCGATTGTATTTCGCTGTGGCGTAAAGCCTACTCCTTCGATTTACAAGGAGCAGAAAACAGTTGATTTACGCACAATGGAAGAAACAACACTTGAAATAAAGGGCAGGCATGATCCTGCAATCATTCATCGTGCAAGAGTAGTTGTTGACAGTATTACAGCAATCACATTATGTGATCAGCTTGCAATAAGATATGGAACAAAGTAAAAGGAGAGAATAATTATGGCAATGACAATCGTCAGAGAACTTCCTCATCAGAAGGAAATCAAGGAGGAACTTCCTCTTTCAGCTGAACTTGCAAAGGTAAAGGCTGACAGAGATGAGGAAATAAGAAAGGTATTTGCAGGAGAATCAGATAAGTTTATACTTATTATCGGACCATGTTCAGCAGACAGCGAGGAACCTGTGCTTGATTATATAACAAGACTCAGAGGCTTACAGGATAAGGTTGCTGACAAAATTCTTATGATTCCGAGAATTTACACAGGTAAGCCGAGAACTACAGGCGACGGATACAAGGGTATGCTTCATCAGCCTGATCCGACAGGAATGCCTGACCTTAAAAGCGGTATTATTGCAGTAAGAAGCCTTCACATGAAAGCACTTGCAGAAACAGGATTTACTTCAGCAGATGAAATGCTTTATCCTGAAAACTATGCATTTCTTGATGATCTTCTTTCGTATGTTGCAATCGGCGCACGTTCAGTTGAAAATCAGCAGCACAGACTTGTATCAAGCGGAGTTTCAATTCCTGTCGGAATGAAGAATCCTACAGGCGGAGATATTTCTGTTATGATGAACTCAATCACAGCCGCACAGCATCCTCACGCATTTATTTTCAGAGGCTGTGAGGTTAAGAGTGACGGAAATCCTTATGCACACGCTATTCTTCGTGGATATGTCAACGAAAAGGGACAGTCTTTCCCGAATTATCACTATGAGGATTTATACAGACTTGCACAGACTTATGCAGAAAAAGGACTTAAAAACCCTGCACTTATCGTAGATACAAACCATTCAAACTCAGGAAAGCAGTATCTTGAACAGATAAGAATTGCAAACGAGGTTCTCCACAGTATGCGTCACAGCGAGGATATAAAGAAGCTTGTAAAGGGACTTATGATTGAAAGCTATATCGAAGATGGTTCACAGAAAATCGGTGAAAACATTTACGGAAAGTCAATAACAGATCCATGTCTCGGCTGGGAAAAGACAGAAAACCTCGTTCTCAGTCTTGCTGAACAGCTTTAATTTCATAAAAAAGGGATGTCGAGGACGCAATCTCCTACACAGAATAAATCATATACAACGTAATTGTAAGGGCGCCGTTTCGGCGCCCGTTTTGTTGTATGCTGTTTTTTAGTTTGTATAAAAAGTCATAATAAGCAATTATTCAGTAAAGGGACGTCGAGGACGCCGTCCCCTACAAATACCTATAAAATGGCATTCTGTGTAGGGGCGGGCGTCCCCGACCGCCCGAATATTCATATTAAAATTATAGTTTTTCGGTACGCAGAAAGGAGACACCTTGAAAGTGTCTCCTTTCTGATTATATATCAAAGATTTTTTATTGCATCCTTCATGGATTTAACGTACTCACCAACATAAGGTGCGGCATCTTTTCCATACTGTTCGAGAATTCTGATGATTGCAGAACCTACAATCGCACCGTCTGAAAGACCTGCCATTTTTGCAGCCTGTTCAGGCTTTGAAATACCGAATCCGACAGCACATGGTACATCTGTGTTTTCTCTTACGACCTTTACAAGTTCACCGATATCTGTTGTGATTTCGCTTCTCACACCTGTAACACCGAGACTTGATACTATGTAAATGAATCCCTCAGCTTCTTTTGCAATCATGGCAACTCTGTCTGCTGATGTAGGTGCAATGAGAGAAATCATGTCAATTCCGTATTTTTTTGAAACATCTGTAAACTCGCCCTTTTCCTCAAATGGAAGGTCAGGGAGAATTATTCCGTCTATTCCTGTTTCCTTACACTTTGACATGAACCTGTCGGCACCGTATGAGAATACAACATTTGCGTATGTCATAAATACGAGAGGAATTTTAACATCTTTTCTGAGTTCGGCAACAAAATCAAAAATCTTGTCTGTTGTAACTCCACCTGCCAACGCTCTGATATTAGCACCCTGAATCACAGGACCTTCTGCTGTAGGATCTGAAAAAGGAATACCAAGTTCAATAAGGTCTGCACCATTTTCAACAGCCGCTCTTACAACCTTTGCAGTTGTTTCGAGGTCAGGATCACCACAGGTGATGAAAGGGATGAAAGCCTTTCCGTTTGCAAATGCGTTTCTGATATTACTCATAAATATCCTCCCCTCTGTAACGTGCAATAGCTGCACAGTCCTTGTCACCTCTGCCTGAAATTGTAATAAGAAGAATCTTGTCTTTATCCATAGTCGGAGCAAGCTTCATTGCGTATGCAACAGCGTGAGCAGATTCAATTGCAGGGATGATGCCCTCTGTTCTTGAAAGATATTCAAATGCATTTACTGCTTCATCGTCTGTTACAGGTACATATTCAGCTCTCTTTATATCGTGGAGATATGCGTGTTCAGGACCTACACCCGGATAGTCAAGACCTGCTGAAATAGAATAAACAGGAGCAATCTGTCCGTATTCATCCTGACAGAAATATGACTTCATACCGTGGAAAATTCCGACTCTGCCTGTGTTTACAGTAGCCGCAGTTTCAAATGTGTCAATGCCACGTCCTGCCGCTTCACAGCCTATGAGTTTAACACTCTCATCGGGGATATAGTGATAGAAGCTTCCTATAGCGTTTGAACCACCGCCGACGCAAGCGATTACAGCGTCAGGAAGTCTGCCTTCCTTTTCAAGAATCTGCGCTCTTGATTCCTTTGAGATTACAGCCTGAAAATCACGGACGATTGTCGGGAAAGGATGAGGTCCCATAACTGAACCGAGACAGTAGTGAGTATCATCAATTCTTGAAGTCCACTCACGCATAGCTTCGGAAACAGCATCTTTAAGTGTAGCTGTACCTGACTTAACAGGAATAACCTCAGCACCTAAAAGTCTCATACGATACACATTGAGAGCCTGACGCTTTGTATCTTCTTCACCCATGAAAACAACACATTCCATATTCATGAGAGCAGCAGCAGTTGCAGTTGCAACACCATGCTGACCTGCACCTGTTTCAGCGATAAGACGGGTTTTACCCATTTTCTTTGCAAGGAGAGCCTGTCCGAGTACATTGTTAATCTTGTGTGAACCTGTATGATTCAAGTCCTCACGCTTTAAATAAATCTTTGCACCGCCGAGGTCCTTTGTCATTTTTTCAGCATAGTAGATAAGAGATGGTCGTCCTGCGTATTCATTGAAAAGCTGTGTAAGTTCTCTGTTGAACTCGGGATCATCCTTGTAATGATTATAAGCATTTTCAAGTTCGATAATAGCATTCATGAGAGTTTCGGGAATATACTGTCCGCCATGAATACCGAATCTTCCTTTTGATTCTGACATATCAATTTTCCTTTCTGTTATACAGAGCGTACTGCATCTGTGAATTTCCTCATTTTTTCACTGTCTTTGAATCCGTCTGTTTCAAGAGATGAACTTGCATCAACTCCAAACGGAGAAAGAATTTTAACAGCCTGTGAGACATTTTCGGGAGTAAGACCGCCTGCGAGGAAGTAAGGTCGGTCTATCCCGTTTATGAGTGAATGGTCAAATGTTTCTCCCGAACCCTCACCTGAATCGAGAAGAACATAGTCGGCAGGGGAGATGTTTGCGTTTTCAATATCCTCAGCAGATTTTATTTTGAAAGCCTTGAAAATTGTCTTTCCCGTAAGTTCTCTGAGTTTTTCAATATAACTGTCATCCTCTGTACCATGAAGCTGTGCAATTTCTATCGTTCCGTTTTTCAGAAGTTCGGCAACAGCGTTTAAATCCTCGTTTACGAAAACTCCGACGGGAGTAATTCTCTTATCGAGCATTTTTGTTAATTCAAGGGCATTTTCGGGAGTTATATATCTTTTGCTTTTTTGGGCAAAAACATATCCGATGTATTCGGGGAGAAGCGAGTTGACAAATTCAACATCTTCTTTTCTGCGAATACCACACATTTTAATTTTAGTCATTGTTTCCCCTCAGTTCTTCAAGCTTTGCCTTTTTATCTTCGGCACGCATGAGAGTTTCACCGATAAGAACAGCATTTACACCCGATTTTCTGAGAAGTGCAATATCCTCAGCCGACTTTACACCGCTTTCGGAAACGAAAATAATATTTTCGGGAACAAGTTCACGCATTCTTCTGCTGTTTCCTGTATCTACGGAGAAATCTTTTAAATTACGGTTGTTTACGCCGATAAGTCTTGCACCCGCATTGACAGCCATCATGATTTCAGCTTCGTCATGTGTTTCAACAAGCGCAGACAAACCGAGAGTATCGCAGATTTCGATATAGTTTTTAATCTGTTCCTCTGTGAGAATTGAACATATAAGAAGTACAGCCTTTGCACCGAGTAATTTAGCTTCGTAAATCATGTATTCATCAACTGTGAAATCCTTGCGGATACACGGAATACTTACATTCGATGTGATTTCTTTCAGATACTCGTCACTTCCGAGAAACCATTTCGGTTCTGTGAGAACTGAAATACAGTCTGCACCTGCTTTTTCGTAATCCTTTGCAATCTGCAAATACGGAAAATCCTCTGCGATAATGCCCTTTGAAGGTGATGCTTTCTTGCATTCGCATATAAAAGCAATATCGTCTTTTGCAAGAGCTTTTTCAAATTCAAAATCACCCTTAGGCATTGCAAGTGCGAGTGTTTTAACCTCGTCTGCTGAACGTACTGTTTTTGCAAGTTCAACACGTTCCTTAGCGTGTTCAGCAAGTCTATCAAGTATAGTCATAGTATTTCCTCAGTTATTTGAAATTTCGATTACCTTGTTGAGAGTTTCAAGAGCCTTTCCGCTGTCGATAAGTTCAGCTGCCATCTTTACGCCCTCCTGCATATCCTTAGCCTTGCCGCCGACATAAATAGCCGCACCAGCATTAAGGAGAACAGCATTTCTCTTGTGTCCCTTGATTTCACCGCTGAGAATACCCTTTGTGATTTCAGCATTTTCCTGTGGAGTTCCGCCGAGTAAATCTTCCTTTGTGCATCTTTCAAAACCAAAGTCCTCAGGCTTGATTTCGTATGTTTTAAGCCATCCGTCCTTGTATTCGCATACCATTGTAGGCGCAGAAAGTGAAATTTCATCAAGCTTTTCAGTTCCATATACAACCATACCGTTCTTTGAACCGAGCTTCATAAGTACCTGTGCAACAGGTTCAAGGAGGAGTGAATCATATACACCGAGTAAGTGATGTTTAGGACAAGCAGGGTTTGTGAGAGGTCCGAGAATGTTGAAAACAGTTCTGATACCGAGTTCTTTTCTGATAGGACCTACATATTTCATTGATGTGTGATATTTCTGTGCGAAAAGGAAGCAGAAATTCACTTTTTCAAGCATTTCAACGCATTTTGAAGGTTCAAGCTGAATATTTACGCCCATAGCTTCAAGACAGTCAGCTGTACCGCTGAGAGATGAAGCGGCTCTGTTTCCGTGCTTTGAAACAGGAATTCCTGCTGATGCGATGATGAAAGCAGATGTTGTTGAAATGTTGAAGCTGTGCGCATTGTCTCCGCCTGTACCAACGATTTCAAGAATGTCAAGGTCTGTTTCAACCTTTGTTGCTGCATCACGCATAGCGGCTGCACAGCCTGTGATTTCGCCGATTGTTTCAGCCTTTGTGCTTTTTGTTGAAAGTGCGGCAAGGAAAGCGGCATTCTGTGTAGGTGTTGTTTCGCCTGACATGATTTCCTTCATTACCTCGTAAGCCTCTTCATAGCTTAAATCCTGTTTGTCTACAATTTTTTTGATAGCCTCTTTAATCATGATTAAACACTCCTTTTACTTACCTGTATTTATAAAGTTTGAAAGCATCTTTTTTCCGTCGGGTGTAAGGATTGATTCGGGATGAAACTGCATTCCGAAAATCGGATATTCCTTATGCTGTACTGCCATAACTTCTCCGTCATCTGCAACAGCTGTAATTTCAAAGCAGTCGGGTACTGTATCGGGGTCTGCGGCAAGAGAATGATATCTTGCAACAGGTGCATTTTCGTCAATGCCCTCAAATACAGGGGAATTGCCCCTGAATGTGATTGTTGACTGTTTTCCGTGCATGAGTTTTCTTGCGTATGTGATTGTTGCACCGTAAGCTGCACATATTGCCTGATGTCCGAGGCATACTCCGAGAGTAGGAATTTTCTGACAAACTGTTTTTGCCGCCTCAACAATAATACCTGCATCTTCAGGTCTTCCCGGACCGGGAGAAATAATGATTCTGTCGGGATTGAGTTTTTCGATTTCCTCAATTGTCATTTCGTCGTTTCTGATAACCTTTATATCGGGTTCAAGTTCGCCTACAAGCTGATAAAGATTGTAGGAAAAGCTGTCGTAATTATCTATAAGAAGTATCATTACATTTCCTCCTCTGCAAGTTTAAGTGCGTTGACAACAGCCGCTGCCTTGTTTATGCACTCCTGAAATTCATTTTCAGGTACTGAATCAGCAACGATTCCCGCACCGCTTCTAACGAATACTTTTCCGTTTTTCTTGTATGCGATTCTTATTGCGATACAGGTATCAAGATTTCCTGTAAAGTCGATATATCCTATTGCACCACCATAGATTCCACGCTTATTGTTTTCAAGTTCAGCAATAAGCTGACAAGCACGGATTTTCGGTGCGCCCGAAAGTGTACCTGCAGGGAGTACGGCTGAAACAGCATCAAGACCGTCTTTTCCTTCACGGATTTCACCACGAACAGTTGAACCTATGTGCATAACATGAGAATAACGTTCGATGCTTCTCAGTTTTTCAACCTGAACAGTACCGAATTTACTGATTTTTCCGAGGTCGTTTCTTCCGAGGTCAACAAGCATATTATGTTCTGCAAGTTCCTTTTCATCTGCGAGAAGTCCTCTTTCGAGTTCCTTGTCTTCCTCTTCTGTCTTGCCTCTCGGACGTGTTCCTGCAAGGGGGAATGTGTGAAGTACACCGTTTTCAAGCTTTACAAGTGTTTCGGGTGATGCACCTGCAATTTCAACATCCGTTCCTGAGAAATAGAACATATATGGTGAAGGGTTGATTGTTCTGAGAACACGATAGGTATTGAAAAGGCTTCCCTCAAATTCAGCACTTAAACGGTTTGAAAGTACAATCTGGAAAATATCACCTTCATGAATGTGTTTCTTAGCCTTTTCAACCATACCGCAGTATTCCTCTCTGTTAAAGAGGGGAGTAACCTCGCTTTTGAGATGACCAGAAGGAACAGCTTTTCTTTCTCCGTTTTTGAGTAAATCAGCAAGCTGCTGTAATTCAAGCTTTGCTTTGTTATAGCCTGTTTCGGGATCTTCAAGGGACATATTTGCAATCAGGACAATCTTCTGACGGAAGTTATCGAATGCTATAACCTTGTCAAAAAGCATAAGGTCAACATCCTTGAAATTCTCGGTATCATTTACATTTGTTCTTAATGTCTTTTCGGAGTATGCAAGAAAATCGTATGAAAAATATCCTACAAGACCACCTGTGAAACTTGGTAAATAGCTGAATTTAGGACTTCTGTGAGTTGAGAGAATCTGTCTTATCTGAATACTCGGATCTTCGGTTTTCATCTTGATATCACCGATTGAGATGTCGCATCCTGCCGCTGTTATCTGTGTTTTCGGATCAAATCCGAGGAATGTGTATCTTCCCCACTTTTCATTTTCAGCAACAGATTCAAGCATATAACAATGATTTGAGATATTTTTCAGAATTCTTATTGCCTCGATAGGAGTACATATATCCGAAAGAATCTCACAGCTTACAGGGAGAATATCATATTCTCCGCTTTCAGCAATTTCCTTTACTTTGTCGAATTCGGGTAAAAACTTCATAAATAAGCACCTCTTTTTTCAATAGTCAGGTAACAAAAAAGTCCCTGACAGAACTATACTCTGTCAAGGACGAATAAACATTATCCGCGGTACCACCTTGATTCGCACATTTAGTACGCACTTAGCAGGATACTATCATATCCCTGATGATTAACGCACACCATAACGTCATGGAATACTCTGTGAAACACATTTGACCATGCCCTCAGCGGTCCATTTGCTGACTCGTAATCCGTCTGACTCACACCAACGCAGACTCTCTGTAGGGACGTTTTCAGCTTTATCTCCGCTTCAACGGTTTGATATGTTCTGATTGTATCACAAAAAAATCATTTTGTCAATAGGATATGAAAAAATAAATTCAATTACACAAATTTTGGCAATAGTTTTGTGCAGTATTTATATACTGCTGTAAATTTACATTTTGTTCAGAAAAATATTTCTCAAACACTTGAAAAATACTAAAAAATGGTGTACAATGTATAGTGTGTAGTTGTAAAGACAACACAGAAAAAAGTATATTTTTATATGAAAGGATGTCATAACAATGGCAGGATTAAACAAAGTTACTGTAGAAGACGTTAACGTTAAGGGCAGAAAGGTACTCGTAAGAGTTGATTTCAATGTACCTATGAAGGATGGAGCTATCACAAATGATAACCGTATTCAGGCTGCTCTCCCTACTATCAATAAGCTCACAGAGAACGGTGCAAAGGTAGTTCTCTGTTCACACCTCGGCAAGCCGAAGAACGGTCCTGAGGCTAAGTTCTCACTTGCTCCTGCAGCAGCAAGACTCGGCGAACTCGTAAGCGCAAAGGTTACATTCGCAGCAGATGACACAGTTGTAGGCGAGAATGCTAAGGCAGCTGTAGCAGCTATGAACGACGGTGATATCGTTGTTCTCGAAAACACACGTTTCCGTGGCGCAGAAGAGACAAAGAACGGCGAAGAATTCTCTAAGGAACTTGCTGAACTCGTTGACGGTGAAGTATTCGTAATGGATGCTTTCGGTTCTGCACACAGAGCTCACGCTTCAACAGCAGGCGTTACAAAGTTCGTTAAGGAAACAGCAGTTGGTTACCTCATGCAGAAGGAAATTCAGTACCTCGGAAATGCAGTAGAGGTTCCTGAGAGACCATTCGTTGCTATCCTCGGCGGTGCTAAGGTTGCTGACAAGCTCAACGTTATTTCAAACCTCCTCGAAAAGTGCGATACTCTCATCATCGGCGGCGGTATGGCTTATACATTCATCAAGGCACAGGGCGGTTCAATCGGTACATCACTCGTTGACGAGGAGAAGATTGACTACTGTAAGGAAATGCTCGCTAAGGCTGAGTCACTCGGCAAGAAGATTCTTCTTCCTGTTGATACAGCAGTTTCACCAGTATTCCCTGATCCAATCGACGCTCCAATCGAGGTTGAGTATGTAGCTTCATGCGAAATCCCTGCTGACAAGATGGGACTTGATATCGGACCTAAGACTTGTGAACTCTTCGCAGAGGCTGCAAAGAACGCAAAGACAGTTGTATGGAACGGACCTATGGGTGTATTCGAGAACCCAACACTCAAGAAGGGTACTGTTGCAGTATGTGAGGCTCTCGCAGCTGCTGACGCTACAACAATCATCGGCGGCGGTGACTCTGCTACAGCTGCTATTCAGCTCGGTTATGCAGACAAGATGAGCCACATCTCAACAGGCGGCGGTGCTTCACTCGAATACCTCGAGGGTAAGGTTCTTCCTGGCGTTGCAGCTATCGCTGAGAAGTAATTATAAAAAAATAAGATTAAGGCGGATAGAAATATTCGCCTTAATTGAAATAATATGACAAGATTTAAAAAATACAGAATAATCCTGTCATTGAACAAAAGAGAGACATTTAATTGATAACAATTACCGTTTTGGAATTATATCTGAAATGGTGATATAAATTTAATTATAAGGAGATTACAAAAATGAAAACAAAAAGAATGTTAGCAGTTCTTACTGCAATCACAGCAATCGGTGCGTTCAGCACATTTTCAGCTTACGCAGAGGACACAACTGAGCCTGAGACACAGGCTGTAACAGAGGCTTCTACAGAAGCTGAGACAGAGTCACCTGCAGAAGAAACAACAGAGGCAGTTACCACAACTGCACCTGCTGAGACATCAACTGAGGCTGTAACAACAGATGATGACGATGACTTCGATATGCCTGGTGGAGAATTATGTAACGAATGTGAATTCAAGCTTGGAAATGAGAGTTTTATTGCATTGACTTATACTCTTGATTCAACAGGCGATAAAATGTATATCGGATTCGCTAAGGGTTCAATCGCTGATAGAGAGAATGCCTCAACAACAAATCTCAAAAATATTGAGGTTGGTACAAAGTCAGACGAAAAGGCTGAGAATTTCTTCACAGTAAAAGGTGATATTCTCACAATCAACAAAACAGGTGAATCATATAAATGGGACAGCGTAAGCGGTGCATTTGTGAAGCAGTCATCTGAAACAGTATCTTCAACAACATCATCAACTGCGTCAGGCAGTACAACAACTACAACTACAACTGCAAAGAGTTCAACAACAACCACAACAACAAAGAAGGCTGATTCATCAAAGTCGGATTCACCAAAGACAGGTGACAGCTTCGGCGGTGTTCTTGCACTTCTTGCACTTGCAGGCGGTACAGCTTTTGCTTCACGCAGAAAGAATAAGTAAAAAATACTGACAGGAGGAATTAAAATGAAAACAATTGAAAAAATAAGAACAGAAAATGTATCTGTTGTACTTCTTGCACTATGTTGTTTCTTTGCGGGAATGGTATTCGGATTCCTCCTTTCACCCGTAAAAAAGGGAATGACAATCGGAAGCAACAATAATTTTGAAAACTCCAACAATGTTGGTGACAAAAAGAAGTCAAAAAAGAAATCCAAAAAGGAGAAAAATAAAGATGAATAAGTCAACAAGAAAGGCTATTATTGCCGGCAACTGGAAAATGAACAAGACAAGACCTGAGGCTAAGGAGCTTCTCGAAGCTATCAAGCCGCTCGTAGCTAATGCAGAGGGTAATGTAGAGGTTATCGCTTGCGTACCTTTCACAAACCTCGAAACAGCTATCAACACAACAGCAGGTTCAAACGTAAAGATTGGTGCTGAGAACGTACACTTTGAAAAGAGCGGTGCTTTCACAGGCGAAATTTCTGCTGATATGCTTACAGAACTCGGAGTTGAGTACGTTGTTATCGGTCACTCAGAGAGAAGACAGTATTTCGGTGAGACAGATGAGACAGTAAACAAGAGAACTCTTGCTGCACTCGAAGCAGGTCTCAAGCCAATCGTTTGCGTTGGTGAGACACTTGAGCAGAGAGAACTCAACATCACAGAAGAAGTTATTGCTACACAGATTAAGATTGACCTCAAGGATACTTGCCCTAAGTGCATCAAGAATGTAGTAATCGCTTACGAGCCTGTATGGGCTATCGGCACAGGCAAGACAGCTACACCTGAGCAGGCACAGGAAGTTTGTGCTTTCATCCGTGGCGAGCTTGCTAAGATGTTTGACAAGGAAACAGCAGAGGCTGTAACAATTCAGTACGGTGGTTCAATGAACGCTAAGAACTGTGCAGAGCTTCTTGCAAAGCCTGACATCGACGGTGGTCTTATCGGCGGTGCTTCACTTAAGGCTGAGGACTTCAACACAATCGTTCAGGCTGCTGTTGAGGGCTGATTTATGAAATACGAATACAAAGTAGATTCATTCGGATGTACTTTTTCAACAAGAACAAAGTTTACAGAACAGCTTCAGGAAATGATTGATAAATACGCTGAAGAAGGCTGGATGCTCCATTCATACGAGACACCCGGCGCACTTGGTGAGCTTTGTGTAGTTGTATTTTACAGAGAAGCAAAGTAACTGATTTAATTATATCGGGTGGGAGTAAAAATTCCACCCGATAAGTATAATTGAAAGGAATAAGTTAAAATGTCTAAAAAACCTGTAGCACTTATTATCATGGACGGATACGGTTTCAATCCTGACAATTACGGAAACGCAATTGCAGCAGCAAAGAAGCCTAATCTTGACAAATACATGGCTGAATGCCCACACAACATCATCGGAGCAAGTGGTCTTGATGTAGGTCTCCCTGACGGACAGATGGGTAACTCTGAGGTTGGTCACACAAATATCGGCGCAGGAAGAATCGTTTATCAGATGCTCGTTAAGATTTCAAAGGACATCAAGGACGGAACATTCTTCAATAACAAGGCTATTCAGTCTGCTATGGATAACTGCAAAGAGAAGAATTCTTCACTTCACCTCATGGGACTTCTTTCACCTGGCGGTGTACACAGCCACATTGAACATCTCTACGGTATCGTAGAAATGGCTAAGAAGAACGGACTTGATAAGGTATACATTCATGCATTCCTCGACGGACGTGATGTACCACCTTCATCAGCAGCTGAATACATGGAAGAAGCTGTTGCAGAGCTTGGAAAAATCGGTCTTGGAAAGGTTGCAACAATTTCAGGTCGTTTCTACGCAATGGACAGAGACAACGCATGGGACAGAGTTGAAAAGGCTTACTCAGCACTCGTTTACGGTGAGGGTATTAAGGAAACAGATCCTGTTCAGGCTATAAAGAACTCTTATGCTAACGAAGTTACTGACGAATTTATGCTTCCTACAGTAATTGAGGGCGGCGACACAATCAAGGCTGACGACAGCGTTATCTTCTTCAATTTCCGTCCTGACAGAGCAAGACAGATTACACGTGCATTTGTTGATCCTGAGTTCAACGGATTTGAGAGAAAGAATGGATGCTTCCCGCTTAATTTCGTATGTATGGCTCAGTATGATGCAGCTATGCCTAATGTATCAGTTGCATATCCACCAGAGCAGCTTACAATGACAATGGGTGAATATCTTGCAAAGCTTGGCAAGAAGCAGCTCAGAATCGCTGAAACACAGAAGTATGCACACGTTACATTCTTCTTCAACGGTGGTGAGGAAACAGAGTTTGAGGGTGAGGACAGAATCCTCATCAAGTCACCTGACGTTCCTACATTCGATTTAAAGCCTGAAATGAGTGCTTATGAAGTATGCGACGCAGTAGTTGATGCAATCAACTCAGACAAGTATGATGTAATCATCCTCAACTATGCAAACTGCGACATGGTTGGTCACACAGGTATCTTTGATGCAGCTGTAAAGGCTGTTGAGGCAGTTGATGAGTGTGTAGGAAAGATGGTTGACGCAATTCTCGCTAAGGGTGGTGCTGCACTTATCACAGCAGACCACGGTAATGCAGATAAGATGATGGAACCTGACGGAAGTCCTTTCACAGCACATACAACAAATCCTGTTCCACTTATTGCAGTAGGTGTAGAGGGTGAAATCATTGAGGGCGGTGTACTTGCTGACCTCGCACCGACAATGCTTGACATTATGGGTGTTCCACAGCCTGAGGAAATGACAGGAAAGAGCCTCTTAAAGAGATAATTTCAGACATTTCTGAAATATAAAAAAATCCCGTTTGATTTGGTTCAAACGGGATTTTCGTATATTAAAGATTAATTACCATACCTTATAATCGTCAACAGCAATCTTAAATGAAGTACCTGGAACATAGAGATCCTTTGGTTCAAGACCTTTTTCCTTTGCTTTAACGAGTTCTTTGTAAGCAACGCTGTTTATAACGATGCGCTGAACATCCTCCTTAGGAGGCTTAGTTCCGAGGTATTCAAGAATTGTCTGCTGGAGATAGAAGTATGAACGGAGCTGAGTTTTTCTGAATTCGATTGAAGCATCATCCTTGTCAATAAAGAAAAGACTATCGCCTTCCTTGTATCCGAGAGTAAACTTAGCGAAAATTTCAGGAATGAAAATTCTGATTTCAGCGGCAAGAGCCTTGTCACCGGCAACTTCTTCGAGCTTTTCACACATTTCCTGATAATCCTCATTATTTCTGATTTTCGGCATTAAATCAAGAGCAACCTTAGCTGTATTTACAACAGTTTCCTTGTTGAAAGGACACTTGTCATCGTCACGCTGAACACAGATTGCATACTGCTTTTCACAGATAAACTTGTCCGAATGCTCCCATGAATTAACGTATTCTCTGTAATTCTTTGCGAGTTCTGTACAAACAGAGCCGTTTACACGAACTTCGATAATCTGTCTGTCACCAAGCTTTGCAAGATAAATTCTGATCCAGTAGTACTTCTTTGAACCGAGGTATTTTGCAAGGTCATTTTTGATTCCGCCAACGAGAAGAACAGGTTTTCTGTCTTCAGGAACACCGATTCTGATAACTGACTGTGAATACATATCAAAGTCATAGTGCTGCATAAGGTAGTCAACAGAAATGTGCTGAGGATTCTTACGCTGTTCAGCCATATCGAGCGGATGCCATACACTTCCGATGAAAATCTGTGCAGCCATGTTTGCTGCTTCTTCAGCAGTCTGGCCCTGAGCATCAACAGGATCAATAAGAGGCTCATCGAAAAGATTGTCATTTCTGACAATGAAAACAGCCTGAACAAGCTTGATTCCTTCTTTTTCGTCCTCTCTGCCGATGTTTACATCGATCATGTAACCGCCTCTCATGATGATACATCCGTCATAGATTGTACCATTGAGTTTCTCGTTTACTGCTGCAAGGATGAGATCTTTTAACTCAACGCCCTTTTCAGCAGGTTTTTCTTCATTTGTCTGATTTTTTTTCTTAAAAAAAGCCACTTGTATCATTCTCCTTGTATTTTATTCGGCACAAAGTACCGTATATTTAGTGGGGTATCTGTCAGACATCCCAAAATCAGCATATTTGAGGCAACACCGTACGACGGTTTTACAATACATATATCTGCATTGCAATTAATTATGCGTTATTACCTTTTATAAATTTGGCTGCTGCCCATCCGTCCTTGACATTGATTTCAAGTCTCTTGAAACCAGATGTGTCAATTGCAGAGAGAACTTCCTCCATACGTTCCTCAATAATTCCTGAAACAATAAGTATTCCGTTGTCTTTAAGGTAGCGTGAGAAATAATCCTTCATTGCAATAAGTACATCAGCAACTATGTTTGCTGTAAGAACGTCATACTTATCATCAATATCTGAAGCAAGTTTTTCATCAGAAAGAATATTTCCGAATCTTGTTGTATATTTTTCAGCAGGAATATTATTCTTTAATGCGTTTTCCATAGCTGTGGCAGCCGCATTTTCCTCGATATCAACAGCAACAGCGTTTTCAGCACCGAGAAGAATTGCACCTATTGAGAGAATACCGCTTCCGCATCCCATATCAAGGATTCTGTCACCCTTGTTTACACATTTTTCAAGCAATTCAAGACAAAGTCTTGTTGTGTGATGCTGTCCGGTTCCGAAACTTGATGCGGGATCGATTTCAAGTATAACTCTGTCATCATCAGAGTTGTATTCCTCCCACGAAGGCTTTATGACGAGTTTTTCACCTACTTTAAGGGGCTTGAAATACTGTTTCCAGTTATTTGCCCAGTCCTCCTCACGAATATTTGAAAGCTCAGCTTCAAGTCTTCCGTAGATGTTTTCGCTGTCTGTGGACTTCATTTCTGAGAGCATTGATCTTACTGATAAAAGCATATCAATACCCTGATCGTTCTGCGGAAGATAAATTGTTACGCAGGTTTCACAGTCTGAAAGTCCCATTAAGTCTTCATCAATATAGTCCCACTGACCGTTTTTGTTTTCGAGAAATTCGTTAAAATCCTCTGAATCTTTGATTACAAAGCCTTTTACACCGATATCCATGAGTTTTGAAGTGAGAAGTTCAATTGCTTCTGTGGTGGTGTAAATATTAACTTCTGTCCATTCCATTAAGGAAATCTCCTTTCATTATCTGCATATTTTGTCAAGGTATGCGATTACATCTTTGTTATCAATCATACCATCTGAATTTATATCAGCCGCTTCAATTTCTACTTCACTCAGAACAGAAACGCCTTTTCTCAGCATTTCAGCGGTTCGGAGATACTCGTTGAGAAGTGACAAATCATAAATGTCAATTATTCCGTCATTGTTTATGTCGCCTTTTGTTAATTCCCCTGAATTATCCGCAGGAGTCAAGAATTCAGCGGATATCCATGCATCTGTGTCATCAGAAACTATCTTAGCAAATCCGTTATACAGTTCGCCAATAACAACTACATATCCCGAAGGAATTTCTGAATCTGCCTGACCTTCATCCGAAGGTGTACAGTAGATTTTAACAGCTTCAGTAGCGGAATTAATGTATTCTGTCGGTTTGTCAAATACCTCTGAAACAACAGTTGTAGTTGTGGTTTCAGTCGTTGTGGTAGTTGTGGTGACAGTGGTTGTAGTCGTGACAGTTTCGGTTGTGGTAACTGTCGTTCCGCTATCCTCAGAAGAAGGAGGTGTCACAGCAGTACCGACAACCTGTATATCGAAGGATCTTGTAACGGTTTTTCCATATCCCGAACTTTGCAGATACATTGTATAGTATCCGGGTTCATATTTGTTGTATTCATCAACAAGGGTGTTGAATGTCTTTCCGTAGCCGATATATTCGGGCTGATTAACCCAATAATATCCGGTGTTCGGATTTACTCCTGATACAACAGCAATTCCGCCGTTGAGATTCAAAGGATCACCGACATTGAAAACCATTTTGTTAGGCATTTTTATAATATCAATGTCAATATCACCTGAACCTGTATATTCAGGCTGTACATACTCAAGGGGGGAATCAGGTCCTCTCATAACAAGATATTCTGTTATAAAATAATGTGGATAAGCCGCAAACAAGTCTGTTTTCTCAGTAGCGGGATCAGAAATAATCACACGACCGTCAACAACATCGTGTGCATATACGAAATGTGATTGGTAGTATCCGTAAATATTTGTATATGACAAATGCGGAATAACATAGTAACCCTGATCCAGCCATGATTTTATTTCAGCGGCTTTGGCTTCTTCACCGAGACAGCGGAATCCGAAACTGCCGATAATTTTGACTTCGGGGACAATCAATGAAATATCACTCCATCTCAGAAGTGCGCCGGCTGAACTGAATCCGTAATGTTGTGCAATGCTTATGCAAAGTGTACCCGGATTGAATTGCTTGGCACTTCTTGCACCGCTGTCAACACAGGCAATCGCAATTGCAGTAACAAGACACCCTACATTAGACATATTGTCATAACCCATTTGATAGTAACCCCATCTTCTGTCCCATTGTCTCCAGAGGAGATGATTCTCAGGCGGGGTAGTATCTTCAGTTGTGATTTCTTCTGTTGTTTCTTCCTCAGTTGTACTTTCTGATGCTGTACCCTCTGAGGAGGTTTCAGAAGTTTCCTCTTTATCCTTGTCAGAATCTTCTGCAGCAGTAACATTGTAATGCACAGCATTGCGCACAACACCGAACATTGCAAACGAAAGAGTCATCAGCGCAAGGAAAGAACAGAATATTCTTTTGCTTTTGGAATGATGCAATGGAATATACCTCCGTTTTATTATTCAGGCACGTTTCTGCCTGTGTTTTTGTTTTTTTGTTTCTCTCAGAGAATCATAAGCTGAAATATATTCTTCGAGAGCCTTTTGCTTGTCATTTTCGTTGGATGAAATCCCGCCGTAAACCATTTTGTCGAATATTTTTACGGTTTCAGAAATATCAGCACCCGAAATGTTTTTTACAATTATCTCTGTTTCGTGTGAGGTTTGGTATTTATTCACAGAATAGAGTCTGCAGATTCTTCTGATGACAGCTTTAACTGTGTCATCCGAACTGCGTTTTTTACATAATACTATAAACAGCTTATGTGATACAGTCGGATAAATGAGTATTGCCCCGATTCCTGCAAGAGTAACAAGCAATATTATAAGTCCCGCTTTTGCAAGGCTTCCTGATGTGGATTTTTCTTCCTCCTCAGCAAGATTATCGGTTATGGTAGGCTCAAATGACATCCAGCCATAACCCTTGAGATATAATTCAGGGAAACCATGAGCATCCTGATAAGTTACGACATAGTTTATATCGTAATTATTCTGTGAGTATTCGCCTTCAATTTTGGTTGTCATATTAAATCCCTCACAGTAACGTGCAGGAATTCCGACAGCTCTTGCGAGAAGTGTCATTGACGTTGCATATTCATAGCATACGCCTGTTTTTGTGTCGAAAATGAAGTCAAGAGCATTTTCACCATCGGCTTTTCGGTATTTCTGGTCATAGTTGTAACCGTTTTTATAGAAATACATTTCAAGAGCCTTAGCCTTTTCATACTCAGTTTCTTTGCCTTCTGTGATTTCCTGAGCGAGATTGTAGATTTGTTCATTGCTGCCATAATCAAGCAGACTGTCTGAGAAATAATAAATAGTGGAATTATGATAACTCATTATATCATAATAATTTTTCGCAATGCTGTATTCATCATCTGAAAGCGAACTGTCCCAGGTGAGATTCATAAGAATTTCACTTGCCTCAGAAGTCATGGAGCTGTAGTCGATTCCTTCAAGATGTTTTGCGAATTTTCTGTTTTCATCGTTTGTGAAGAATATTTCAGGCAGATATTCAAAGGTGTAGGATTCGGAAGGCCCGAACATTCCTTCATCTGTTCTGAGCAGACCTGAAAATGAAGTTGCGATTCTGTCAGTATAGGTTGTATGAGACAGATACTGCGGAGACTGAGGAACAGGTGCATATTCAGCCGTTCTTGATGCAGTATATATCTTTATTTTGCATGGAGAAGCTGATTTCAGGTCGGAAGTGAGATATTCGGTCAGACCGTATTTTTCAGCGAAAGAACTGTCAGCGGAAGCGGCATAAAGCAGAGCCTCAGCAAAGTTACCGCTTCCGGTTACAGGAATCGGACAGGAAGCATATACTGAATAACTGTCAGTATCATATTCAGATGTACTCCATTTATCCGTTGCAAAGTCATACGAAGTATATGAAAGCGTTTTGAGATGCATCGGATTATCTGAATTAACATAGTAAACAGGGGAGTTATTTCCTGAATTCCTGAACTGTGTACCATCGGATGTATCCTGAAATACGCTAAGCATTTTGACAAGTCTGTCTGTGAGTTCATCAGCATTGACGAGAGTTTCAAGTTTTTCTCTGTTTGCTTCAATTTCAGGTTTTGGAATCACAGTAGATATTATAGCAAAAATAAGCGTGAATACACCGACAGAAGCCCATGTTAATGGTTTTGCAATTACGGTATTCCTTTCGTTTTCAGCGAGAGGACGGAAGCAAACCATGAGAAGAATATAACCTGCCGCCATTATAATAATGAATCCGGTAGGCATTTTTTCACCTTCCTTACCATACATGGCGAAAGGAATAATGAAAATGAGAAAATTCATAAGTATTCTGTAACGTATACGTGTAAAATAATAAATTACAGAACACATGAAGAAAACGAAAAGTGTATACAGGGCATAGGTGAAGAAAGCATTGTATTCAACTGCATCAACAGGAGTGAAAAACCACAGGCTCCAGCCGATAGGATAATCTTTTTCTCCTGTGAGCATGAATTTCCATGCTGTTCTGAGAACCGAAATTCCTGCGAAAATATAGGCGAAAAAACCTATAATACTGTGTTTTTTTATAAAATCGAAAAATCTGAACAGTACCCAGCCGATTACGTAGGTTACAAGACCGAAAACAACAGTCAGTTTGTCACGATAATGAAACATCATTGACATCATGACAACGGTAGTGTAAATAAGAACGGGATCAGCGAGAGTACGGACAAGAAATTTCTTTGTATTAGCTTTATCTCTTATCATATTTTACACCACTTTGAAATTATTGTCACCGTCAAGATACCACATTTTAAAATCAGTATGGTTCGGAATATTGCTGTATGAACCTATGAGGCTGACATTATCGGGATCCTGAATTTTATCTGTTATTACCGAAATATTCTCAGCAAAATCAGTTGATGCTATTATACAGGCACATAAGGACTCTTTAAGAACGTCAGGTCTTGCACGTCTTTCAGCAATAATTTTCATTGAAATGACTTTCAGAAGAATTTGTGAAACAGTATCGGGAGTATCAACATTTTCCATTACCATTTCTCCGCCTGTGCCATAGTAAACAAGACTGCATGGAATACCCTGATTTACAAGGAGTGAAAGAAGTCCGAAAACCGAACTGAGGAGACTTTCCTCAGATTCTGAAGCTGTCCTTTCATCGCATTTGGCAGGTCTGTATAAATCAAGCAAAATAACAGGCTGAACAGATGAAGCCGCTTCATCAAGGCGAACCATCATTTTGTTTTTCTTTGTGGTGAGTTTCCAGTTTACACGTTTAAGAGGATCTCCCATAACGTATTCCCTGTGTTCATAACCGGGGACAGTATTTGCTGAGAATAATACAGCAGAATTATTGTCCTCTTCTTCATCACTTGTCATAACCCTGTCAGCAATTGATTTGAAAAGCTGTGTTGAAGACTTGATTTCAGGAATTTCAGGAATAATTCCTACTGAAACAGGGGCAGGAATATTATTTTTGATTTTCAGTTTTATGAATCCGAGAAATCCGCAGGAATAAATATCATTCAGCGATATTTCCGCATTTCCTCCGATATCAGCCCTGAAAGGAATTTCAAATGTATAGCTGTCTTTTCCTATAAGTGAGAGACGGTATACCTTGTTTTCATAACTGAAACCGCAAGATGCAGTTGGTGTAAATTCAACTATTGCAAGTGGGAAAAATCCTGTTTTTTCAATCTTAACAGTTGCATTCAGAGTGCTGTTTTTGTTTACATATCCGTCGCAGTCAAGAATTATTTTTATTCTGTTTCTTGCGTATATTGTAAATCCGAGTGAAACAAGAGGTGCGGTAAGAAGAAAAGAAGCAAGGATTACTCCCATTTCACCATCCATAAAGAAAGTGAAAATAAAAAGTATAAATCCGACACACGAAACAGAGAGGAGATTTTTGAAAATGACTGCCCCTCTGTTTTCCTGTGCTGGTGGTTTGTTTTTCTTATTCATGTTATTATCCCATTGATGGTACTTCGCATGAATTCAGTATATGTTCAACATATTTTTCAGCAGTACCAAATTCACTCTTTCCCTGAGGAGAAAGGATAATACGGTGTGAGAGAACAGAAACAGCGACATTTTTTACATCATCAGGTGTTACATATTCTCTGTCATAAATATATGCAAAAGATTTTGCCGCTTTGTAGAGTGCGATACTTCCACGAGGACTTATTCCGAGAGAGACATTTCTGTCATCTCTTGTAGCACATACAATGGTTACAATGTACTGCTTAACCTGTTCTGTGACACGAATATTTCTGACATCATCCTGCATAGAGATTATGTCGTCAACCGTCATAGCAGGTTCTTCGATGTTTTTTATAGGATTCTGAAGTTCAGTTCTTTCAAGAATCTTTACTTCTTCATCAGGTGTAGGATATCCCATTGAAAGTTTCATGAAGAATCTGTCCATCTGTGCTTCGGGCAGATGGAAAGTTCCGTATGTTTCAACAGGGTTCTGTGTAGCCATTACAAGGAAAGGCTGAGGAAGCTTATGCGTAACTCCGTCAAGTGAAATCTGTCTTTCTTCCATAGCTTCAAGAAGTGCAGACTGCACCTTCGGGGAAGCACGGTTTATTTCGTCGGCAAGGAGAAAATTGCAGATTACAGCACCGTCACGATAAATGAATTTCCCTGATTTCTGGCCAAGCATCGTAAAGCCTGCAATATCAGAAGGCATAACATCAGGTGTAAGCTGTATACGGTTGAAACGTCCGCCTATTGAACGGGAAAGAGCTGTTATCAGCTGAGTTTTACCGACACCGGGGACATCTTCCAGAAGAACATGACCTTCACAGAGAAGTGCGGCAATCAGCTTTATAACAGTATCGTCTTTCCCGACGATTACTTTACCGATAGAATCGGACAGCTTTTTTACATTGTTATTCATAATTATTAACCTCATAAAGATGTATTCATACAAATTATTATACCACATTTTACTACATACTGCAAGTGTTTTTAATATTTTTTTGTGCAAATAAAAAAGAACGCTTCCGAAAAAACGGAAACGTTCCTGAAAAAACATATTACTTGAATACTGCAAGGAGGAATCCTGCTGCAATTGCAGAGCCGATAACACCTGCAACATTTGGTCCCATAGCGTGCATGAGAAGGAAGTTTGTAGGATTTGCCTTCTGACCTTCCATCTGTGAAACACGAGCAGCCATAGGAACTGCTGATACACCTGCTGAACCGATAAGCGGATTGATTTTTCCGCCTGAAAGTTTGTACATCAGTTTTCCTACGAGAAGTCCGCCGATTGTTGAGAAACAGAAAGCGGTAAGGCCGAGGAGGATGATGTAGAGTGTCTGAAGTGAAAGGAAGTTTGCAGCAACAGTAGTTGCACCAACTGAAATTCCGAGGAATACTGTTACGATATTCATGAGAGCGTTCTGAACTGTGTCAGAAAGACGTTCTGTAACACCGCATACCTTCCAGAGATTTCCAAGCATAAGACATCCGATAAGAGGAGCTGTTGAAGGAAGAAGGAGAATTACGAAAAGTGAAACAATGATAGGGAAGATAATCTTCTCTGTCTTTGAAACTTCTCTTGACTGTTCCATCTTTACCTTACGCTCTTTTTCTGTTGTTAAAGCTCTCATGAGTGGTGGCTGAATCATAGGAATGAGAGCCATGTATGAGTAAGCCGCAATTGCGATAGGTCCGAGGAGTTCAGGAGCAAGTTTTCCTGTGAGGAAAATTGCAGTAGGACCATCAGCACCGCCGATTATACCGATTGAAGCTGCCTGTTCACCTGAGAATCCGAGGAAAATAGCACCAAAGAATGCAAGGAATACACCCATCTGTGCAGCGGCGCCGAGAAGGAGACTCTTAGGATTTGAAAGGAGAGGACCGAAGTCTGTCATGGCACCTACTCCGAGGAATATGAGAGAAGGATAAAGTCCTGTTTTTACGCCGATATAGAGAATATCGAGGAATGCACCCTCCTTCATGATTTCACCGTAGCTGTGATGGAACGGGCTGTTCTCATCAAGGAACTGACTCCATAATTCGGGATGATAAAGTGCATTTTCAGAACTCTGTCCGTAGAGACCGACTGATGGATCGTAAAAATTTGATACGTTAACAAGAAGCATACCGAACGCAATGCCGACAAGGAGCAGAGGCTCGAATTTCTTTACGATACCGAGATAAAGAAGAAGACATGAAATGGCAATCATAATAAGATTTTTCCAGCCGCCATCCATAAAGAATCCTGCAAATCCCGAATCATAAAGAAGTGTCTGAAGGGTATCGAGAATATTCATCTGAGTACCTCCTTATGCAATGACAACAAGGGGAGCACCCGTATCAACTGTTGCACCCTTTGAAGTAACAACCTGAGCAACAGTACCGTCTTTTGGAGCAACGATTTCGTTTTCCATTTTCATAGCTTCAAGGATTACAAGAATCTGACCTGCCTTAACTGCATCACCCTGATTTACGTCAACACGAATGATGTTTCCGGGCATAGGAGCAGCAACAGTTTCGCCTGCCGCAAGATTTACGGGAGCAGCCGGTGCAGGTGCAGCCGCAGGAGCGGGAGCAGCAGGAGCTGCAGTCGGAGCAGCCGCAGGAGCGGGAGCGAGTGCCTCATATTCGTCAAGGAGAACAGCTTTTCCATGTTCAACCTCTACTTCGTATGTTTTACCATTAAGAGTAACTTTATATTTCATGATTATTTGACCTCCTTGATAGAAATGAAGTGAAGTTCATTGATAGGCTTCTGCATTTTGTCAGCAACAATAGCCATTATCATAGCGGCCTCTCTGTCAGGTACGTTGTAGAGTTTAACATGACCTGCTGAACCCGGAGCAACGGGAGCGGTAACAGTAAGCGGCTTTTCCTCAGCTTCTTTGGAAATATTTTCGAGAGCTTTCTTTTCTGCCTCAGCCTTTTTTGCATCCTTGCTTTTGAAGTATGAGCCTGTACAGCAGAGAAGAGCCATAAGAAGAACAAGTCCTACGAATACAACGCAGTAACCGAAAAGTGCAGTAATACCTGCTTCGGGAATTGCGAGTTCACGCAGACAGTTAGCGTAATCTGTAATCATGTTACTGCCTCCTTACATTTCTTCAATTGTATAGACAGCTTCGTTTTCTTCCTTAGCCTTACGGTCTTTGAGATACTTCATTGTCTGGTCAGGGTAACAGATGTAGCTCATTACATCCTCTTCTGAACGACAGAGATCACCGAGAGCATCTTTGGCTGCAACGAAATCTTCACCTGTACGTTTGCTGTCCTCAATACGACAGTCAACAGGTTCGCTGTCACCGATAACCTTTTCTATGAGTTCTTTACTTACAGGGGCAGGAGCAATACCGTATTCACCCTTGATGTAATTCTTAACTTCCTTTGAGATGTTCTTGTATCTCTCTCCTACAAGTACGTTTGTAACAGCCTGATTACCTACCATCTGTGAAAGAGGTGTTACAAGCGGAGGATAACCGAGGTCTGCTCTTACCTTTGGAATTTCAGCAAGTGCAGCATCAAACTTATCCATAGCGTGCATGTCTGTGAGGTTTGCAATCATGTTTGAAAGCATACCGCCCGGAACCTTGTAAACGAGAGCCTGAGCATCTGTTCCGAGACTCTTCGGGTTAATCTGTCCGTTGTCAATGTACTTCTGCTTGAGTGGTTTGAAGTAGTCGTTAACCTTGTTGATAACTTCTTCATCAAGACCTGTTTCATATCCATACTGCTGTAAAGCATAGAACATTGTTTCTGTTGAAGGCTGTGAAGTACCGCCTGAGAAGCATGAAGATGCACAGTCGATAACGTCAATTCCTGATTCGATAGCCTTTGTGAGTGTCATATAAGCCATACCTGTTGTGCAGTGAGTATGGAGGATAAGTGTCATATCTCCGATAGCATCCTTGATACCCTTGATAAGGCTTTCAGCCTCATAAGGTGACATTGTACCTGCCATATCTTTGAGACAGATTGTGTCAAATCCCATTGACTTGAGGTCTTTACACATTTCAACATACTTTTCTACTGTATGTACAGGGCTCTGTGTGTAAGAGATACAGCCTGATGCAACTGTATTCTTGTTAGCATACTTCTTAACTGCATTAAGTGCTGTTTCAATATTTCTGAAGTCATTAAGAGCATCAAAAATACGGATAACGTCAATTCCGTTTTTGATTGAGAGTTCGATAAACTTCTCAACAACATCGTCATGATAGTGCTTGTATCCGAGGAGATTCTGTCCTCTGAGAAGCATCTGAAGTTTGTTGTTCGGAAGATTTTTTCTGAGTTTTCTGAGTCTCTCCCACGGATCTTCACCGAGGTATCTGAGACATGAGTCAAATGTTGCACCGCCCCAGCACTCAATAGAATAGTATCCCGCTTTATCCATTTCGGGAAGAATGCCCTCGTAGTCATCATAGGGCATACGTGTAGCCATAAGCGACTGCTGGGCATCACGTAAAACTGTTTCTGTCAACTGTACTTTTTTCATGTACAAGCCTCCTTATAATAATGGTATATATTCGCAAAAATTCAATACACGATTAATTATAACATATATATGATAAAATTTCAACTGTTTTTTAATAATTCTATTTTTTAAATTAAAAATCCGAAAACAGTTTCTGTTTTCGGATTTGAGAAGATAACGCATAATTATTGTATTTTGAAAGTTTTATTCTTGAGGTATTGATTTTACAAGAGATTTGAAAACATCACCACGTTCTTCAAAATTCTTGAAAATACCATAACTTGCGGACGCAGGGGAGAGTACACAGCTTTTTCCCTCTGTTGTGATTTTGGATGCAAGTTCAACTGCATCTTCAAGGTGAGGGACATAATTAACACGCTCAGAATTTTCAAATTTCGCATCGGTTATCATATCGTAAATACGTTTTCCCGATGTTTCCATACAGATGATATTTATATCTGTTGTTTTAAGGAACTCTACAAGCGAGGTGTAGTCAATTCCTCTGTCCATGCCACCGAGAAGAATTGTGCCGCAATTCGGTACACTCTTTACAGCTTCAATAGCTGTTGCACAGGCTGTTGAAATTGAATCATCATAATAGCGTACACCATTTACTGTGCAGACATATTCGAGACGGTGCGCAAGAGGATTAAAAGTGCAGAGTGCATTTGTAAATTCATCTTCTGTTACATAGAATCTGGTCATTGCGTGAGCAACTGCAATATTGTAGTGATTATGAATTCCGAGGAGTTTGATTTTATCTGTCGGAATACCATATTCATTTTCAGAACTGTGAATAATTCCGTTATTCACATAAATATCAGCACTTTCATCCGAATTTGATACTGTATAAATATTATTATTTACTGTATTTTCGGGTGCGATTTCGGAATTGATAATAAGTGTATCATTTTCCTGCTGGTGGAGATAAATATTTTTCTTTGCGTTGTAATATTTCTCCATTGTACCATAGTGGTCAAGATGTTCCTCATACAAATTAAGGAATACAGCTTCCTGAGGCGAAACCGTCATGTATTCAAGCTGATGACATGAAAGTTCACATACAACAACACTTTCGTCAGTAAGACCTTCTGCAATTTCAAATACAGGAATACCTATATTTCCTGCAAGGTAAGCATCTACTCCCGATTCCTTTAATATATGGTAAATGAGGGAGGAAACAGTGCTTTTTCCCTTTGTACCTGTGATGCCGATAATCTGTTCTCTGAATACCTCAAAGAAAACCTGAGTTTCACATGAGATTTCACACTTTAATTCATCAATATTCTTTTCAAGTACGATTCCGGGACTTTTGAAAACAATATCAAATCTGTCAAGACAGTTCTGATAATCCTTTCCTGTTATAAGTTCAACGCTTTCGGGAATTCCGTTTGCAGAAGCATCAACAGGGTTTAAATCAGAAATTGAGATTTTTGATGGGGTACAGTATTTTGTGAGGATTCTGTAAGTTGATTTTCCCTCACGTCCAAAACCGAGAATACAAATCTTTTTTCCCTCGGTATAATTTTTTATATATTCAGCAAAATTGTTCAAAGAAGTCTCTCCATTTCCTTAATTAATACAGTCTTGAATTCATCGGGCAGTAAGTTCTGCTCATTGAATGATTCGCAGCATATTCTGTTTTTGTTTTCGAGAGTCTCAGGGATATAAAGTCCCATATCAACGTATTTTTCAAACAGCTTCGGGAGAGGTTCATCATTCTCCTTCATGCGTTTTATCGCAAGTGATACTGCGAGATTTACTTCGTCAATACTTCCTACACATTCAAAAGGCTTGTGCTCGGATTTTCCGATAAGTTCGATGAAATAGTTTTCCATGTTCGTATCGTCAAGCATATCTCTTCCAAAAATTTCAGCAAGTTCTGAACGAGTAAGGAACGGAGAGAGAATAAGGCTTACGAAAAGACATTTAGGACATTCGCCGCACCATATATCGGGTGAAACTTTGCTTCCGAGATTACAGCTTCTGAATACCGAAAGGTATTTTTTATGTGATACAAACATCTTTGCAATCTGAAATTCTGCAAGAGGACGGAGAAAACTGAAATAATAAATACCTGTTCCGAGGTATTTCTCCTCATAGCTGTGAAAATCCTGTTCAAATTCAAAGCTTTTTGAATACTGATGATTAACATCCTGACCTACTACCGTGCTTTCGTTTGCACTATCTTCATTTGAGAGAACAATATATTTAATTCCGTTGAGATAAGCTGTAATTTCAGCAGAAAACGCAACAATTGCAGAAAACGGAGTGTGTCCGTTGAGATAGCCTTTTTTGTTGAGTTCGATCAGAGAACGATCGAATTTTCTCTGTGCAGTAATAAGAGTATTTTCAGGAAGTCCTGCGGCTTCAACGGTAGCTGTAATCGAACAGCGTTTGTTTATTCCGTAGCACCTGCATCTGATTCCTGCATTATTCAGAGTTTCAAGCGTAAGCGCAGAATCCTTGCCGCCTCCGATAGGAATAAGACAGCCTTCAGGTGAAGTTCTTTCAGTTTCTTGTGTACATACGAATTTACCTGTCGGTTTTATGTCAACGAATGAATCAATGTCGGTTTTTATTCCATTGACGTAGAAAAATTCGCCAAGTCCCATGAAATATAATTTTTTCCACCATGAAATCTGTTCACTGTCAAGTTCACCGCATTCAATCTGCATAACAGGTGAACATGAAGCCTTCCAGTAACTTACTGCTTCAGCCATACCGAGAGAGAAAGCAAGTCTTTCAAATCTGAGGTCGTCTTTTATGCTGAACTCCTTAGGCTTAGGAAAAATCCATGACGGAGAGAACTCAGCGAGTCCGGGAAACGCAAATCTGAAAGATATTTCCACATTATCTTCGTTTTCATTAATATCGTATGATTTGTACAGAAACAAAGGGTTTTCATTTCTGAGAGTTTCAAATTTATCCATTATAAATATACTCCATAGATAATTATTTTTTGTCTGTATTTGCAGTAATTCTGCGTAAATGCTCTTTAAGGAGAGCGAAAGTTTCATCTGAGAGGTCATGTTCGACACGACACGCATCTTCGGCAGCCTGATCTTTTCCAACGCCGAGGTACATAAAGAATGAAGAAAGAGTTTTATGTCTGTCGTATACGTGTTCTGCGATATATCTTCCTGCATCTGTCAGAGTAATGTGGTTGTCGTTGTCAACTTTTACAAGTCCTTCTTCTTTCATTTTCTTTAATATTATTGATACCGTAGGACGTGAATATCCGAGGTATGAGCAAATGTCGATAGCATGAATATCAGGCTGAGACTCTGAAAGAATCAGGATTGTTTCGAGATAGTTTTCTACTGCTTCTGTTATTGCCATATTAAATACCCCTTTCGTTTTCTTTTATTATACCACAGCTTTCTGTGAATTTCAAGGGCGGCATTGTGCTAAGAACATATACCGCATATTTTTCGTACAATCCTTGTGAGTTGCTGTTTAAGGCAACACCGCACAAAGCACGTTTTTAGACTTTGTACAAAATCTACTTTCATATTTTCCGTCATATCACACAAAAATCTCTTGACTTGCGACAGCAAGCCTGCGAAATTTATATGCGCTCTGACGAAAAATCTGACTGCGTATCTTTTTGCACAATCTTTGTGCGGTATTGCCTTAAATGTAATCAGGTTCTTTCAACGGCTTCTGCACCAATATTGTCAGCAAAAATTTTGTAAACTTCGGGATATTTTCTTTTTGTGCTGACAGGTCGGAGATTTTCCGTTGTGAAGCAATGCATAGAATTTCCTTCAACGCATATTTTTCCTGATATGCGGCTTATAATCTTATATCTTACTTCAAGAGAAACCCCTGTGAATTTTGTAATTGTCGCATAAGAAGCGAAAGGTTCATCAAATCTCAGAGGACTTAAATATTTGCAGTCTACTGAAAGAACCGGCATAAGAATTCCGAGTTCTTCAATTTTCTCAAAGGGCATTCCGACCTGTGCAAGAAAATCAACACGTGTTTCTTCAAAAATTCTTATGTAGTTGGAATGATGCATTATTCCCATTTTGTCAGTTTCATAGTAGTAAACTTTTCTTTCGTAAGGGTAGTATATGCTCATGTTTTTATCCTTTCATCAGGTTGATATAAAAATCCATACACCGAGAATACAATGGAGAATGACACCGAAAATATTGGAAATCCAGAACTGAGGGTGCTTTGTCTTGTGACGGAAATGATGCATTCCGAAAAGACCTCCTGCCGCTCCGCCTGTGATACCGAGAGAAATCAGAGTACTTTCACGTATTCTCCATTTTGCTTTTTTTGCCTTTCTTTTGTCGATTCCATACATTGTGAATGTAATGATACTCATAATGATAATGAATCCTGTGTAGATGAGGAATACTGTTTTATCCTCCATGCGAAAATCTCCTTAAATTTGTATATAAAAGAAAAAAGGTACAAAAAATGTACCTTTTCAATGCCGCTGACCGGACTTGAACCGGTACGGATGTTACTCCGAGGGATTTTAAGTCCCTTGTGTCTGCCTATTCCACCACAGCGGCAAATATGAATGACAATCCGTAACAGATTAATCAACTCTTAAAATTATATCATATAACATGATAAAAGTCAATAGCTTTTCTTAAAAAAACTTTATTTTTATTTTATAACTAAATTTGCCTTAAGAAAGAATTGATAATGCTTTCAGATATTTCTCATGTCTTTCAAAATCTTTCTGAGAAAGTGATATTCCTGCGGATTCGAGTCTTGACAAATCACTGTTGTGTTTCAGGTCTGCAAGTTTAACCGCTTTTGCGATTTTATTATTTTTGATTTTATTTATATATTCAAAGTAGTCTTCATTTTCATCATGCGTGAGAAGCTTCAGGGCTTCGATTACTTCGGTCGGAAAATCCTTTTCAAGTATTTCTATTGTTATGTCTGTATCTTCAGCAACATCATGAAGCAAAGCTGTACACACAGAATATTCATCTTCCATCTGTTCCGCAAGATGAAACGGATGGAAGATGTATGGAATATCTGATTTATCAACCTGATTTTTATGAGCGTCAAAAGAAATCTTCAGCGCTTTTACTGTTAATTCTGTGTAAATCATTTTATTTGCGGACGATTACAACCTGTGTTGAATCAGCGTAACCCTGAGTGAAGTCAACATTTTTCTGACGTTCGGGCGTAATTGAAATACCGGCAACTCCGACATCTGCTGTACCATTATTTACGGATGTAATAATGTCATTGAAGTTCATATTGACTATTTCAAGTTCCATTCCCAAAGCATCACAAACAGCTGTCATCATGTCAACATCGAATCCGATAACTTCTCCTGTTGAATCGTCGATGCTTTCGTATGGAGGAAACTCAGCATTTGTTGCCATAATCAGTTTGCCATTTTTCTTCTCGTTTTCGGTATCAGGCACGTAAGACTGCTGGTCTGCTGACGTACCTATCCAGTGCTTTTTAATTTCCTCAAGGGTTCCGTTTTTCTTCAGAACGGAAATTGCACTGTCAAGTTTTTTTCCAAGTTCCTCGTTTCCTTTTTTATAGGCAACAGAGTATTCTTCATTTGCGAAAGGATCTGAAAGGAGAGTGAGTGAAGGATTCTCATTAATAAAGTAATTTGCTGTTTCAATATCAATCAGAACTGCATCAATAGAGCCTTTTATAAGGTCTTTTACAGCATCTTCACCTTTTTTATATGGTGAAACACTTGCACCGTTAATATCTGCGGCATAAATGTAGCCTGTAGTACCAAGCTGTGTTCCTATTTTTTTGCCTTCGAGGTCGTTTACTGTTGTTATCCTTATGTCCTGATTTGTTTCTTCTTCAAATGTACTTTCTCCGCATCCCGTCATACAGGCAGAAGCCATAACCATAGCTGTCATAAAACCTAAAAATTTTTTCAGATACATAATTACTCCTCCTGAATATATGAATTGTGTTTCAAAAAACCACCATGCTAAATCATTAAATTCAACAGACTTATTATACCATATTTCATAAGGAAATGCAATAGTATGTCAGAAAATTGTGAATTTTCTCCTAAAAAGCGGTGTTGGTTTTGTGAATGTGGCGAAATTGAAAAGTGGTTTATCGGGAATATCTCAGGAAAAATATTCGTATAATTCAATATTGAAATGAGAGGAGTGAAAGAAAATAAAAAACAGGATTCTTCGTGATACGGTTATTCTTACAATGATGCAGCTTATTCTCGATTCATCAACACTTGTAATCAATTCTTTCATTACAAGAAAACTTGGTGCATCAGCAATAGGAATTCTGTCGCTTATGGGTTCGTTTCTCGGACTTGCAGGAATACTATCAAACGGAAATGCATTTTTATGTACAAACAGACTTATTTCGGAAGAAATAGGAAAAAAGAATGGAAATCCGAACAGAGTTCTTGCGCATGGAATTAAACTTTGCGGTATTCTGAGTATTGCTGTTTCAGCCATTGTTTTGTCTTTTTCTGAGATAATCAGCAGGAATTTTTTTGGCGGAACTGAGATGATTCAGGCTGTCCGAATGATGCCGGCGGCACTTGTAACGGGAGCGGTTTCAGCCTGTTTCAAGGGGTATTTCAATGCAATGCGTAAATCCTTGGTCACAGCGATAGGTGATATTTGTGAATTTGCTGTAAAATCCGGGATTATAGTTTTTCTTACTCTGACAGCGCATGAACCTGACGGGAACTATGTGTGCAGAATAATGATTCTGTCGATAATAGCGGGTAATATTTTTTCACTTTTTTATCTGCTTGTCGCTTTTGCGTTTCTTCATGAAAAATCGGAAGGCAGATGTACACTTACAATGAAACGGTACATAACTTTTGCAATTCCGATAATGGGCGGAAGTTTGCTTACTGCTGTTCTTGGAAGCACAAATGATGCGCTTATTCCGATATGTCTGAGACAGTATGGAGATTCAGCAAGTGAGTCACTTAGTCTTTTCGGAATATTTGAGGGAATTGTCATGCCTGCACTTTTCTTTCCCTCCGTAGTTTTGTGTTCAATGACAGGGATTATCGTGAGTGAAAGTGCAAGGGCAAGGGCGATGCAAAATAAAGAGAGGATGCAGAGTCTTACATCAAGACTGACGGGGCTGACATTGTACTATTCAATTTTTTGTGCATCAGTTATTCTGAAATTCGGAATGCAGATAGGAGAGATACTCGGAGGAGGCGAAACTGCCGGAGGAATGATACGTTTTATTGCGCCTGTTGTTCCTTTTATTTATCTTGAAATCATACTTGAAGCATTGATAAAAGGAATGGGATTACAGGGATTTTCTTCTTTGAATTATCTTGCGGAATATGTAATAAGAATCTCGATTGTACTTATTCTTGTGCCTCATATAGGATTTTATGGAATTGCCTTTTCGTATTATGCAAGTAATATTTTCGGGAATGTAATGCGTCTCATAAAAATAATGAAATCAACAGAAACCTGTTTTAAACCGATAAGAATGATTGTATATCCCGCAGTCTGTTCATTTCTGACAATGAACGGAGCCGAACTTTTAACGAAACTGTATACAGGTGATAAAGACGGTATTGTTTACATTGTAATGTTTACAGCTATTTGGATACTTTTATACGGAGGTCTGTTTTTATCATTCAGAAATAAAAAATCAGGTAAATTATTTGTCGGAAATGCACAACAAACAGCTTGATTAATTAAATAAAATGTAGAAAAATAATCTGATATATTAAAAAAGTATTGCATTTAATTGATTTTTGATATATAATGAATCTTGTAGTTGTATAAACTGCACATAAACCATAATCTGAGGAGTAAAAATATTATGAAAGAGTATGATGTTAACAAAATAAAGAATATAGCACTTGCCGGACACAATGGTTCAGGTAAAACTTCACTCGTTGAGGCTCTCCTTTATAAGGCAGGAGCATCTGACCGTCTCGGAAAAACTGCTGACGGAACAACAGTATGCGACTACGATCCCGAAGAAATCAAGAGAAAGATTTCCATAAGCACTTCTCTTGCATCTTTTGAATATAACGATTTAAGCGTAAACATTCTCGATACACCCGGTCTTTTTGATTTTGCGGCTGAGATGACGGAGGGCATTCGTGCTGCTGATACAGTTATGATTACAGTATCCGCTAAGTCGGGTGTCAAGGTCGGTGCGAGAAAGGCTTATCATGAGGCTGTAAAACAGAATAAGTCAAAAATGTTCGTTGTAACAAAGATTGACGATAAGGATGCGAACTTCTTTAACGTGCTGACAGAACTGAAAACAGTATTCGGACCTACGGTTTGCCCTGTTGTAGTTCCTGTAATCAGCGGAGGACAGATTGTATCGTTTGTAAATCTTATCGAAATGAAGGCTTACAAGTATGATTCAAAGGGAAATGCTGTTGAGACAGATATGCCGACTTCTGAAATCTCAGAGAAATTTGAATACCGTATTGATGGTCTTATTGCCGCAATTTCAGAGGCTGTTGCAGAAACATCCGATGAGCTCATGGAGAAATTCTTTGAGGGCGAGGCATTTACACAGAAGGAACTTATTGACGGTATTCACGACGGTATGAACAGAGGTATTATTACACCTGTTGTATGTACATCTGCTCAGGATCTCAGCGGAATTGATATGCTCTTAAAGGAAATTGAGCTGCTTCTTCCTTCACCAAGTGAGGTTCATTATGAGGAAGCTTACTCAGGAGATGAAATAGTTGAGGTTGACTGTGATGCTTCAGCACCTATGTCAGCATTCATTTTCAAGACAATTGCAGATCCGTTTGTTGGAAAAATGTCATATATCAGAGTTATGTCAGGTAAACTCAGCGCAAACTCTGAAACTTTGAATACAGCGACAGGTGCTGTTGAGAAGGTCGGAAAGCTTTATAAACTCTGCGGAAAGAAACAGACAGAGGTATCATGTGCGTATGCAGGTGATGTCGTTGCTGCTGCAAAGATTACAGCAAACACAGGTGATACACTTTGTGATTCTTCTAAGAAAGTATCTTTCGGTGCTATGGAGTTTGCAAGACCATGCTATTCAATGGCTGTTGTTGCTAAGGCACAGGGAGACGAGGCTAAGATTTCGGCAAGTATGCAGAGACTTGTAGAAGAAGATCCGACTCTCACATACGTTCAGGATGATAACACAAAAGAGCAGATTCTCAGCGGTCTCGGCGAACAGCATCTTGAAGTTGCAGTTGCTAAATTAAAAGGAAAGTTTGGTGTTGAAGTAGGACTTTCAGTGCCAAAGATTGCATATAAGGAAACAATCCGCAAGAAGGTTAAGGTTGAAGGAAAACATAAGAAACAGTCGGGTGGTCATGGTCAGTACGGTCATGTATGGATTGAATTTGAGCCTTGTATAAGTGACACACTTGTATTTGAGGAAAAGGTGTTCGGCGGTGCTGTACCTAAAAATTACTTCCCAGCTGTACAGAAAGGTCTTGAGGATTCTGTAAAGAAGGGCGTACTCGCAGGTTGTCCTGTTGTAGGTCTCAAAGCAATTCTCGTTGACGGTTCATATCATCCTGTTGATTCATCTGAAATGGCATTCAAGACAGCCGCTTCAATTGCGTATAAGGAAGGTTTAAGACAGGCAGATCCTGTAATTCTTGAACCTATCGGAGAACTCAAGGTTAATGCGCCTGATGATAACACAGGAGACGTTATGGGCGAACTTAACAAGAGACGTGGCAGAGTTCTCGGAATGGAGCCTGTTTCAGAGGGAATTACAATGATTCAGGCTGAAGTGCCTGTAAGGGAAATGCATGATTTTGCAATGTATCTCAGACAGACAACAAGAGGTCTCGGAAGCTTCACATTTGATTTCCTCAGATATGAACAGCTCCCTGCAAATCTCCTCACAGAAGTAATTTCTGCTGTTAATTCTGATAAGTGATAAAATAAGGGAAAGTCTGATTTCAGGCTTTCCCTTGAATTTTTGTACGGAGATCAGAGAAGCAGCAGCAATTCAGATGTGTTCTTTACCATTTATTGCTGTACTTGTAAAGTTTTTATCTGAATATTATTATTTAATGACAAAAAATGTATTGCAATTTAGAAAAAATAGTGATATAATCAATTCATAGCCTTTGATAATTTTCTGTATATTATATATATGTATATACAGAACGAAAAGCAATATATTATTTATGGAGGAATCAAAATGAAACTGAAAAAACTTATTGCAGCAGCTGTTGGTTCAGCTATGGTGATTACATCGTCAGTTGTTCCTGTAGCATCAGTTAATGGTGCAGAGGAGTTAAAAGACTCTCTCGCAAATGACTCAGGTGTTGATTACGACTTTGCACGTGCGCTTCAGTATTCCATGTACTTCTATGATGCAAATATGTGCGGAACAGAAGTTGATGAGAATAACGCCTATACATGGAGAGGTGATTGTCACACATACGATGCTAAGGTACCGCTTGTAGCAGGAATTACAGATTTTCAGGGAACAAATCTTTCACAGTCATTCATTGACAAATACAAGGACATTCTTGATCCCGATGGTGACGGATGCGTTGACGTTGCTGGTGGTTTCCACGATGCAGGTGACCACGTAGAATTCGGAATGCCTGAAAACTATGCCGCTGCAACACTCGGATGGGGTTACTACGAATTCCGTGATTCGTATGTAAAGACAGGACAGGATTCACACATTGAAACTCTTATCCGTTATTTCAACGACTATCTCATGAAATGTACATTCAGAGATGAAAGCGGAAAGGTAATTGCACATTGTTATCAGGTTGGTGACGGTGATATCGATCACGCTTTCTGGAATTCACCTGAAATCGACGAAATGGGCAGACCTGCTTTCTTCCTTACAGCAGAAAAGCCACAGACAGACTACGTTGTTTCTGCATGTGCTTCACTTGCTATAAACTATCTCAACTTCAAGGATACTGATCCGGAATATGCTGAAAAATCACTTGACTACGCTCAGGCTCTCTGGGATTTCGCAAATGAAAATCCGATTGAACTCAGTGACAACGCTGATGGTCCTAAGGGTTACTATCGTTCTGAAAAATGGGAAGATGACTACTGCTGGGCTGCCGGCTGGCTCTACCTCTGTACAGGCGATACAAAGCCTCTTGAACTTGCGGCTCCATATTATGATTACTATGCTCCAAGCGGCTGGTGCTACTGTTGGAATGACGTATGGGACGGTGCGGCTTGTCTCTGGGGACGCATAAATCAGGAACATCCTGAAGTTGACCTCGTAAACATGGTAAGAAAAGCACAGGGCAAGAACGAATATGTATATGATGATTTCTGGGATGAGGTTGCAAAATGCTTCCCTGTATGGAAGGGACTTGAATCTCCCGGAGGATATGCGTTCCTTAACCAGTGGGGTTCAGCTCGTTACAACACAGCAATGCAGCTCATTTGTCTTGTTTACGATAAGTATACAAATGATGGAAAGCCAGGCGATGCAAGTAAATGGGCAAAGAAACAGATGGAATACATCATGGGTGATAACCCGTTAAATCGTTCATATATTGTCGGATACAATGAAAATTCTGTAAAATATCCGCATCATCGTGCGGCTTCAGGTCTTACAAAGTGTGAAGATCCTGACGAACATCGTTACGTTCTCTATGGCGCACTTGCAGGTGGTCCTGACGGAAGTGATAACCATATCGATATTACAAGTGATTACATCTATAACGAGGTTACAATCGACTATAATGCGGCATTTGTTGGTGCAAGTGCAGGCCTTTATGAATTCTTCGGAACAGATGACATGGCTCCAACAAAGAATTTCCCCCCTACACCTTCATACAGCGGCGGTGCAGGCGGCAATGGCGGTAATAATTACTGGGTAAATGCCTGCGGTATTGACGACCTCAATGCTGACGGATGTGGTGTTACAAAGGTTTCTCTCATGGTAATGACAGATTCAACAAAGGGCTCAAAGGATATTTCAGTAAGATACTATTTCAATTCATCTGAAATCGCAAATGTTGACGGTGTAAAGGGTAGTGAGCTTTACGATCAGGCTGCTGTTGAAGCTTCACCTGCTGACGGTGTAATTTCAGGTCCTTACAAGTATGACAAAATGGCAGACACTTACTATGTTGAAATAAAGTGGGATGGATATAAGGTTGCTAATTCAGGAAAGAAATACCAGTTCACTCTCGGTATGTACTATGGTGACAAGTGGGATCCTACAAACGATCCAAGCTATCAGGATCTTGCAATCTTTAAGGAAGACGATGCTTTCTTTGGCACTGGAAACGAATCAAAGGCAGAATATATCTGTGTTTATGATGACGGCGTTCTCGTTGGCGGTGTTGAGCCTGACGGTTCCGTTCCAGAAGTTCCTGAGGTAGATGATACAACAACAACTGCAACAACTGTTACAACTACAAAAACTACTTCAAAAACAACTGCAACTACAACAGTTAAGAGTGACAAGGTTGTTTATGGTGATGCAAACTGTGATGGTTCAGTAACAATGGCTGACGCTGTTATAATTCTCCAGTCTCTTGCAAACTCATCAAAGTATGAAATTACTTCACAGGGTAAGATCAACGGTGATGTTGACGGAGAAGCAGGAATCACAGCTATGGATGCACTTACAATTCAGAAATATGATGCAGGTTCAGTAAAAGAACTTCCAATCAAATAATATAAAAAGGGCACCGAAAGGTGCCCTTATATTATTTTCGGATAATTTCGGGCGGCGTTTCGCCGCCCGCATTGTTCTACGATATTACCACGACTTTTTTATGTGATACTCTCCAGTTTAAGACGGAGTTTTTTTATTATCTTTTTTTCAAGTCTTGAAATGTAGGATTGTGAAATTCCGATAAGTTCGGCAACTTCTTTTTGTGTTTTTTCTTTTCCGTCAATAAGCCCGAAACGCATTTCCATTATTTCACGTTCTCTGTCGCCGAGTTCAGCAACTGCGTTTCGCAGAATTTCTCTTTCGGCTTCGGATTCAATTCCTTTATTCACAACGTCTTCATCAGTACCAAGTACATCTGACAAAAGTAGTTCATTTCCGTCATAGTCTGTATTGAGAGGTTCGTCGATTGAAAGGTCGTTTCTGTACTGAGATGCTTTTCTCATGAACATGAGAATTTCATTTTCTATGCATCTTGAAGCATAAGTTGCGAGTTTTATATTTTTGTAGGGACAGAAAGTGTTTACAGCTTTTATAAGACCTATTGTACCTATTGAAACGAGGTCTTCTATGCCTATTCCCGTTGATTCAAATTTTTTGGCTATGTAGACGACAAGCCTCAGATTATGTACTATGAGTATATTTCGTGCCTCCTTGTCATTACCTCCGAGTTTTGTGAAAATTTCTTCTTCCTCTTCATGAGTAAGCGGAGGCGGAAGCGTGTCTGATCCATTCACATAAAAAATATCATCTGTAAATGTTCCTTTAATTCTCAGCATTATTTTTCTTATAACATTCATGTTATTCTCTCCTTTAAGATACTGCTGAATAAATCAGCAAATTACTGCCATAATTCACAGGATTGTCGGATTGAAAATAATTTTGTTTCCGCATTCTCCCGAACCGACCATTACATCTACATTCTTTTCCACACCTGAAACTGTGTTTATAATCACAACCTCATCAGGGCGGAATATACTTATGAAACCTCCTCCGTTTACCGTATTACATGGAAGAATTCTGAATCCTTTGGGGATTTTACTGTTTCCTGTAAGTCTTGTAAATTCATCCTTTCCGCATATAACTACGTGTTTTCCGGAAAACAAATCCATCAGATTATTTCCTGTATCCGCAATTCCTTCTGAGATAATCACGTTGTCAGCATATCTTATTTTCACTTTGCAATTATCGTATATATTTCGTGATTTCATTATTACTTTTTCTGCTGTACATATAATAAAGTAGAGAATTGCAGTTGTTGTAATGAGCACAATCATTGAGAAATCAATATATATACATGAGTTTGCAATGTGCATGAAATCAGGTTTTAACCACGAATAAACCGCATATACTCCGCCAGCAAATATAAAATTCACTGCAAGAAACATAAAGGAATCAGAAAATAGTTTCTTTATTCCATGAAATCCGAATGCGACTGGAATGATAGTAAGTGCCGCAAATAATTTTATAAGCAGATTTATCACTTTTCCCAAGTCCGGGGCAAGAATCATAAGCGAGAACAGACTTCCGTAAAGCGAAGCAAGTATACATCTTGGTATTTTAAGGGGGGTATGAAGAAATCTTGCTGTTGCTTTCAGAAGAAAGAAGTTCACATATATATTCAGTATAAGAAGTACATCTATGTAAATAGTTTGCAATTCATCACTCTCCTTTATTCAACTATATTTGACTTCTTCTGAAAATATGCCTTAATCTGAATAAAAAAGCAAAGGTTATTACAGTAAATATTCCTGACAGTATAACAGGAAAGGAATGTCTTTTCTGTGTTTTTCTTTCAGCCTTTTTAAGGTCTTGTTCGCTGACGGGTTCTGAACAGGCACGAAATATGAGATTGTTTTCATGTGCATATTTTTCAGCCTCCGAACTTTTTTTACTGAGAATATTGAAGTCGTTTCGTGGAACAATTGTGTTTCCGCAGGGTGTATATCCTATGGAATACTCACCAAGTTCACAAATTGTCGGCGGAACATACATACTCCACATACTCAGACACATGAAAAATGCTGAATCACCGATTTTTTTAGTTCCTTTTCCTATTGATACATACGATAGTGATGTACATCCGGAAAAACAGCAGTCACCTATATATTCAACACTGTCAGGGATTCTTGCTGTTTTCATTTCTGTACAGGCACGAAAACATGAATCAGGCAGAGATGTTATTTTCGGTGGAATTCTGATGCTTCTGAGTGATGTACATCCGCAGAAACTGTATTCCATAAGACTTTCAAGTTCGTCAGGCAGATCAATCATTTCAAGATTTGTACAGGCATAAAAACTGTGATGTCCGATTCTGCGCAGATTATCAGGGAATGAAATATCTTTCAGGCTTTTGCAGTTATAGAATGCATTGTCACTGATTTCCCTCACAGGACAGCCTTCTATGAATTCGGGCAGAGTAATTGTTACAGGTTCGTCAGTAAAACCTGTTATAACAGCTTCCTGACGTATTATTGAGTAAGTGAAACTGTTTCCTGAAGCGTGGATTTGTCGGAAAGGAGAAAAAACGCAGGGCAGACATATCAGAAAAGAAATCAAAGCGGATAGAATTTTATTTTTCATTTGTACCTCCCTGAAAAATAATTGTTTTTCCGTAAGATGCAGACAGATTTTGGGTTTAGTGGAGTAATATTGCTCTTGTCTATATATTCTACATCTTTTTATGTGCGTAAATTGACGAAAACAGACGACGAAAAAATTTTTTCACAGAGCTGATTTCAAAGAAAAAATGCAGACATATATTTTCTTTAATCTTTGTGCGGTATTGCCATTGAAAAAAAAGTGGGATTATGATATAATATACTCCACAATAAAACAGAGGAGGATTAAAAGATGGAATTCAGAACAAACAGTGGAGCGTGGGGAACGATGTTCGGTGTTCCTTGCGTTGTAGCGGATAATTTTCTTAAACTTGCAACAGCACAGCAGATAAAGGTTCTTATTTACTTGTTAAGATGGCCCGGAAGGAGTATTTCATCCGAAGAAATAGCTGTTAACACAGGAGTTTCTGTTGCTGAAGCTGATGAGGCGGTTTTGTTCTGGAAACAGGTAAATGTACTTTCTTCTTCTGATAGTTTTTCAGCACCGCCGATTATGATGCCTTTATCACCGCCTGAACCTGAAATTCAGATAGCTGATAAAAAGGATACAGTAGTAAATAAGGAGGCTGAGGAAAAAACATCAGTGCGTGTCAGACAGACTATTCAGCCTGTGGAAATTGCGCAGATTCTCAGACAGTCACCTGAAATTTCTGAACTCTTTAAGATGGCTGAGGTTACCCTCGGAACTCTTAATCATACAATGCAGAACAGCCTTATTTATATGCACGAGGAACTCGGACTTAAAATAGAGGTAATTGTAACACTTATTACATATTGCAGAAGTATAGAAAAGGCAAATACTCATTATATTGAAAAGATTGCTCTTAGCTGGTCTGAACTTGACATAAATACACTTGAACTCGCAAGTGAGGAAATACAAAGGCTGACAGAAAGACACAGCTATAAAGGTATGGTAATGAGAGTCCTTGAAATGAAACGCAGTCCTACTACGAAGCAGATGGAGTTTATAGATTCGTGGCAGAAAATGGGCATAGGAGAAGAACTGATTAAACTTGCCTATGAGAGGACGATTGACAAGATTGACAGATTCTCATTCGATTATATGAATAAGATTTTAATTACATGGAATAACAGCGGTGTAAAAACTGCGGCTGATGTCAAAAAGAATGATGATGAACGCCGAAACATGAATTCTAAGCCTTATAAACCGCAAAGAAATACAGGTTCGTATGATGATGATTTTGATGTTGAAAAATACAAGATTTTTATAAACGATTTTGAGGAGTGAAAATAATTGGATAACGAATTTTACAATCAGGCTATGAATATAATCCGTACACGTCACATGAATGCTGTTGCGGAAAATGAAGCTCGGATTGAGGAAGTTAACGACAGAATTCCCGAAATCCGACAGGTAAATGATGCGATTTACAATACGGGCAGAGAACTTATTAAAATAATATCCGAGAGAAAGAATGCGGCAGAAAGAATCGAACAGCTCAAGGAATATAACCTCGGAGCGCAGAGGATGACAAGAACTCTTCTTGTACAGCATGGTTACCCTGAGGACTATCTTGACATGAATTATGTATGTAAAAAGTGCAATGATACAGGCTACAGCAACTCTGCATACTGTGACTGTTTCAAAAAGCTGTACGGAAAACTTGCAGCTGATGAGCTGAATAAGAATTCAAGAATTAATCTTTCAAGTTTTGATACGTTTGACCTTAGTTATTATAACGGAAGTGATTATGACATGATGGGGAAGATTTTTCGGTATTCAAAAAAATATGCGGAAAATTTCGGTCCTCATTCAGACAGTATTCTTATGATGGGGCAGACCGGCAGAGGAAAGACACATCTTTCGCTCGCAATCGCAAATGAGGTTATACGCAAGGGGTATACAGTTGTTTATGATTCGGTCAGCAATGTTCTGCAATGTATAAATGATGAACATTTCGGAAAAAATCCGTCGGGAAATATGTCTGATACAGTAATAAGTGCGGATTTGCTTATACTTGATGACCTCGGAACAGAGTTTCCTACTGCTGTCAATGCATCTACGATTTACAATATAATCAACACACGCATTACACGAGGTATTCCTACAATAATCAGTACGAATCTGAATGTTGAGGGTATTCAGAACCGTTACGAACCACGTGTTGTATCAAGAATTACATCTCAGTATACTTGTCTGCAATTTGTTGGAGAAGATATAAGATATCTCTCAAAACAGAGAAGAAAAAAGGAAAGACCTGACATTATGTGATAATGTCAGGTCTTTTTACTCCGCACGGCATCAACTCTGCGGAGTATTTTTATCGGTTCGTTGTATTATTGTACGCAAGTTCCTTTTCGTCTTTGAAAAGAAGACTTATGCACCATACAGCTGATATAGCAACGAGGATATAAAGTGTGCGTGAAATTATGCTGTCTGCACCTCCGAACATCCATGCGATTATATCAAGCTGGAAAATACCAACGAGTCCCCAGTTTATTCCTCCGATAATCAGAAGAATGAGTGCGATTTTGTCCCACATAATGAGAACACCTCCAAATCAGACGTTTACTGCGTCTGAAAATAGTATTTCATTAATAACCTGGAATATTCACAGAAAATAAAAAAGCATTTCAAATGAAATGCTTTTTTCTTTGTTATTATGAAAAATAATTCTGATAACCGTCTCCATAGAATGAGAAGTATCCATGCTGGAACTGTGAAGGGTCACTGAGGTAAAGGTTTACCGCATCAATAACACCCTGATTAACCTCAGATGAGAGATATCCGAGATTAGCGTAACTTGAACAGCCTGTGAACTGATATGGTGCTGTAATAACTCCATAAATTGTGTTCGGATAAAGCGGGCTGTTTACACGATTCATAACAACTTCAACAACCTTAGCCTTATCGTAAGTGGAAATCCAGTTACAACCTGCTTCGTGTGCTACAACGTTGCAGAGGAGTATGTAGTCGCTGTTTGATACAGATATACCTGAGTTCTGTACAACAGGTTCTGTTACGGCTGCTGTGGTAGTAGTCTGTGGTTCAATAGGCTGAGCAACGTACTCTGTGGCAGTAGTTGTAACCGCTTCTGTTACAGGAGGTACATACTCTGTCTCAGGCTGGATGAATCCGCAGTCTGTTTTTATGAAGCTGAAAGCTTCATCATAATATACATACTCAGTATTTTCAGTATAGGTTGTCTCCGTATAAGCCTCTGAATAATACTCTGTATATGCCTGTGTGCTGTTGTAGGTATCATAGTACTGCGGAGCTGAATAATCGTATGAGTAATCACCGCTGTAATCGTATGAAACTACTGTTTCCTGCTCATAGTAATCAGGAGCAAGATTTACCATTTCTTCAAAGTTCTGCACATAAACAAGGTCACCGAAATCAAGAATACGAGCCGGTACACCTGCTTTTTTCTCTCTTTTTGAATCTGTGATTGCTGTTGTCTCGCCGGAAGTTAATGCAGCTGCATCATTGTCGGAAACAACCATTGCTCCGCAATCTGCATTTTTTCTTGATACTGAGGTTCCTACTGTAGGAGCTGTAATATAGCTTGTTACAAGCGCACCAACCAGACAAGTACATACCCCACTAACAATTATTGCTGCTGTCTTAGCTTTTCCCATCAACTCAATCCTTTCCTCGAAAAGCATTCTGAAAATAAATTCACCCCTCGTGAGGGCTGATGTAATGATAACATATTTCGGTGCAAATAGCAACATGAAAGAAAAAATAAGACAGCAATTTTATAGAATTTCGATTTAATGACCGAAAAAGGATATTTCATCAATAGGGCTTTGGTGATTTTGACAAATCAAAAATGAATATAACGTTAATAAATGATGAAAAGATTTTGTATAAGCTATGTGATATAACAGTAAATTTTTGTGGTTTATAAGCAGATGATTACATTACGGTAACAAACAGGGCTGTTTTTTCTACACTACATAATGTTTATATTAAAGTATGATATACGAATAGTTTGGATTTTTCGGCAATTATCTATTTTTTGTTCATATTTCCGCTGATAAGAAAATGCATAATAGGTAACATGATTGTAACTAATGTAAAAATTGAGAAAACATAAAAATATAATAATTAAAATAAAATACTGAAAGTTTTATTGTTATTTTGTACAATAACAAAAATGTATAATTTTAAAACGAAAATAATGATTATTTGTATATATTTACTTTGCGCTGAATCTTGAAAACATACTAATCCTATGGTATAATAGTATTAGAAAAAATGTTTTGAGAGGTGTAAACAATGAAGATATCAACTAAGGGAAGATACGCATTAAGAATGGTTGTTGATCTTGCGGTTCATTCAGATGAGAAATTTATTTCGCTGAAAGACATTGCAGAACGTCAGAATATTTCAAAAAAATATCTTGAACAGATTGTTCCGATGCTCAACAGGAGCGGTATATTGAAAACAAACAGAGGAAATCAGGGCGGATATATGCTTATAAAGTCACCTTCTGAAATTACAGTCGGTGATATACTCAGAGCGACCGAGGGTAGTCTTGCGCCCGTTTCCTGTCTTGAGTACGATGAAAATGATTGTCCGAGAAAGGATAGATGCCCGACACTGTTTTTATGGGAAGGTCTGTATAAAACTGTAACAGCCTACCTTGACGGTGTATCTATACAGGATATTATTGAAAAAAACAATGATAAATCGGATTTTGATTACTGCATATAATAATGAAACGTTTTAAATAATCTTCAAAGAATAAATAAACCTGAGAATAAAATCTCAGGTTTATTTTTGTTTTCGGAATAATATTATGAATTATTCAAAGTATTTTACGCCGCTCTCGAAGATAAGCTGATCTTTGTTTCCTTCAACGTTCTTGCAGATAAAGCTTCCCTTACGCTCAGAGTGTCCCATTTTACCGAGTACACGTCCGTCAGGAGAAGTAATACCCTCAATAGCTTCGATTGAAGTATTCGGATTGTAGCGTATATCCATTGTAGGATGTCCCTTGAGGTCAACGTACTGTGTAGCAATCTGACCATTTTCAGCAAGCTGCTGAATGAGTGTTGCAGGAGCTACAAAACGTCCTTCACCATGTGAAATAGGAACTGAATGAATATCACCGACTTCACATCCGTAAAGCCAAGGAGACTTGTTTGATGCGATTCTTGTATTAACCATCATAGACTGGTGACGTGCAATTGTGTTGAATGTGAGAGTAGGTGACTCATCTGTCATGTCAACGATTTCACCGTATGGAACAAGACCGAGTTTTATAAGTGCCTGGAAACCGTTGCAGATACCAAGCATAAGACCGTCACGATTCTTGAGAAGATCATGAACAGCATCCTTAATCTTAGGATTACGGAAGAATGCAGTAATGAATTTACCGCTTCCCTCTGGCTCGTCGCCGCCGCTGAATCCGCCTGGAATCATGATAATCTGAGATTCCTTGATTGCGTTTTCAAAGTAGTTGATTGAATCTTCAATATCGTTACCTGAAAGATTCTTAATAACAACGATTTCAGCCTTTGCTCCTGCCTTCTCGAATGCTCTTGCAGTATCGTACTCACAGTTTGTACCGGGAAATACAGGAATTACAACCTTCGGCTTTGCAACCTTGATTGAAGCAGATTTGTTCTTATCTGATCTGAAACCATATGTCTCAGGAGTTGTATCTGTTGTCTTTATTCTGCATGGGAATACAGGCTCAAGTTTTCCTTCCCATGTTCTCTGGAGAGTGTCAAGGCTTACAATGTAGTCAAGACCTCTTATTTTGTACTCGTCATTTGTTGAACCGATTACGTTCTCATCTTCAGCGGCTTCGCCGTTAAGTTCAATAATAAATGAACCATAGCAAGGCTTAAAGAGATCAATTGAAGAAAGACGCTGTGAGAATTCAAAGCCAAGCTTATTACCAAAGCACATCTTTGCAATACCTTCAGCAACACCGCCATAACCGATTGTCCATACAGCCTTAGCACGTCCGTCAGCAATGATTGACTCAACCTTATCAAAACAAGCCTTGATGCTGTCGAATACAGGGAGTCCGTTGCTGTCATATTCAGGAGTGATAAGGATTACCTTGTCATCAGCTGATTTGAATTCTGTAGATACGATCTTATCAGCCATTGCTGTTGAAACAGCGAATGAAACAAGTGTAGGAGGAACGTCTATATTCTCAAATGTACCTGACATTGAGTCTTTACCGCCGATTGAACCGCATCCGAGTTCAAGCTGAGCCTTGAAAGCACCAAGAAGTGCAGCCATAGGTTTTCCCCAGCGTTTAGGATCATTCTGAGTTCTCTCAAAGTATTCCTGGAATGTGAGCCAGCACTTCTTATATGTACCGCCTGCCGCAACAACTTTTGCGATAGATTCGATTACAGCAAGCATAGCACCATGATAAGGACTGTTCTCGGAAATATCAGGATTATAACCCCATCCCATGAGTGAGCAGGTATTTGTTTCGCCTTTGAGTACAGGGATTTTAGCAGCCATAGCCTGTGAAGGAGTCATCTGATAAACACCGCCGTAAGGCATAAGAACTGTACCTGCACCGATTGTTGAGTCAAATTTCTCAACAAGACCTTTCTGTGAGCAAACATTGAGGTTAGCCATGAGTTCAACCCATGAATCCTCTGAATTGCTCGGACACTCTGTTTTAGCTTCGGAAGGAGCTTCAACAGTAATATCTGTATATTTTGGAGCACCGTTAGAGTTGAGGAACTCTCTTGAAAGGTTTACGATTGTATTACCATTCCAGTTCATAACGAGTCTTGGCTCAGCTACAACATCAGCTACAAGAGTAGCTTCAAGGTTTTCCTTCTTTGCTTCTTCAAGGAACTTGTTAAGATCCTTAGCAGCAATAACAACAGCCATACGCTCCTGTGATTCTGAAATAGCAATTTCAGTACCGTCAAGACCATCATATTTCTTTGGAACAGCGTTGAGGTTGATTACAAGACCGTCTGTAAGTTCACCGATAGCAACTGATACACCGCCTGCACCAAAGTCGTTGCAGCGTTTGATCATACCTGTAACTTCAGGATTTCTGAAAAGTCTCTGTAATTTTCTTTCCTCAGGAGGATTACCCTTCTGAACTTCAGCACCGCATGATTCAAGTGATTCAAGAGTGTGTGACTTTGAAGAACCTGTTGCGCCACCGCATCCGTCACGACCTGTTTTTCCGCCGAGAAGGATAACTATATCTCCTGGAACAGGAGCTTCACGTCTGATGTTTGAAGCAGGAGCAGCACCGAGTACAGCACCGATTTCCATTCTCTTTGCAACATAACCAGGATGATATACTTCTGAAACATGACCTGTAGCAAGACCAATCTGGTTACCGTATGAACTGTAACCGTTAGCCGCACCGACAGTAATCTTTCTCTGAGGAAGCTTACCTGTAATGGTATCTTCAACCGGAACAAGCGGATTAGCCGCACCGGTTACACGCATTGCCTGATATACGTATGAACGACCTGAAAGCGGATCACGAATTGCACCGCCGAGACAGGTAGCCGCACCGCCGAAAGGTTCGATTTCAGTCGGGTGGTTATGTGTCTCATTCTTGAACATGAGAATCCAGTCCTCAAGCTGTCCGTCGATATCAACCTTAATCTTAACTGAACAAGCATTGATTTCTTCACTTTCGTCAAGGTCAGGAAGAAGTCCGTCAGCTTTGAGTTTCTTTGCGGCGAGAGTACCGATATCCATGAGAGTTACAGGCTTTTCGGTTCTTCCGAGTTCTTCACGTACATTGAGATACATATCGTAAGTTTCCTTGATGTAAGGAGTATCAATATTTACATTCTCAACATTTGTAAGGAAAGTAGTGTGACGGCAATGGTCTGACCAGTATGTATCAATCATCTTGATTTCTGTGATTGTGGGATCACGTTTTTCTGTATTGCGGAAATAATCCTGACAGAATTTAATATCATCAAAGTCCATTGCAAGACCGAATTCGCTGATGAATGCTCTAAGTCCCTTTTCGTTGAGATTGATAAAGTTTTCAAGTGTTTCAACTGTTTCAGGAATTTCATAGTTAACATCAAGAGAATCAACTTTTTCGAGGGATGCTTCACGGCTTTCAACCGGGTTGATGATGTAAGACTTGATGCGGTCGAATTCTTCATCAGTAATATTGCCGCTTAGAATGTAAACTCTTGCATTTCTTACACGACAGCGCTCGCCCTGACGAAGAAGCTGGATACACTGCTCACAGCTGTCTGCTCTCTGGTCGAACTGACCGGGGAGAAACTCAACAGCGAATACACGTTCACCATAGCTGAGTTCTGGAAGTTCATCATATGTGACATCAACAGCGGGTTCTGAGAATACTGTAGGAATTGCAGCTTCAAAGTCCTCCTGTGTCAGCTTGTCTGCATCATAGCGGTTGAGAATTCTTACATCATTAAGATTAATTCTCAGAGCTGTGCGGATGTCACCGAGAACAGACTGAGCTTCAACTGCAAATGAATGCTTTTTTTCAACATAGATTCTGAATACGGACATAAATAATCTCCATTCTCCACAAAGGGAAAGTTTATGTTTTGGGTGCCGATGAGATACTGCCGAAACAATAATCAGAACGGCTCTCTTCTATTGTAACATAAAAAATCAGATTACGCAAACTTTTTTTTGAATTTTCTCGTAAAATTTTTATTATTGTGTAATCAGGCGCATATCCACGGTGATATTCGGAAGAATTTTCCTTTTCAAACAAAACGGGAACAGTTTTTCCAACCTGTTTTCTCAGATAGTCTGCTTTAAGTTCTGCTGCAAGTTTTTTCATTCTGTCAGCACGTTCAGCCTTAATGTCTTTGGGAATCTGTTTCATTTTTGCGGCAGGAGTTCCTTTTCTCGGTGAATACTGGAAAACATGAACGGAGGAAAAACCGATTTCTCTGACGAATTTCATTGATTCTGTAAAATCCTCCTCTGTTTCTTCGGGAAATCCCACCATAATATCAGTGGTGAAACAGCAATCGGGGAAGAAATGTCTGATTCTTTCTGTTATTTTTCTGTATTCATCAGGTGTGTATCGGCGGTTCATCGCTTTAAGGGTGCGGCCGCATCCGCTCTGCAAGGATAAATGAAACTGCGGACAAAGTTCAGGAAATGCGGAAATCCTTTCGAGGTCGTCATCGAGAAGCATTTCAGGTTCGAGTGAACCAAGACGTACTCTTTCTATACCATCGGTTTTACAGCATACTTCAACAGCATCAGCAAGACGAAGACCGAATTCAGCACCATAGAATGCAAGATTTATTCCGACAAGCACAATTTCCCTGTGACCGAGTTTTGCCGCTGATTCAGCTTCTTTTCGTAGTATTTCGAGCGGTTTTGAGCGGCATCTTCCACGAGCGTAAGGAATGATGCAGTACGAACAAAAACAGTTGCATCCGTCCTGAATTTTAATGAAAGCTCTTGTTCTGTCAGAAGTGCCGGTATACTGCTGAATTTCAAACTCATCATGAGGTGAATATTTCTTTATTTCGACTATACGTTTTCTTTTTTCAAGAACATCTGAAACGAGGGCAGGGAGACGGTTTCTGTCTTTTGTGCCTGTGATTATGTCGGCTTCGGGGATTCTGTTTTCAATATTACTGTCAGCCTGAGGCAGACAGCCTGTAAGAACAACAACTGCATCAGGATTATCTTTTTTTGCTTTTCTTACAGAATACAAGGATTTGCTGTCACCCGAACCTGTAACGGTACACGAATTAATGATAATTACATCAGCCTCGTCCTGAGACTGTGCAGTTTCAAATCCCTGTGAGATAAAATTATTGTTCATGCACTCGGTTTCGTACTGACTAACCTTGCATCCAAAAGTTATAAAATATACTTTATACATATTTCACCTTATTATCACTTTTTATACTCTTTGTTATCATGTAAATCATGCACAAAAATGAATGTTTGATTTTGTACATGGTGAATGAACATCGTTCTGAATAAAATATCAGATTGATTGTCTGCTTATATTATACTAAATTGACGAAAATAATTCAAGTACCTTGACAATAAATAAAACTCATGATATTATATATTTGCGGAAGTGGAAAAGCCGCAGAAAAAGGAATAAACGAAAAAAAACACACGCAGCCTGTTTAATGATGGGGGTAAAAAGATGACAAGAACAACGATCTCGCTTCAGACCGTAAACGATGTTCACGCATTTGTTAATATCGTTTCCAAGTATGAGTATGATATTGATCTCATTTCTGGAAGATACGCTGTTGATGCAAAATCCATAATGGGCATTTTCAGTCTCGACCTTCTGAAGCCGATTGAGCTTATTGCTCACACTGACAACGCAGAGGAATTTTTCAAAGAAATAGATAAGTATATAGTCAAGTAATAGTGGGTGACTGACTATACTCCTTCGGGAAAACGCTCCCTTTGAAAAAAGGGAGCGTTTTCTTGCGCACAGGAATTTGGCATCACCGCACAAATATGACATAAGCCTGTGTATCTTTTGCACACTCCTTGTACGGTGCAGCATCAAAACCATTGAATTTAACTTGAAAGGAAAAAATATGGCTAAGAAAAAATCAAACGGAAATGGAGCATCAAACGTTTTATGTGTGTTCCTTATTGTACTTATTATAATAGGAATACTCGCTTTCATGTGGCTCAGACAGATAGGATTTCTCGGAAGAACTGACAAGAAAACTGTAAATAACAGCTCATCATATTCTGAGCCTGTTGAGGAAACTCAGGAAGAAACAGAACCTTCTGAAGAAGTAACTGAGGCTGAGACAGAAACAACAGAAGCTGTTACAGAGATTGAAACAGAAACTGAAACTGAATCAGAAGATGAAAGTTCAGAAGAATCAGAAAACGAGACAACAGAAGAATAATAAACAAATGACTTCCGTAAGGAAGTCATTTCATTTTGTGCACTATATAACAGATTCTGATATGTGAAACAATAATAATCATAGATTCAATTATATTCCCGATAAATCGAATATAGGGGTGTATTTGTCGGTTGCAGATGATTTTTCCTGTGTGAATCCGTTTATTCCGAGTTCTGCTGCGTGACGTACAACGCTGTTGTACTCCATTTTTGTAACACGCCTGAATAGTTCAGGATGTTTTTCAGCTACAAATTCAAATGGGGTATACTGATTCATAATGCTGACAAGTGCATGGTCAGAATCTGTATTTTCGCTTATCCAGTCCATTATTTTCATACTGTCATGACGACAGTTAGGAAGTACAAGATGTCTTATTATGGTGCCTTTGACAATGCCGCCCTCTTTGTTGAATTCAAGAATTCCGACCTGTTCTATCATTTGAAGTACCGCTTCCGATGTGAATTGAAAATAGTCGGGTGCATTTGAATATTCAGCTGAAATTTCGGATGAATAATATTTTATATCGGGCATATAAACATCAATGTATCCGTTCAGCATATTAATTGTTTCGGGAAGTTCATATCCTCCTGAATTGTATATTACAGGGATATTGAGTTTGTGTTTCATCATATCAAGAGCAGAAATAATGTGTGGAACAAAGTGTGTCGGAGTCACAAATTCTATATTATCTGCGCCTTTTTCCTGTAATTCGAGGATGATTTCTCCAAGCCTTTCTGCAGAAATATCTTTTCCGAATAATTCATTGCTTATAGCGTTGTTCTGACAGAAACAGCAATGAAGACTGCATCCGCTGAAAAAAATGGTACCTGCACCGTTTTTATAGGAGATACATGGTTCTTCCCATAGATGGAGTGAAGCTTTTGCAGTCAGAAGCTTAATTCCCGTTCCGCAAAAACCTGTTGATTCGGTTCGGTTTATACCGCATTTTCTCGGACATAATCCGCATGATTTATATAACTCATCGATTTTCATTATAAACACCTCACGAATATACTAACACAAAATGCAAACGCTGTCAATCAGGTGGAAATTTTCCGTTATTATCACAGATTTATACTTGATTTATTGTATAAAATGTAGTATAATATTTTTGTTCTAAAAATTTATACAGGAAGTGGTATTAATGGAAAAAATTAATATAGGTTTTATCGGTGCAGGAAATATGGGTTCTGCAATAATGAAGGGAATCAGCGGAAGCAAAGCAGGGGAGAATATTCAGCTTTATGCCTTTGATCCTGATGCATCAAAGCTTTCATCACTTGCAGAGGCAGGTGTTAAGCCATGTTCATGTGAGGCAGAACTCACAGAGAAATGCAAGTATATTTTTCTTGCAGTAAAACCACAGATAATTGAAGGTGTACTTGAAGCTTGTGCGGCTTCTGCATCATCTGAAAAGGTGTTTGTCTCAATTGCGGCAGGAATTACTGATGAATTTGTTGCTAAGAAAACTATTCCAGATGCAAAGGTTATTCTCGTAATGCCTAATACACCTTTACTTCTTGGCGAGGGTGCATCTGCACTTTCAAGAAATGAAAGAGTAACAGATGAGGAATTCGACCTTATTCTTGGTGTATTCCGTTCATGCGGAAAAGCCGCTGTGATTTCAAAGGACAAGATGAAGGAAGTTATAGCAATCAACGGAAGTTCACCTGCTTTCATTTATCTTTATGCAAAAGGATTTATCGACTATGCGGCTTCTGTCGGAATCGACAGCGGTGCAGCAATGGAACTTTTTGCACAGAGTCTTATTGGTTCAGCAAAGATGCTTACAGACTCAGGTTACTCAATTGATGAACTTATCAAAATGGTTTCATCGCCGGGAGGAACGACTCTTGCAGGTCTTGACCGTCTCTATGAGGGTAATCTCACAGATACAGTAAAGAACTGCTGTGAAAGCTGTACAAACAGAGCATACGAACTTTCAAAATAAAACAAGTCAGCATCATACAGAGATTTTGTACAAATTCTTTGGCGGGGTTTTGTTCGGTATTGCTTAAGCATTATTGTATCTTTGTCTGCATATCCTTTATTATAATATAATGTAAAGGATATGATTAGGATGAGAAAATGTCTGAATGAATTTAAAATCCGAAATATCGGAAAGATGCTTATGATGTTGGTGCTTGTAATCGGGATAGCTGTCGGTGGATTCTTTACCGATATCTCCCCGACACCTTTTCTGCATCAGTATTTTTCCCCGTTATTCAGCGGAGATACTCTTGCAGAGGTGTTCAGAAACACGTTTGTATCACTTTTACTTTTTCTTGCGGCTGCATTTCTTGCAGGACTTTCGGCATTCGGACAGATTTCAGGTATTCTTATGCTGTTTTACCGAGGATTCGGAATAGGCATCTCAACTGCGTTAATGTATGCTGAATATGGAGCAGGAGCCTTGCCGTCTGTTCTCGTGCTTCTTCTGCCTAAAGTTCTTTTAAGTACAGGAATATCTGTTCTTGCAGTACGTGAGATGATACGTTCATCAGGTATGTTATTAAAATATGTAGTAAATGACGGAAGTCAGGAGCATGACAGAAAATTTTTCAGGCTTTACTGTCTGAAGTTTGCCGTACTTGTTTTTTTGTCATTTGCTGCTGCTGTTCTCGATTCACTTATGAATTATCTCTTGGCAGGATTTATAAGTTGATAATTAAGGAGGTTAAAATTTGGGATTGTTTAATGATTACGAAAGTTCAGGTGTCGGGATATCTAAAAATGCACCGAGAAAAAAAGGAATTTTCCTGTTCTTTGAGATTTTTTTAAGAAAATTCTGGGCTATGGTCGGAGTAAATATACTATACAGTATTTTTGCATTACTTCCGCTGTTCATTTCGTTTGCCGCTGTTAGTTTTTTGCAGAATACAACCTTGAAACTTGTTATTATAGGTGCGATGTTTCTGTTTTTTGTCTGTACGATAGGAAGTGCAACCGCAGGTATGACGAAGGTAATGAGGCTTTTTGTACTTGAAAAACATTCATTTATAGTTCGTGACTTTTTCAGAGGATTCAAATCGAATTTTAAGCAGGGAATTGTTATTGGTCTTATTGATGTGTTTGTTTATATGTCTGCTTTTGCGTCATATTATGTTTATCCCGGTATGGCAAAACAGTTTGAAAGTAATCTTTTGTATATTCCGCTTGCAATAACATTCAGCCTTGCAATTGTGGTTACCATGATGAATTTTTACATTTATCTTATGATGACAGCGACAGACCTTTCAATTGCTAATCTTATAAAGAATTCATTTGCACTTGCTTTTGTCGGAATGAAAAATAATCTTATTTCAATGCTTATATGCGGAATTACAGCAGTCGGAATGATTATTATGTTTCTGTATGCAACTCCTCTTTTTATGCTTATAACACCATTTATTCCGATAGCACAGGTATGGTTTGCAGTATGTTTCAACAGTTATCCTGTTATTCAGAAATTTGTAATCAATCCGTATTATGAAAGCATCGGTCAGATAAATCCTGAACTTGTTTCTGATTATGATGAGGATGATGAAGCTGTATTTCAGGACATGGGCGGAAAAGAAAAGCCTGTTGAAAAGCGCAAAAAGACAAAAGGCAGAAGAATAAGCTGATGAAAGGAAATAAAAATGGAAATAATTAAGGCTATAATACTCGGCATAGTGGAAGGCATAACAGAGTGGCTTCCTGTCAGCAGTACGGGACATCTGATTCTCGTTGACGAATTCCTCAAATTACAGGAAACTGAGGACTTCAAGGAAATGTTTGACGTTGTTATTCAGCTTGGAGCGATTCTTGCTGTTGTGGTAATATTCTGGAAAAAACTCTGGCCTTTCGGAAAGAAAGACAATAAAACACCACTATCAAAAGAAGGTTTTGGTGCGTGCATAAAAACAGATATTTTCACGATGTGGTTCAAGGTACTTGTTGCGTGTATTCCTGCGGCAGTAATCGGACTTATTCTTGATGATTGGATTGATGAACATTTCTATAATCCGTGGGTTGTTTCAATTGCACTCATTGTATTCGGTATCGCATTTATCATTGTTGAGAACTGGAATAAAGATAAAAAGCCTAAAATAAATACAATAAACGAACTCACATACAAGACAGCACTCATAATCGGTGCATTCCAGCTTTTAGCGGCAATTTTCCCCGGAACTTCACGTTCAGGTGCAACAATTGTAGGTGCATTACTTATCGGTGTATCAAGAACGGTTGCCGCTGAATTTACATTCTATCTTGCAATTCCTGTGATGTTCGGTGCAAGTCTTTTAAAGCTTGTCAAGTATGACGGAGGATTTACAGGAAGTCAGGCGGCTATACTTGCTGTCGGAATGATAGTTGCATTTGTTGTATCGGTGTTTGTAATCAAGTTCCTTATGGACTACATAAAGAAGCATGATTTCAAGGTATTCGGCTGGTACAGAATAATTCTTGGTGCATTGGTGCTTCTTTATTTCACAATTGCAAAGTGAACATAATTCGGATGACCGAAAAAATATATAAACGGAGGAATGAAAAATGAATTTCAGCGAACTCGCAAAAACACGCTACTCAGTAAGAAAGTTTACTGATGAACTCATCAGAAAAGAGGATATGGACATTATCCTTGAAGCTGCAAATGTTGCACCAACAGGCTGTAACAATCAGCCACAGAGAATTTATGTCATTCAGAGTGAGGAAAACATTGCAAAGCTTAATTCACTTACAAGATGTATTTTCGGAGCAAAGACAGTTCTTCTTTTTACCTGCAACAAGGATGAGGAGTGGAAGAATCCTCTTGAGGCAGGAGTAAGTTCTGGAGTACAGGATATAAGCATTGTAGCATCACACGTTATGTTACAGGCTTGGGAACTTGGAATCGGCACTTGCTGGGTAAACTATTTCCCACCGACAAAGCTTGAACAGGAATTCGGACTTCCTGATAATGAAAAGGCATTACTTCTCATGCCTATGGGCTATCCTGCACCTGATGCAGAGCAGAATCCGAGACATTCACAGTATAAGGAAATTTCAGAGACAGTTAAATTTATATGAGTTTAAAGCCACAGTTAACGCTGTGGCTTTTTCTTGACGTAAAAAAATAATGTATGATATAATGTTATTGCTCCACCAAATAAATCGTGAATAATTTATGCGACGAACTGACAGTAAAAGACAGGGAAGAAAAATTCAGGATTTAATTTTGGGAGCAATATTGCATTAAACAATTATTTGGGTGATGGTATGGCTGGAGAATTAATGGATTTGATTGTATCAGTATTGTTTGTTGGTTTTGGGATTCTTCTTGTTGCTTTTATTTTCATAAAATCATACATTGATAATAAGAAAGAGAAAAAAATAGTGACAGAGATTTTCTTGAAATATGGTGTTAAAACAACAGCCAAAATAGAACAATTCAGGGAGAACAGCACATACGGGCGCTTTGGAATTGTAGGAAAATACAACTATTATATAAGTTTTGAGTATAAAAGCGTTAAGGCAGATGATATTTGTACACAATACACGCTCCCGACAAATAATCCGAAAAGCAAAGAATATCTGGAAAATGAAGAAATACCGATTATATTTATTCCTGCGTATTTGGACTATCAGAAAGGATTAATCAGCAAAGGGGAGTTTTTTGGTTCTATAGGTAGAAAAATCCGCCTTGCATCTGACGTTTGGCTGGTGATATTTGCAGATGATTTAAGCTTTATTACAAATTTAAACGAATTTTAATAATGGGGAGGTTGGATATGGGGTATATCAGTATAGGAATATGGATTCAGATTCTTTTTATTACAGCAGTAATAACAGGCTTGCTGATATATGAACCGACACGGAAAGCAACGATTAAATTTCTTGTTTGGACAGCATTTGTTATAGTATCAATGATTGTAACTTTTTTTATCGGAAAGCTGATATTCAAAGATGCAGAGATGTCAGTTTCTCTATGCCTGTTTACATTCTTTGAACTGTATTTTATTTTGATGCTGATAATTCCGTTGAAATCGTTTGCAAAACAAATCCGTCTGAAAAAATGCGGATTAAGAACAACAGGTACTATAACAGAGACTTTCAGAGGAAGCGGATATCATATATCGTATAAGGTGAATAGTAAAATATACGAATGCTTAGGTAATACCCTTACTCAGAAATATATAATGTAACCGTTATTTATTCAGAACAGAATCCGAATAAAGCAAGTCTTGATAAAGGTGATTTGGCTTCATCTGTTGCATTGATGATTGCGGGCATTTTATTGATAATCGGTTCAATTGTGACAGAATATTATTATTTTACGGATTTATTATAAACAGCTCCCGAATTTTCGGGAGCTGTTTTCACATAGAATTGAAAATATGAATAATATAAGAAAAAGCGTGAATCCTAAGATTCACGCTTCTGTTGTTACCTTATCTGATTACGATACTTCCGCCAGCCCAGTTAGAACTGATTTTACCGTAAAGTCGTGTCATAAATCGTGTTTTTGATGTCTTGAAGTAGTTGTAAACAACGAATGAAACAACTGCTGAGAGAATTACTCCGAGAATAATTCCAACAACCTTGTTAGGAACTGCAAGAAGACAAACAAGCCAGATTACAACAAGAGCGACAGCAATAATAGGGAGACAGAAATTAACGAAAGATCTATCCTTCATCTTGATATACTGCTGAATATCTTTTGTGCTGAGATCTGAAGCGTAACGTGCAATGAAAGAATCAGGTCTTGCCCATGTGCAGAAATCCTTGATTGTGGCAAATTTAACAGAATAATCCTGTCCTGTATTTGTAACACGATAATTTACATTGATTCCGCCATTACCTTCGTCAGTACCCATGATATGAACAACTGTACCAGCCTCAGCCTGTCTTGCCATTGTCTTGGTAACGAGGAACTTTCTATCTACAGCGTCCTCAATATTGTTAAGTAAATATGTCATAAAAAAACTCCCTCACTTATTTTCTATGATTCACTATCTATCATACATAAAACAACATCTGTAAAAATACACAGATGTAAACCTTATTGGACTTAATTAATTATATCATACTTTATCATAAATAGCAAGTCTGTTTTGAAAGTAAAAAGGCATATTATGTGTAGAAATATTAAGGGTAAAAATGCTTAAATATCTACTTATTGCACAAAAATATTGTTAATTAAAAATGAGTTGACAAATTATTGTTAATTATTTATTTCTAATTCGTAAATTATTTGCAATGTTTGATTTTTTAGGGCTTCATAAAAGTAGTATTATTGCAATTTTAAGCCTAATGTGATATAATAATCATATAACATTATATTGGAAAAGAGGTCGCTTCATGGAAGAAAAAATAAGACTCATTCCCAAGAAAAGAAAAGGCATTCTCAGAATTCTTTTCAGCAGATTTTTAATTATTTTAGTTTTGATTTTATTGCAGATAGATTTGTTTATTTCGATAATCGGGTGGCTGAAAGATTACTTTCCGCATTTCATTTTGTTTCAGACTATATTTTCTGTGTTTATGATAGTTTATCTTATTAATTGTAAAATGGAATCGGATGCAAAGGTTACGTGGCTTTTTATAATAATGCTTATGCCGATTCCTGGTACGTTTTTTCTTTGGTTTACACGGAGGGAATTTGGACATCGTGCTGTACAGAAAAGAATTGAACAGCTTATCGGGGAAACAAGAAACATAATTCCACAGGATGAATCACTGCTGTCAGAATCGGAAATTAAGGAATCCTGTACAGATGATTTGTGCAGATATATAAATTTAACGGGGTGCTATCCTCTGTATAAAAATACGGATGTAAGATATTTTGCGGGCGGAGAAGATAAATTTTTTGAACTTCTCTGTGAACTTCAGAAAGCAGAAAAATATATTTTCCTTGAGTATTTCATAATTGATGAAGGCTATATGTGGGGTTCTGTTCTTGAAATTCTTATAGAGAAAGTGAAACAGGGAGTTGAAGTAAGAGTAATGTATGACGGAATGTGTGAGATTTCGTCATTGTCATACGATTATTCTGAAAAACTTGAAAAATTCGGAATAAAATGCAAAGCGTTCGCACCCATAAGACCGTTTCTTTCAACTCACTACAATTATCGTGATCACCGAAAAATATGTGTTATAGACGGAAAAACAGCTTTTACAGGCGGTGTAAATCTTGCAGATGAATATATAAACCGCAAAGAAAGATTCGGGCATTGGAAAGATTCAGCCATAATGCTGAGAGGTGAGGCTGTTCGTTCTTTCACGCTGTTATTTTTGCAGATGTGGAATATTACTGAACGTGAACCCGAATGGGATAAGTGGCTTGAATATTCGGGAGAAAAATATACTGAAGAAAAAGGTTTTGTAATCCCCTACGGTGACTATCCTCTTGATAATGAAAAAATCGGAGAGAACGTGTACATTGATATCCTCTATCGTGCCAAAAACTATGTCCATATAATGACTCCGTATCTGATAATTGACGGAGAAATGAAAAACGCTTTGGAATATGCGGCGAAAAGAGGAGTGGATGTTAAAATAATACTTCCCGGAATTCCGGATAAAAAAACTGCTTTTGCACTTGCCAAAAGCCATTACAGAGAATTACTGGATTCGGGAGTTAAAATATATGAGTACACAGCTGGTTTTGTTCATGCAAAAGTGTTTACCAGTGATGATGAGAAAGCGGTGGTAGGGACAATAAATCTTGATTACAGAAGTCTTTACCATCACTTTGAATGTGCAGTATATATGTTCAGAACGAATTGTATTGGAAATATAGAAAAGGATTTCAGAGAGACTTTGAAAAAATGCAGTGAAGTGACTTACGAAACAATTAAAAAAGAAAAACTTTCTTATAAAATTGCAGGTGTCATACTGAAAGTATTTGCGCCGCTTATGTAAGAAATCGTCGTAAAAATATGCAGTATTGTCTGCATCGGATTCCGTTTTCTGAAACAAAAATCCCGAAAGATAAACTCTTTCGGGATTTTGTTTTATACTGTTTTTCTGAGGAATGATTTGAGATTATCGATTGGAATAGGTTTTGAATACTTGTATCCCTGTAAATATTTTGCATTCATATTTATGCAGTGAACTTCATCAGCGTCATTTTCAACGCCCTCAAACAGAATAGCATAATCAAGTTTATTGAACATATCGGCAAATGTATTAACCATGAATCCCGAATCGACATTTTTTGTTGACTCAATAAGAAGTGAACGGTCGAACTTGATAATATCAAAAGGAATTTCCATAATACGCTCGAAATTTGAATAGCCTGTACCAAAATCATCGAGATAAAATTTGATGCCGAGTTCCTGTAACTGCATTACTCTGATTTTCATAACATTAAAGTCTGCTTCACTTCGGCTTTCTGTAATCTCAACTGCGATTTTATCGTATGGAATACAGTTTCTCTCAATGATAGACTTAACTTCATTACAGAATGTGTCGTATTTGATATCCAGAACAGAGAAGTTCACAGAAACACGTCGTATGAAATATTCTTCTTCTATGAAATCACGCACAGAAGCGCAGGTTTTGTTAAGAATAATCATACTCAGAGCGTGAATCATGTTGTTCTGTTCAGCAATGGGGATGAATTTATCAGGATAAACAATACCGATTTTCGGGAGTCTCAGTCTCATAAGAGCCTCAGCAGTATCATACTGTAAAGTCGTAATATTGTAAACAGGCTGACAGTAGACAAGCACTCTCTCGTCACTAAGGTCATTTTTTGAAACGATATCTTCCAACTCTGTGAGTATGTAATTGGTGTCGTGGAATCGGATTATATCATCATCATCGACATCCTTGATTTCCCCGTCCTCAATATCATTCTCGATGAATTTGATGAGTTTCAGATAATCCTGACTTTTGGTAACATCAGCGACAGCGGGAAGAATGACGATTTTGAAGTTGATTCCGAGTTTATCACATGAAGAACGAAAGTCTGCTTTCATTTTATCAATAGTTTTTACTGAATCGTAAGCTTTCTTTTCCTTGAGAACGAGAATGAATCTGTTGTCTGTGAAGTGGTAGAGAATTCCTCGTTTCATACTGTGACGGAAAAAACGGTTAAATTCAGCTTTTGTTTCTTTTGTGTTGTAAAAATCTTTGGAAAAATCAGGATATTTACATGAAACAAGAATGAAATTTTCTTTTTTGTTTATGCAGTCTTTAAGTTCACTGTCAAAATATCGTTCTGATACAGCACCTGTTTCGACATCATACGGGTTCGAGTGAAACATGAACACGAGATTGATAATAGGGAAGAAACAGGCAAGACAGGTAAATGAAGTGTGTGAGTACAGAAGCTGCGTTACAACAAGAAGCAGAGAAACGAGATTGACGCCTATCATACTGTAAAAAATCTGGTCGATAACCTGACTTTTGTAAGAAAACATAAGGATAATATTCAACAGGAAGAACAGACTGAAAAATAATGTATACGTATTAGGACCTTCGATGACATCCCCTGATTCTGTGATGTGAAATCCTTTTTTAGAAATTATACCGACTATATCGGTGCAGAAACAGGCGGCAATGAAAAAAAGGGAAATAATGTTGCATCGTTTTCTTGCTTTCTGAGGAATCCACAGAGGCTCCTGAAGATAACGTATATACAGATACATTGAAGTGAGAAGTGTTGTGTGATGGGTGATTCTGAGAAGATAAATCAGCGTGCTGCTTACATCACCGAGTCTCAGCAGGTAGTCGTATGCAAGGTCAGAAAATGTGGAAATATAAACAGTTGTAAGAAGTGTAAGCAGTAATTTGAATCTCGGACTCTCTCTCAGGTAAGTCTGCCATACAAGAATTCCCATTACAATACAAAGTGAAATTGCGGAAATATCACCGATAGAAGAATAAGTAATCTCATTGGAACCGAGAAAATCCAGCATAAAATCACCTCCGTTGTGATAAAAATAAAAGAAATGTAATGCTTTATAAAAATGATTGGATATGTATATCATAGCTGTATTTTACTATGCTGTCATTATGATTATATCATACCTATATAAAAAGGTCAATACCATTATATGAATATAAATAAAATATTAACAAAAAATAACAGTGTGGAATTATTATTGCGAAGTAATGGCGCAGAATGTTTTTGTCAGGACAAGCAGAAAAAATCAGGATTCGATTTGAGAGCAATATATAAAACAAACGAGCCTCCTCGGGTAAAGGAAGCTCATCTGCCATGATATAGGGATTATTGGGGATTTAATAATTTAATGTTGGGGTAAACACTAAATTACCATGAAAATCAGCTTCAGGATTTCTCCTTCAGCATCTACATTATAACCATACATTGTGAAAGATGTGTGAAAAAAAGAGGAAAAGGCAGTAAAATAATTGTAAACAATAATTGAACATTTTATAAATTCCTAACATTATTTATTTTGAACCAAAATACTGAACCTTTACCGATAACACTTCTAACACCGTAGTCATAATTGTGGAGTTTCAGTACAGCCTTAACAATTGAAAGCCCAAGACCTGTGCCGACAACTTCACGTTTATGATTTTCAGAACGGTAGTATTTGTCGAAAATAAGTTTGATTTTATCTTCTTCAATTCCGTCTCCTGTATCTTCTATTTCAATAAGTACACCATCGGGCTGATTAATCTGTCTGACAAATACCTGTTTATCCTCGCCTGTGTAGTTGATTGCATTATTGATAAGGTTATAAATAACCTGTTCTATTTTAACTACATCACAGAATACCTCTTTGGGTTCATCGGGAGTGAAATTGATGTTATAGCCCATTTTCTCAGATATTCCTTTGAATCTTCCGATTATTTCCGAAAGTTTACCGCTTATCTCAAATTCGGAAGGGTCTATTTTCTGCTTGCCGCTTTCAAGTTTTGACAAATCAAGAATATCATTTACCATGAGAGAAAGTCTGTCTGTTTCGTTTATGATGATTTCAAGATGTTCGTTTCGCTTTACAGGATTGTCGCCCGAGAGGTCACGAATCATCTCAGCATAGGCTTTAAGCATGGTAAGGGGAGTTCTGAGGTCATGTGAAACATTAGCGATGAGGTCACGCTGCATCGTGTCAACTCTTGAAAGTTCCTTTTCGGCATAAGTAAGCGTATCAGCGAGTTTTTTAGCTTCAAGATAGCCGCGCCCGTCGAATTTTGCTGTGAAATCTCCACGTGCGAGATTCTCGGCTGATGCGGTAATTCTGTCGATAGGTTCTGCGATTTTATTTGCAAGGAAAAGAGAGACTATAAACGCAAGTAATATAAGGATTGCTGTAATAAGCATAAGCTGACGCTTTATAATTGTAACTGTTGAACCGACAGGAACAAGAGCCGAATTTATCAGCAGATAACCAACATTTTTTCCGCCATTGCTTATCGCACATCCGTAAAGCATCATATAACTTCCGGTTCTCGGATTCAAAACTTTACCCTGTATAGGCTGAAAATTGTTTTCGTTTATACTCTTTATATAAATATAGGTACTGTTTCCTTTTCCATGAATAAGACAGTCACCAAGTACTTCACGTGATATTATCGAACGTCCGTATTTATCAAGAATTTCAATGCATAAATCGTTACTGAAGGATATTTCAGTAAGTTTTTTGTTGAATTCGGATGCTTCATCATTCTTAAAGGAACTGACGATGCTTTCAGCGGAATTATGCACATCCTTAATTTTGCTGTACACGTAGTATTTTTCAAGGAAAAGAATCTGAAAAAGCCACAAAAGAACGAAAACAACTATGGTGAACCCAATAAAACACATCCATATACTTACTTTAAGCGGTATTCTCTCTGTGATGTTACGGATTTTTTTAGTTTGCTTCAAATTTGTATCCCATTCCTCTCAGAGTAACAATAAACTTTCTGTATTCGCCGAGGCTGTTTCTGAGCATTTTTATATGGGTGTCAACCGTTCTGTCGTCACCGAAGAAGTCATAGCCCCATACTTCTTCAAGAAGCTTGTCTCTTGAAAGAGCAATATTCTTGTTTCTTACAAGATAAAACAGCAGGTCATACTCCTTGGGAGTCATTGAAGCTTTCTGTCCGTTTACATAAACTTCACGTCCCGAAATATCAACTTCCAGTCCTTCAAAAGTGTATTTATCAGGCTGTGCAGCGGATGAAATACTGCTGTTTCTCTTGATTACAACCTTAACTCTTGCCATGAGTTCTTTGGGAGAGAAAGGCTTTACGACATAATCATCGATTCCTATTTCAAATCCGAAAAGCTTGTCATATTCTTCGCCTCTTGCAGAAAGCATGATAACGGGAATGGACTTTGATTTATGGATTTCTTTACACGCAGAATAACCGTCCAGTCTCGGCATCATGACATCCATGATAATAAGATCATAGTCATTTTCGTGGCAGAGATTGACTGCTTCCATTCCGTTTTCGGCTTCAGTAACCTCATATCCCTCAAATTCAGCGTATTCACGAACGACTTTTCTGATATTTATTTCATCATCAACAATTAAAATATGTGCCATAATAAACCTCCGTTAGTATATAATTATAGTTATTGTATTTTTCGTCAGACGTATTTTGGGCTCGTCTGTTATGTGGAATAATAACTATTATAGCATTTTATCATACAAAAGTGTATATTATGTGAAATATTTATTTTGATTTCAAAAAAATTTATAAATTTTGTAATGACTTTCTTAAAATATGATTGACATTTTAGTTAATATTTGCTATAATGATAGATGGGAAAATGAATACCTTTAAAAAAGGGGGAATAATATATTATGAAACCCGGCAGTTATATCGGTGCGGCGGTATCAATTACTTTGACACTGGCGCTTGCTGCTTTGTTCAGCTTAATAAAACCTGATGATATTATTTGGTCTGTGTCTATGATTATTGCAACAATTATTCTCATTGTTGCTGACTTGTTTTTTGTTGTGAAAATCTATATTAATGCAAGGTCTTCAGTAAAAGCGGAGGATTTTATTGAAATATCAGAAAATCTTAATACTGAAATTGCAATATGGACAGATGATTTTTCAATGATAGTAATGAACAGAAAACTTCGTGACCTTCTTGGAATTGATTATGACGGATATGACAAGAAGGAAGCATTGTTTACCGCATTCGGTCTTAAAAGTGAGACCGGTGAGGAGGTAAAGAAATTCATTGAAGATACTTCTCATGAAAGTTCGTTTAAAATTAAAGATGAAATGGTGTCTATAGCATGGAGTACATCATTTGTGAGAAGAAGGAAGAACAGTTCAGTCTATCTGAGTACAGGCTTCAATCTTACAGAATTAAAGAAGGTTAAAAGCAGTCTTGCGAGTGCAAATGACTTCTTCAGATCATCAATGGAACTTGCTGAAATCGGACTTCTTATGAGCTTCGACAGAAAGAAGTTTGCGGCATCACCTGAAACAGTTAAGATGCTGAAACTTAATAATGTAAACATTGATTTTCAGACATTGCGTTCAATGATTCATCCGAGTGACCGAATACACTTTGAGAGTGCAGTAAGAATAGTTGATACCAGCGGAGATGTACACCGAATTGAAATGCGTATCAAAACAGATGAAGGTAATTATCGCTGGTTCCAGTTCAGATACAAATCAATTCGTGGAACCGAGAATACAAAGCCGGTATTCGGCGGTGCGCTGATGGATATTACTCAGGATCATGAAAAGGATATCCTGATTGAAAGACTTGCGTATATTGATGAAGTTACTGATATTTCCAACAGAAACAAACTAATGAACTCAGGACAGGAACTGTATAATTCATGCAGGGCAATGAATACTTCCTACTGGGTAATGGTTCTTGACATTGACCGTTTCCACATAATCAATGATACCTGCGGATATAATAACGGAAATGCAATTCTCAAGGATTTTGCACATATACTGTACAGATATGTCAGTCCGGGCGGACTTGCCGCAAGACTCAGCGGAGATAATTTTGCCCTTCTTCTGAAAGACAGAGGCGATGACGATTACCCTGCAAGAACTGCAAGAAGCATTCAGGAAGAATTTTCCAAACTTGCTGTTGGAGATTTTGCGGCAGTAACTCTTACCTGTTCAGCGGGATATTCAAAAATGCCGCAGGACGGTGATTCATTCCATGACGTAATGGAACACGCAGAGTTTGCTCTGAAATCCACTACCAATACACAGGATTCGATAGTTGGTTATGAGTTAAGAATGCATGATTCAATAATCGGCAGAAATGAACTTGAAAAATCTCTTGCACTTGCAATAAAAAATAATGAATTACAGCTTTTCTATCAGCCTAAGATTGATTTAAAAACAGGCAGAATAATGGGCGTTGAGGCTCTCATAAGATGGATAAAGCCTGACGGTACAATCGTTACACCCGATGCTTTTGTTCCTGTTGCGGAGAGTTCGCATCTTATTAAGCAGATAAGTGAATTTGTACTCAACGAGGGATGCAGACAAAACAAATTATGGCAAAGAATGGGCTATCCTAATATTGTAATGTCAATAAATTTCACTTCAACCGACTTCTATCAGGCTGACCTGAAAGAAAAGGTATTTGAAGCACTTGCAAAGTCAGGGCTTGATGCTAAGTGGCTTGAGGTTGAACTTACTGAAACACTTGCACTGAGTGATATTGATTTTGCTGTTTCTCAGATGAACAAGCTTCGTGAACTCAATGTCAAACTTGCAATGGACGATTTCGGAACGGGATATTCCTCACTCAGTTATCTTCAGATTCTTCCTATTACGCTTTTAAAGCTTGACCGTTCGTTTATAACCGATATTGAACACGATAATATTGCATTTGAGATTGTGTCAGCAGTTATAAGAATTGCGAAATCGAAGAAGATTGAGACAATTGCCGAGGGAATTGAAAACGAAGGACAGGAGGAAATCCTCAGAAAAGCAGGATGTGATTACGGACAGGGTTATCTTTACGGAAAGCCTATGCCTGCGGCTGAAATGGATAATTTCTTTGAGGAAAATATGAAAAAATATCCTCCGGAGAAAACAAAGTCAAAGGCGATTGAAAAAAAAGAAAGAAACACTGAATCTGAAAACAAAGCGAAGCAGGATTCTGAAAATGAGAAAAAGACTGAGGAGAATACAAAGTCGGATAATAAGAATATAAAATCAGATAGCAAAGCTTTGAAATCCGAAGAAAAAAAGTCTGATGAGAGTAAATCCGACAAGGATAAATCAAAAAAATCAGATGCGAAATCGGAAAAAGAAACAGAGAACAAAACAGATAACAGATCAAGCGATAATTCAAGAAAAAACAGAAACAATAATAAACGGAGGTAATTTACTATGAAAAGAAGAATAGGAATTCTGACAAGCGGCGGAGACTGTCCGGGACTTAACGCAACAATAAGAGGTGTTGCAAAGGCTTGTTATGAGCGTTTCGGTGAGGACAATATTGAAATTGTAGGAATCTCAAATGGTTACTACGGTCTCATAAACAACCTCTGCAAGGATATGGCACCGTCGTCATTCTCAGGAATTCTCACACAGGGAGGCACTATTTTCGGAACAAAGCGTCAGCCATTCAAGATGATGCAGGTTATCGGAGAAGATAATGTTGACAAGGTTAAGAATATGAAAGAGACATACAAGAAGCAGAAACTTGATTGTCTCCTTACTCTCGGCGGAAACGGTACACATAAGACTTCAAAGCTTCTTGCTGATGAGGGACTTAACGTAATCGGACTTCCAAAGACAATTGACAATGATATTTTCGGAACAGATGTAACATTCGGATTCCATACAGCAGTTGACATTGCAACAGATGTAATCGACAGACTTCATACGACAGCCGCAAGTCATTCACGTATTCTTGTATGTGAAATTATGGGAAACAAGGCTGGCTGGCTTACACTTAATGCAGGTATTGCAGGTGGAGCAGATGTTATTCTTATCCCTGAAATTCCGTATGATATTGATAAAGTGTGTGATTCGGTAATGTCAAGAAGTGCATCGGGAAAGACATTCTCGATTCTTGCAGTTGCTGAGGGTGCATTTGATGTAAATGAAGCAAAGATGAAGAAGAAGGAACGTGCAAAGAAGCGTGCGGAAGCAGGAATCCTTACAGCAACGAGCAGAATTGCCG
>JAZLGM010000035.1:0-58136 GCA_045616285.1 Ruminococcus sp.
CATTCAAAAATAAGGGGGCTTGGGGGATAATCTGCGCTCAGCGTAGAATACGCTGAGGCGAACAATCGCAGATTTCCCCCATTCAAAAATAAGAAAAGAGGTTTATTAAATGGGCATGACAATGACACAGAAAATCCTTGCGGCTCATTCGGGACTTGAATCAGTACAGGCGGGACAGCTTATTCTTGCAAATCTTGACCTCGTACTCGGTAATGACATAACTTCTCCCGTAGCTATCAAGGAATTCGCAAAACTTAACAAGGACAGCGTATTTGATAAAGACAAAATCACAATGGTAATGGATCACTTTGCACCCAACAAGGATATCAAGGCGGCAGAACAGTGTAAAATGTGTCGTGATTTCTGTGGAGAAAAAGGTGTTACACATTTCTATGATGTAGGAAAAATGGGAATCGAACACGCACTTCTCCCCGAAAAAGGACTTGTTTCAGCAGGTAATGTTGTAATCGGTGCAGATTCACATACCTGTACATACGGTGCATTGGGTGCATTCTCAACAGGTGTCGGCTCAACAGACATGGCTTGCGGAATGGCAATCGGAAAAGCATGGTTCAAGGTTCCTTCTGCAATTAAATTCAATCTCACAGGCAAACTCAGAAAATACGTTTCAGGTAAGGACGTAATCCTTCACATAATCGGAAAAATCGGTGTTGACGGTGCATTATACCGTTCAATGGAATTTGTCGGCGAGGGACTTTCATCACTCAGCATGGCAGACCGTCTCTGTATTTCAAACATGGCTATCGAGGCAGGAGCAAAGAACGGAATTTTCGCTGTCGATGATATCACACTTGAATACATCAAGGCACATGGCGGCGCAGAGCCTGTAATTTACACAGCAGATGAAGATGCAGAGTATGACGAGGTAATCGAAATCAATCTTTCTGAAATCGAGCCTACTGTTTCATTCCCTCATCTCCCGGAAAATGCAAAGGTATTCTCTGAAATCGGTGATGTAAAGATTGATCAGGTTGTAATCGGTTCATGCACAAACGGAAGACTTGAAGACCTTATCGAAGCCGCTGAAATCATGAAGGGTAAGAAGGTTGCAGACGGAATCAGAGTAATTGTAATTCCTGCAACACAGCAGATTTATCTTGACGCTATGGAAATGGGACTTCTTAAAATATTTATTGAATCAGGTGCAGTTGTTTCAACTCCTACCTGCGGTCCATGTCTCGGCGGATATATGGGAATACTCGCAAAGGGCGAAAGAGCAGTTGCAACAACAAACCGTAATTTCGTCGGACGTATGGGACATACTGAATCAGAAGTATATCTCGCAAGCCCTGCTGTTGCAGCAGCAAGTGCTTTAACAGGAAAGATAACAAGTCCTTGGGAGGTAATGGGAAAATGAAATATACAGGCGATATAATCAAGTATGGCGATAACGTAGATACAGACGTAATCATTCCTGCACGTTACCTCAATACAAGCGACCACAAGGAACTTGCTTCACATTGTATGGAAGACCTCGACAAGACTTTTGTAACAAGAGTAAAAGAGGGAGATATCATCACAGCAGGTTATAACTTCGGATGCGGTTCATCTCGTGAACACGCTCCTATCGCAATCAAGGCAAGCGGAGTTTCACTTGTAATTGCAAGAAGCTTTGCAAGAATTTTCTACCGTAACTCAATCAATATCGGACTTGCAATTGTTGAATGTCCCGAAGCTGTTGACGGAATCAGCGAGGGTGACAAGGTTGAAGCTGATATGGATAACGGAATTATCCGTAATCTCACAACAGGACAGGAATTCAAGACCGCACCATTCCCTGAGTTCGTTCAGAAAATCATCGAAAACGGTGGTCTTATTCAGTCAATTGCAGACGGAATAATCAAGTAATAAAAGTATTTTAAATTAATTCAGGGGCTGCGCAATGCCGCCCCTGCGGTTATATGTATAAATCAGAAAGGAAGTTTAACCAATGGAATACAATATAGCATTGCTTAAAGGCGACGGAATCGGCCCTGAAATAGTGGACAGCGCAGTTCTTGTACTTGAGGATATAGCAGAAAAATTCGGACACAAATTTAATTTCACACCATACCTCATAGGCGGATGTGCATACGATGAAACAGGCGTACCACTCCCACAGGAAACAGTTGACGGATGTCTTGCAAGTGACAGCGTACTCCTCGGTGCAGTAGGCGGCTATAAGTGGGATGACCTTCCGGGTGAAAAAAGACCTGAAAAGGCACTCCTCGGCATTCGTTCAGCACTCGGACTTTACACAAATCTCCGTCCTGCAAAGCTTTTCCCTGCACTCAAAAGCGCATCACCATTAAAGCCCGAACTCGTTGAAAAAGGCTTTGACATCATGATTGTGCGTGAACTCACAGGCGGTATTTATTTCGGTGACAGAGGATACAGACAGGGTAAATACGGCGAGGAAGCATACGACACAGAGGCTTACAGCGTAACAGAAATCGAGCGTATCGGACGTGTTGCATTTGATATTGCAATGAAGAGAAACAAGTCCGTAACAAGTGTTGACAAGGCAAATGTACTTGAATCATCAAGACTCTGGAGAAAGACAATGCATGAACTTGCAAAGGAATATCCTGAGGTTGAATACAGGGATATGTTCGTTGACAATGCGGCAATGCAGATTGTACGTGATCCTAAGCAGTTCGACGTTATCGTAACTTCAAATATGTTCGGTGATATCCTTTCAGATGAGGCTTCACAGGTAACAGGTTCAATCGGTATGCTTGCATCTGCATCAATGGGAGAAACAACAAGAGGAATGTATGAGCCTATTCATGGTTCAGCACCTGACATTGCAGGAACAGGAAAGGCAAATCCTATCGCAACAATTCTTTCAGCCGCAATGATGCTCAGATATTCATTCAATCTCGGCGCAGAGGCAGACTGCATTGAAAAGGCAGTTGATATGACACTTGATGCAGGATACAGAACTGCTGACATCATGGGCGACACAGAGGGAACACCTTTAAGCTGTTCGGAAATTACAGAAAAAATCAGAGGTTTTATTAAATGACAGAGGAATTTCAGTTACTGAAATATGAGCTTAATTCCATTGCTGTTTTCAGAAAAGTTCTTGATGATGAAGTGATTTACGAACTGAGAAAACTCATTTCACGACTTGCAGACAATGAACTTGATGAAGCAGTATGGCAGTACGGAGAATTTGTACACGAACTATACAAGAATACTCTTAATTTAAGCGAGTATATTCTTAAAGTCGTATTCGAGGACGAAAATATTTATGCAAAGAAAAAGTCGTGCGGCGAAGATATAGATATGTTTCTTATGGATGCTGTTGAAAGGGAACTGAGAACATTTCAGAAGATTTCACAGCTTTTGCCGCAGGATTTTTCGGATTGCTTTGATTACTCGTTAGATCTCCCGCAATGGAGAATATGCGACATAGATTTTGTGGCAGAATATCAGTGGAGATGCGAAAATATTTCACGCTACGGATACGGAAAATGGACGAAGAACACAATGTTCATAATGCGAGAGGGAGAAATTGTCCCCGTAAGATATCCCGATCCGCAGAAACTTTCACAGCTTTACGGATATGACAGGGAGAGACAGTCGGTTGTTGAAAATACACTTGCATTGATAGAGGGCAGACCTGCACTCAATGCGCTTCTTTATGGTGATGCAGGTACGGGAAAATCCTCAACTGTAAAGGCTGTTGTCAATGAATTTGCCGACAGGGGATTAAGACTTATCGAAATCACAAAAGAACAGTTGAGGGATATTTCGCTTGTCATAGATGAAATATGCGAAAATCCGCTTAAATTCATCATATTCATTGATGATTTGTCATTTACAGCGGGAGAGGACTGTTTCGGCGCACTGAAGGCAACTCTTGAAGGTTCGGCATCTGCAAGGGCAGACAATATGGTTATCTATGCGACAAGCAATCGACGTCATCTTGTAAAGGAAACATTTTCCGACAGAGAGGGTGACGACATTCACCGTAATGACACAATGCAGGAGATGCTTTCGCTTTCGGCACGTTTCGGACTTCGTGTTAATTTCAGCAGACCTGACAAAAAGAATTACACATCAATTGTTCAGTCCCTTGCAGAAAGCAACGGAATTGAAATGGATGCAGACGAACTGAGTTTAAAGGCTGAACAGTTTGCGATATCATCAGGCAACGGACGTTCACCACGAACAGCAAAACAGTTCATACACAAATTGAAACAACAACATTAAAAACGGAGATGTTTTAAAAATGCTTACTCTTGATAAAGTTTATCATGCGAAATATATATTAAAACAGGTAATAAGGGAAACTGACGTAATTTATGCTCCGAAGATAAATCCCGAATCCGAAATTTATCTGAAAACAGAAAATTTACAGATAACGGGTTCATTCAAGGTCAGAGGAGCATACTACAAAATGACTCAGCTTTCCGATGAGGAAAAGTCAAAGGGAGTTATAGCGTGTTCGGCAGGAAATCACGCACAGGGCGTGGCACTTGCGGCGGCTAAGAACGGTATAAAATCAATAATCTGCCTCCCCGACGGTGCGCCTATCTCAAAGGTTGAAGCTACAAAAAGCTATGGTGCAGAGGTATGTCTCGTAAAGGGAGTTTATGATGACGCATACGCAGAGGCACTCCGTCAGCGTGATGAATACGGATATACATTCATTCATCCGTTTGATGATGAAAACGTAATCGCAGGACAGGGAACAATCGGACTTGAACTTCTCGAACAGATACCCGATGTTGATGCAGTAATCGTGCCGATAGGCGGCGGCGGACTTATTTCAGGTGTTGCATTTGCAATAAAGAGCCTCAATCCGAATGTAAAGGTATACGGAGTACAGGCGGCAGGCGCACCGAGTATGTATAATTCCGTTAAAAACGGAGAAATCGAATGTCTTTCGGGTGTTTCAACAATTGCCGACGGTATAGCTGTAAAGTCACCTGGTGAGAATACATTTAATCTCGTTTCAAAGTATGTAGATGATATCGTGACAGTAACGGATGATGAGATTGCGGCGGCAATTCTCGCACTCATGGAACAGCAGAAGCTCGTTACAGAGGGAGCAGGTGCAGTACCTGTTGCGGCGGCAATGTTCAATAAAGTACCCGTAAAGGGCAAAAAGGTCGTATGTCTGCTTTCGGGCGGAAACATAGACGTTACAATTCTTTCAAGGGTTATCAAGCGTGGACTTCTCATGACGGGAAGAACCTGCTCAATGAACATAGAACTCATTGACAAGCCCGGACAGCTTATGGATGTTTCAAGAATTATCGCTGAACTCGGAGGTAATGTAATTTCAATTCACCATGAGAGAGCAAACGAGGGTTCGGCAGTAAACGGATGCTACCTCAGAATTGTACTTGAAACAAGAAACTATGAGCATATCGAGGATATAAAGACAGCACTCAGAAATAACGGATTCAAAATAGTGAATGATTAACGGAGGTTTTGAAAATGATTAAGATTCATACAGAAAAGGCACCTGCGGCAGTAGGACCATACTCACAGGCAATCGTATCAAACGGAATGGTTTACACAAGCGGACAGATTGCAATTAATCCTGTAACAAACACAGTTGAGGCTGAAACAATCGAGGCACAGACAGAACAGGTCATGAAAAACCTCGGAGCTGTACTCGAAACAGCAGGTTCTTCTTTTGAGAAGGCTGTAAAGACAACCTGTTTCCTCGCTGATATGGGAGATTTTGCGGCATTCAACGAGGTTTACGGAAAATACTTCACATCACTTCCTGCAAGAAGCTGTGTTGCAGTAAAGACACTTCCTAAGAATGTGCTTGTTGAAGTTGAGGTAATTGCAGAATCAAGTCTGTAATAACGGGGTGCGATATGGATATAAAGACATTTTGTTCAAATGACAATTTTGAAAAGCTGTTCGACCCGAACCCGCATGACGGAGAATATTTCCTTGACGGTGCATATTATGGATATTCTGAACTTATGAAAAAGGATATTTTTACATGGAAATGGGTATATGAAAACCTCCCAAGCGGAAGATATGTGAATATTGTATATCAGAGACATTCACTCTATCTCAACGGAGAGCTTGCTTTCGTGAACCCGAAGTTTGACGAAGAGCATTCTGATCACAGACGTTATAAAGATACTCCGTTTTCTTTGATTCTGAATAAGCCACAGGCTTACTACATTGATACATGGAAGGGAAATCTTATTTCAAACACCGTTAATTGGGAAGATGCACCTCTGATAACAAAAAGTCTTACTCTTGAAGATGCGAAGAAAGAGGCTGAGGAATGGGTTGCAAGAGGATATGATGTTCTGATTGTATCAGCGTATGGATTTTATGATATGTATTGATTATAGAAAAGGAGCGTAATTATGACAGTAAGAGAATTACAGGATAAGATTATCAAGCTCAAAAAAGAGACTGATACTGCAATACTTGCCCACAGCTATCAGGCAAGGGAAATCGTTGAAATCGCAGATTTCACAGGAGACAGCTATAAACTCAGCGTTGATGCAACCAAGACAGATGCAAAGAATATCATCTTCTGTGGTGTGCATTTCATGGCTGAAACTGCAAAGATGCTTTCACCTCAGAAAAGAGTATTCCTCGCAAACAGAAATGCAGGCTGTCCTATGGCTGAACAGATGGATAAGGAACTCATTTCACAGATGAGAGAAATGGAACCCGACCGCACAGTTGTTGCATACATCAACACAACAGCATCGCTCAAAACAGTTTGTGATGTATGTGTTACATCATCAAGCGCACTCAAAATAGTAAAGGCACTTGATACAGACAAGATACTTTTCATTCCCGATTGTAATCTGGGTGCATGGGTTAAGAAACAGTGTCCCGACAAGGATATAAAGCTTTTACAGGGCGGCTGTCCTACTCATGCGGCTGTAACCGTAAAGCAGGTTGAAAAGGCAAAGGCTGAACATCCGAATGCACTTTTCCTCGTTCATCCCGAATGTGTACCTGCTGTAACTGAACTTGCAGACTATGTTGGTTCAACAAGCGGAATCATGGATTTTGCAATGAAATCAGACCACAAGGAATTTATAATCGGTACAGAAACTTCAATAGCTGAACATTTACAGTATGACTGCCCCGATAAGAAATTCTATCCTGTAACAAAGGATATCGTGTGCAGAAACATGAAGATAACAACACTCCCCGATGTATATGATACACTCATGGGAATGAATGACGGTACAGCATTTGAAATGCTTATGGATGATGAACTCATCTCAAAGGCAAGAAAGTGTATTGATGAGATGATTCGTCTCGGTGGCTGATTTGATTGAACTTGCTGAAAAGCTTTACAGAGAATCCGACCTTACGGATGATGAACTGAGGGAACTGATTTTAAGCGATAATCCCGAAGTATCTGAACATCTCAGAATAAGGGCGGATGAAGTCCGACAGAAACACTACGGAAAAAAAGTATTTCTGAGGGGACTAATCGAAATATCAAGCCACTGCAAAAATGATTGTCTTTACTGCGGAATAAGGCGAAGCAACAAGGAGGCACAGCGTTACAGACTTACAAGGGAAGAAATACTTTCGTGCTGTGAAAACGGATATGAACTCGGATTCAGAACTTTTGTGATGCAGGGCGGAGAGGACTCATATTTTACGGATGAATTCATGGTTTCGCTCATATCTGAAATACGGAAAAAATATCCCGATTGTGCAATAACGCTTTCACTCGGAGAACGTTCCGAGGAGAGTTACCGCCTTATGAAAAACGCAGGTGCAGACAGGTATTTATTAAGGCATGAAACAGCATCCGAGGAACTTTACGGAAAACTGCATCCGAAGGAAATGAGCCTTGAAAACCGTAAAAACTGTCTTTTCACTCTGAAAAAACTCGGCTGTCAGGTTGGTTCGGGATTCATGGTGGGTGTACCGTTTCAGAATGTGGAACACCTCATTGCAGACCTCAGATTTTTGCAGGAATTACAGCCTCACATGATAGGCATAGGACCTTTTGTTCCGCACAGAAACACTCCGTTTCGTGATGAAAAGGGCGGAACACTTGAATTGACATTGAGGTTACTGGGCATAATAAGACTTATGTTCCCGAAGGCTTTAATTCCCTCTACAACTGCACTCGGAACGATACATCCGAAAGGGCGTGAACTCGGACTTATGACGGGCTGTAATGTTGTAATGCCGAATTTATCGCCTGTAAGTGTGCGAAAAAAATACGACCTCTACGATAACAAAATATGTACGGGCGAGGAATCCGCCGAATGCAGAGAATGTCTTGAAAGACGCATAAATTCCGTCGGATATCATGTTTCATGTGAGCGTGGAGATTATATTGATAATATCAGATAAAAATAAAAATCAAAGGAAGTGAATTTATATGAGAGTAAGATTTCATCTGCCTGACTTTGCAGGAAGATTCAAGCTTAATTTAATGTTTGCCGAGATGCTTAAAAACAAACCTGAATTTTTCAGGGAGGGAGTTGAGATAGCTTCATTTTACGGAGTATTTCCGCCGTCAATATGGAACGGAGGAAGAACTCAGGGAGGTACCTGTGACAAACCCTTTGTTAAACAGGTAATCAAGGCATTCAATGACAGAGACATACCGCTCAGATTTACATTTACAAATCCTGCCCTTGAGAAGAAGCATCTTAACGATGATTTCTGCAACATGGTAATGAACCTTGCAAACAACGGTATGAACGAGGCAATTGTAATGTCACCTCTGCTTGAGGATTACATTCGCAGAACATACCCGAAATACAAGCTTACAAGTTCAACCTGCAAGAGAATCACAGATCCTGTGAAGCTTGAGGAAGAACTCGGCAAGGATTACAGCATTGTCGTGGTTGACTATGATTTCAACAACAATTTCGAGGTGCTTGAAAAACTTCCGAGAAAACAGGATTGTGAGCTTCTCGTAAATGCCTGTTGTGAACCGAATTGTCCGAGAAGATCGGCACATTATCACAGCATCGGCGAACAGCAGATTGCATATAATGAACACATAAAGAAATACCCGAATCTGCCTTTCAATGTTGAAAAATACGATCCTCAGCATTTTCGTGACTGTCCTTATTCACAGAGGGGAATTTTCGATATAAGAAATCTCAGAACACACATAACTCCCGATGATATATGGGAGAAGTATGTTCCCATGGGATTTGAACAGTTTAAAATTGAGGGAAGAACAGCGAGTGCGCTTAATATCCTTGAAACATATATGTATTACATGGCAAAGCCCGAATGCAGAGATGAGGCAAGATTCACGCTTCTCAAAGCCCTTGAAAACAGCGGTGCATTGATTTACAGATAATTTATATACTGTTACAAAATGGTTAAAACACTTGCATTTATTTGTGTTTTGTGGTACAATATACCATATTCGGAAACGGAGGTGGGAAAATGAGATATACAGGACAGAAATGTGTTGTATGTGATAATGTCTTTGATGAAAACGATGATATAGTTGTCTGCCCGGATTGCGGTGCGCCTCAGCACAGAGAATGCTATAAAAAAGAGAATCTCTGCGGATGGTGCGGAAAGTCAGATGCGAAAATTTCATGGAATCCCGAAATAAGCGAAACTGAAAAGAATGAAACCGCTGAAAAGGAGTGCCCTGTTTGCAGACACATGAATCCGTCTGATGCTGAAAGCTGTGGTTACTGCGGATGTCATCTGATAAGCGGAAGCAAAAAGGAAGACGAAGAATCCGACGAGGAATTCTCGGAATTAAAGAGCTTTTTCGGATTTGATCCTGATGAGGATATGGGCGGTGCAACGCTTGGTGAAATGTCTCAGTTTGTAAAGAGCAACACAGTTTACTATATTCCGATTTTCAAGCGAATGAAGAAAATGGGTTCAAAGCTTTCGCTCAATCTTCTTTGTTTCATATTCCCACCGTTTTTCTTTGCTAACAGAAGAATGTGGGGATGGGCGGTATTGAGTTCGTTTATCATGGTTTTTCTTGCGCTTCCGCTGATGATGAGTTATCTTGTCGGAGACGGTATGGAATCCGGCGCAATGCTTTTCTCTAATGAAATAATAAACATGATATACAACAACAGAAAAATTCTGCTTTATCTTGTTCAGCTTTTCAATGCAATTGATTTTGCTTTCAGAACAGGAATCTGTCTTTTCGGAAACTATATCTATTTCAGATTTGCTCTGAAATCACTTGTTAAATTGAAGAAAAGACATGGCTACAGCGGAAGTATTCCCGATACAGGCAATGTCGGAGGGGTAAAGCCTTTCAATATGGTGATAGTTACCGTGATGATAATGGTAATTTCATTTGCGGCATTGTTTGCGGCAACATTCGGACTTGAACTTCTGTTTGTTTTCGGAACATTAGCATAAAAGATAAATCCGTATCAGAAATGGTACGGATTGTTTTTATTTACTCATAAAACAGATTCAGTTCATCACAATTCTGCTCGGTTTGTTTTACGAAAATACTTGACATATATATGATGTTTTGTTATAATATAACTGATTATGGATAATTATTAAATAGGTAAAAATAATTATCTGAGTCGGAAAATATGTAAGTTAAAAGGAGGATATTTATTATGAATATCAGGAAAAGAGTGAAGCAGACTGTTTCTGCGGTACTTGGTGCAGCACTTACCCTCTCGTCTGTACCGTTTGCCTCAGTTCCGTACACTTCTTCCGCCGCTGCTGAGGGGCTTCTCCTCAGAGGTGATATCGACGGAGACGGAATCACAGCCAATGATGCAGTAGCAATTCAGAGATACGATGCAGGTTCTCTGGAATTCAGCGAAAAAGAACTTTTAGCGGCTGATGCAAATGCCAGCGGAAAAGTTGAAATGGGCGACGCTGTTACTATTTTGCAGTACCTTGTTCTCTATAATTACAGACTCGGTACAGCAGGAGAGTACATAAGAGACAACGGAGAAGAAATTTGTGAAGTTGATTTCGGAAATGTCAACAGATATGCATTTGTTGATTATAATGTTGAAAAGACAGGAAATCAGAAAATCCGTTTCAGCTACATAAACGATACATCTGATACAATTGTTGTAGAAGTAACCGCAGATGACAAAGTAGGCTATGTTGAATGCGCTCCGACAGACGGTGAGGTTCAGGAAGCGGCAATTGTACTTCCGATTGATACTAAAAAAACCTGTAAAATAACATTGTCCGGTGAGAGAAGCGAGATACAGTTTGTATCGGGAAGAATCTGCCCGACTGCAAATCGTGAGGATGATTATACTGAGGTTGTTCCTCCTGTTACGGAGACAGAAACACCTACAGAAACTACCAGAACTACAACCACAACCACTACTGAAACAACAACAACAACTACTACCACCACAACTACGACAGAAACAACAACTACAACAACTGAACCTCCTGCACCTGCGCAGTCGCGTTACTATGCATTTGATGCAAATATCCATGATGCATGGAAAGAGGATACAAACGCTGGTTTTGAAGGTACAGCATATATAAACTACAATAATAAAATCGGAAGCTATGTTGAATGGGAAATTGAAGCACCGTCTGACGGTGACTATGAAATTGATTTCCGTTATGCAAATGGTACGGATATAAACAGACCTGTAAAGCTCATCGTAAACGGTGACAGAACAAACGGTCAGTATGTTGATTTCAAGGGTACAGGCGCATGGACAACATGGGCTGATCAGACAGCTGTTGTAAAGCTCAGAAAAGGAACGAATACAATCAAGGCTTATGCAACAACATCAGGCGGCGGCCCGAATATGGACTACATTGATGTTACAGCAACATCAAAGACAGCATCAACAACCAAGGCTACACAGGGTAAGCGTGTTGAAAAGCTCAACAGAGGTGTTTCTGCTGCTCATGCTAAAAACGGTAACCTCGTAAGCTGGAGACTTCTTGCAACAGACAACGAGGAAACTACTTTCAAGCTCTGGAGAATCCGTGAAAGCGGAAATGTAATGATAGGTGAATTTACAACAAAGGATCCTTCAAACTTCTTCGATACAGAAGGTACAGCAACAGACAGATACACAATTGATACCTATGTAGGAGATGAATGCACAGAGTTTGCACAGTTCTCTGTTGACTATGTGAACACAAACAGCGGACAGAGCGGTGCATATTTCGATATTCCTACACAGAAGCCTGCTGACATGACAATGCCTGACGGTACAACCTGTACATACACAGAGAATGACTGTTCAGTAGGTGACGTTGACGGCGACGGCGAATATGAAATCTTTGTAAAATGGGATCCTTCAAACTCACAGGATAACTCAAAGGACGGCTACACAGGAAATGTATTTATTGACTGTTACAAGCTTAACGGAAAGCTTCTCTGGAGAGTAGACCTCGGAAAAAATATTCGTGCAGGCGCACACTATACACAGTACATGGTATACGACTTTGACGGTGACGGAAAGGCTGAAATGATATGCAAGACAGCCGACGGAACAAAGGACGGTGCAGGAAATACTATCGGTGACGGTTCAAAGGATTATCGCTCAAAGGCAGGAAGAATTCTCACAGGCCCTGAGTATATCACACTCTTTGACGGAATGACAGGAAAGGCTCTCGATACACAGGATTACTACCCTGAAAGAGGAACTGTTGATTCATGGGGCGACGGATACGGAAACAGAGTTGACAGATTCACAGCATGTGTTGCTTACCTTGACGGAGGCGAAAAGGCTTATGCTTGTTTCGGAAGAGGTTATTATACAAGACTCACTATGGCAGCATGGGGAGTGAATAATGGTAAGCTTTCAAGAAAATGGACATTCGACACAGGTAACAATTCATCTGCAAAGGGCTATGGAGACGGAAATCATCATTGCATGGCTGCTGACGTAAATCAGGACGGCAAGGATGAAATTGTATGTGGTTCAGCTATTATCGGAAGCGACGGAAATCTTTACAGCACAACAGGTATGGCTCACGGTGACGCTATTCATATAGGTGACCTTGATCCTGCAAATCCGGGACTTGAAATTTTCCAGTGCCTTGAAGATGACAAACATCCTAACGGAACAAATATCGGATACGGCGTACTTCTCAGAGATGCTGCAACAAACAAGGTTCTTTTCAGAGAAACAGCCGGCGGAGACACAGGAAGATGTATCGCTGATAACCTCATCACAGGCAACGGCGGTGCTGAAATGAATGGTTCACACAGCGGTAATGTTTACTTAGCAACAGGAAGTCATGATGTTGTATGTGCATGGAGTGACCTCACAAAATGGGGACAGAATTCACTTCTCTACTGGACAGACGTATGTGAAAGAGCAGTTCTTGACAGAACTATGGCTGACCAGTACGGAAAGGGCAGAGTATTCACAGGCGACGGCGTAACATACAACAACTATACAAAGTCAAACATGTGTCTCACCTGCGACCTTACAGGCGACTGGAGAGAAGAAATCATCGCACGTAAATCAGACGGTGGTCTCAGAGTATTCACAACCACATTTACTTCACCTTACAACCACTACACACTCATGCACAACACACAGTACAGAGTTCAGGTTGCATCACAGAACAACGGATACAACCAGCCTCCTCACACAGATTACTACATTGATTCAACAGATTATTTAAGACCTGAAGAACCCGACGTATGGACAATTGACTGATAATATTACAAAAAGCGGACTGTTTCAAAACAGTCCGCTTTTAACGATGAGAAATCCCCTCTTTAATAAATTAAGGAGGGGATTTCACGTATCTTAACAAAGGAGGCGAAGTTATCAGAATAATGAGTCGGGTATCTGGTCAATCTTATGAAGAATGTACTTCTGCAATGTTGCAGCATCTGCAATTGTAATTGAACCATCTTTCAGACAATCGGCACTTTCGATTTGTAAATCATTGAGGTATGCTTCACCTTCAATATATTTTACAAGAAGAATGTAATCGAAAGAATCAACGAATCCGTCACCGTTTATATCACCGCATGATGCAGGGATTATTTCATATCTCTGAGGGATATACTGTCCGTCAAAAGGTTCGTTTTTGGAAGTATTCATAAGAATTACCGTCCAGTACCAGCCATAGTCGGAACCTTCAACGTAAGCAAGACCTACACCCATGTGGGTGACTTCTTCGTTTAAAAGGGCTTTCCAGTGCTTTGAAGAATTTTTCCATGCATTGAAAATAATTTCGGGATTTTCCGAACCTGCGCCTGTATCTTCGTATACAGACCACCATGGAGCGATTTCTTTATCTATGATTGTGTGGAATTTTGTTCCGTTAGGACGCATATGGTCTTTACTCCATAAAACAGCACTCTCATTACAGCGTTCAACAGCAACCTCGCAGAGGTAAGGAACGATGTAGACAGGTTTGAGACCGTTTTCAACTCTTGCTTCATTTATAAGCAGTTCCATTTCTCTTACGTAAGCGGTTGTTTCATCTTTTGCGGCGGCATCCTCAGACACCATAGGAAAATTTATTCCGAGAAAAACGATTACAAATGAAGAAATAATAGATAAAACACGTTTAAAAATGTCAGAAGTTTTTTTCATTACACTCAGCCCCTTTTTTACAATATGTCTAATAAATTACGTTACCTGATATTTACTAATTTTATTATACACAATAAAATCCTTTATTTAAAGAGGAAAACGGGCGTTTCGTCACTTTGCACAATTAAATTCTGCGTTTTGCACAAAGTGATTTTTTACGAATAGTATAGAATCAAATGCGTATTAGAAATATCAAAATAAATTAAAACAAAAACATTATTTTGATGGTATTGACAACAGAGAACAAATGTTCTATAATGTATTTACACTCACAAAAGAACATATGTTCTCGATTAAGATTCTCTGATGCAGAATTTCATTATCGGGACGAGCGGAATGATTGGGGGGACAATAAAATGAGAGAACTGATTAAAGGATACGAGCAAAGCTGTATTAAAGTAAAAACAAGAATCGACGAGCTGAATCACATGAAAAGAGAATTTATGAAACAGGGTAATGAACACATGATAGCAGAACTTGATCTCGAAAGGAGAATAAAAATCCTTTACAGCGATTTTTACCGTATGAGGGAAACAGCGGATTACCTTGCTTCATACGTAAGGAGAGTAGAACAGCGTGAAAAGACGAGAAGCATATAATGATACATTTACGGGAGAAGCTGACAGAAATATAAGAAAACTGCTTTTTGAAAAGGATGAGGAGGGTAATTACTCAAAGCTGAGAAAAGTTATATTAAATGTTATAAATAATGACCTTACCCCAAGACAAAAGGAACTTATTATGCTATACTATTTCAAGGGGATGTCAATGCCCGAAATCGCAGAGCATATAGGATGCACAAAACAATCGGTTTCAATTACTATTTCAAGGGCAAGGCTCAGAATGTTCGGGGTTATGAAATACTATATCTGAAAAGGGAGAATGAATGATGAATACTTATATATATGATTATCTTAAAAATTACGCTGAATCGGGAATTATGAGAGGACATATGCCGGGACACAAGGGGCGTTCGGTTATATCGGGGCTTTCCGAAATTTACAGCATGGATATTACTGAAATCAAAGGGGCAGACAGCCTTTTTGAGGCAGACGGAATTATTCTTGAAAGCGAAAAAAATATGTCCCGCCTTTACGAAACACATTCTACATTTTATTCAGCAGGAGGTTCAACCCTCTGCATACAGGCAATGCTTATGGCTATGAAGCAGGAAAACAGAACCGTAATTGCTGTGAGAAATGTACACAGGGCATTTCTTAACGCCGCCGCATTGCTTGATATCGAGGTTGAATGGATACTGCCCGAATACACAGACGGTATTCTTTCGGGAACGATAAAAAAATCCGATGTGGAGGACGCTCTGAAAAAGCATGATAATGCCTGCCTTTATGTGACATCTCCCGATTATACGGGAAGAACCGCAGATATAAAGGGACTTGCGGAACTTTGCCGCAGATATGATGCACCGCTTTTAGTTGACAATGCACATGGGGCGCATCTTCATTTTTTTGAGGAAAGTCAGCATCCTATAGCACTCGGTGCGGATATGTGCTGTGATTCCGCACACAAAATGCTCCCCGCACTTACAGGCTCGGCAATGCTTCACACATCAAGTGAAAAATACGCTGAAATTCTCAGACAGTGCATGAGTCTTTTTGCATCAACAAGTCCTTCATATCTGATTCTTATGTCGCTTGATTTGTGCTGTAAATATATTTCTGAGAATATACGTGAGGATATAAGAAAAAATCTCGGATATATAAGCAGATTCCGTAAAAAATTTGAAGGTCTGCTGACATTCTGCGACGGAGAGCCTTTTCATATTACGGTAAGAGCTAATGAAAACGGATATGACGGAAACGAACTTGCGGATTTGCTCAGGGTAAACGGAGTTGAATGCGAGTATTCCGACAGCGCAATAGTAGTTATACTCATGTCTCCCGTATCGGTTGAGGAAGACTATGAAAAACTTTGTCACGCTATGAGAAATGCACTTAATTCAGCCGAAAAAATCCCGAAAACAATAGGTAAGGCAGAACTTAAACTCCCTGTCAGGGCAATGGGAATAAGACAGGCGGTATTTTCGGAATGTGAGGAAATACCGATAGAAAAAGCCGCAGGAAGAATATGTGCTTCGGTAAAAGTACCATGCCCTCCTGCGGTTCCCATAGCAGCAAGCGGAGAAATAATCGACCGCTCCTGCATAAATATTTTTAAAAACTATGGAATTTCAAGTGTAATTGTGGTAAAATAATATTATTGTATCAAATCATCATCACCCTCGACATATTCAAGAATGTTTCCCGGCTGACAATTAAGTGCCTTGCAGATTGCATTGAGAGTTGAAAAGCGTATCGCACTTACTTTTCCTGTTTTGAGCTTTGAAAGGTTGACATTGCTCACGCCTACACGCTCACTAAGCTCGTTAAGACTAATTTTTCTGTCAGCCATCATTCTGTCAAGACGTAAAATAATGGACATATTGTAACCTCCTTTTATATAATTAAAGTGTTTCGTCTGATTCTCTCTGTAATTCAGCACCATAAGCAAATACGTTGATTATGATAATTACAGCAAGTACAAGGAGAGCAGTTGTAACGAGTGAACCGTTGAATCCGCCAATAACAGCGAAAGGAATAAGTGACCAGCCGAAAGCTTTCATTCTTTTGATAACTTCCTCTGAGAATGGTGTTTCGCAGTTTTCAATTGCCTTAGCAAGTCTCTTTGTGAAGATGCAGACAATAAGAGCAACAATGATAGTAAGGTCAATTGAAACTGTTTCTCCGATGAGATTATCCTTGAAATTCTGAATGCTGAGTGAAGAAAGGTCAGAAGAAATTCCAAATGTTGCATTTGTTCCGTCAACATGAACGTCATCAAGGTTTAATGTAAGGAAACCGTCAAAAATAACTCTGTCATCTTCATCAATTTCAATTTTCTGATTTCCGTTTTTGATTGTCCATGAAGCGTTGTCCTTAAAGAATGGAAGACCTGCAAGGTCCATTGAAACATTTCCTTTGATGTCACCTGAGATTTTAACATCCTCAGCAGGATATGAAGCAATGAATCCCACAATAAGTGTCATGCAGACGATGCCTATGATGAGAAGTACATTTGCGATTGATGTGATGATTCGGCAAGCCTTGCCCATTTTGTTGATTCTTGTGATTGTTTCGTTTTTCATAGTGAAAACCCCCATAAATAAAATAGATTTGTTTTTCAAGGATTGTGTTGTCCTTTGATGTGTCTATTCTATCACAAGATTTTACGTTTGTCAATGGATATTTAATGTTTATCGTTAAATATTGTATGTTTGAATAAAAATACCCATTTCAAAAATATCATTATTTATGAAATATTCACGATAATAATTTATCGTTTATCATTAAAAATTTAATTTCTCTGACAGGAGGCGAATTGAAATTGAAAAAAATATACGGAAATAAAGAGGTGCTTTCCACCCTTGAAAATATGATGATTACAGGACGCACTGCAAATTCATTGATTTTTTACGGTGAAAAGGGCAGCGGAAGAAAACTCATAGCCGATTACTATACATCACAGCTTCTCTGCGAAAATACAACAGACGGAAAACCATGCGGAGTATGCAATTCATGCCGAAATGTCATGGCAGGGCATCATCCCGACGTTGTATATGTTGAAACAAGCGGAAAACTCGAATCATATTCTGTCGATACAGCAAGGTCTGTAAGGGCAGATGCCTATATAAAGCCGAATAACAATACAGGCAGAAAGGTGTATATTTTTCGTGACTGTCAGCGCATGAGGTCGGAAACACAGAATGCGCTCCTTAAAATAATTGAAGAACCGCCCGAATATGCCTATTTTATTTTCACAGCCGAATCAAAATATGAGTTTCTCCCGACAATAATTTCAAGATGTATATGTTTCGGAGTTTCACCATGTACCGAGGAAGAAGCTGAACTTTCACTTTCGGAAAGCGGATTCACAAAAGATGAAATAACAAGGGCTGTGAATTGTTTTCATGGAAATATAGGAATGTGTACCGGATATATAACAGATGATAAACTCAGAGAAAAAGTGGATTTGACAAAATCGCTGGCAGAGAGTATAATAAGAAGAGATGAATACGGTCTTAATGCGCTTCTTTATTCTGTCGGAAGTGACAGAAAGGAAATTTATAATGTACTTTCGATGACAGATAAGATTATAAGAGATGCTGTTGTGCTTTCAAAGGATAGAAACGCAAGAATCATCGGCTGCTTTCGTGAGGGGGCAGTAAGACTTTCAGCAATGATTACCGTATATCAGGGTGCAATGATTCACAAGGCGATAGAGAAAACGTGGAAATCAATTGAAAGCAATGTTTCCGCACCTCTTGTACTTGCATCATTGTGTGCTGATATCGTTGAAATTATAGGAATATAAAAAGACTGGAGCTTGATATGAAGGATATCGTCGGAGTACGCTTTAAAAGCGTTGGAAAGGTATATTATTTTTCTCCCGAAAAAATACAGGCAAATGTGGGAGATATGGTAATAGTTGAAACCGTAAGAGGCATTGAATGCGGAGAGGTAGTAATTGCCAACAGGCAGATTGAGGATAACGAACTCACATCACCTCTCAAACCAATCATCAGACTTGCTGATGAAAAGGATATTGAAACAGTAACAAAAAACAGGGAAAGAGAAAAAGAGGCATTCGCAGTCTGCGAGGAGAAAATTCGTGCGAGAAATCTCAAAATGAATCTCGTTGATGTTGAATGTACATTTGACAACAATAAACTTCTTTTTTATTTCACATCTGAAACAAGAGTCGATTTTCGTGAACTCGTAAAAGACCTTGCGGCAGTATTCAGAACAAGAATAGAACTCAGACAGATAGGTGTGCGTGATGAGGCAAAAGTCCTCGGCGGTCTCGGAATCTGCGGAAGGGAATTCTGCTGTAAGAGTTACATGGGTGATTTTCAGCCCGTTTCAATCAAAATGGCAAAGGAACAGGGACTTTCACTCAATCCTACAAAAATTTCAGGAACCTGCGGCAGACTTATGTGCTGTCTTAAAAACGAACAGAACGCATACGAGGCACTTCTCAAAATCACTCCAAAGGTGGGCGCAGTTGTTGTCGTTCCCGACGGAAGCAAGGGACGTGTTGAGGATGCTAACCTCATTACAGGAAAACTCAGAATCAAAACAGAAAAATCCGAAGTTCCTGTTATCGTAGACAGAAGCGAGGTAAAACTTCTCAAGGATGCTGAGATAAAACTCAACAAGGAAGAAATAAAGGCACTTAAAAAGCTTGAGGACAAGTAATGCAGAAGGTTAATTACGGAAGGCTTCTTGATGAAAAGATTGAAGAACTGAAAAAATCGGGTGAACGCCCGAAACTTCTGCTTCATGCCTGCTGTGCGCCATGCAGCAGCCATACTTTGTGGCTGCTTGACAGGTATTTTGAAATAACGCTTTACTTCTGCAATCCGAATATTGCTCCCGAAAGTGAGTATGAATACCGCTGTGAGGAACTTAAAAGGCTTGTTCGTGAAATGAATCTGAACATTGAAATAATTGATGAAAAATATAATCCCGAACCTTTTTATGCCCTTGCAAAGGGGCTTGAATCTCTCCCCGAACGAGGTGAACGCTGTCAGAAATGCATAGCATACCGACTTGAAATGACAGGGGAGAAAGCGGTACAGCTCGGCTCGGATTATTTCACGACCACGCTTACAATAAGTCCGCATAAGGACTGCACGTTCATAAATCTCTGCGGCAGAGATATTTCTGAAAAATGCGGAGTTCCGTATCTGTATTCGGATTTTAAAAAGCATGAGGGATACAAGCATTCAATAGAACTTTCGAGAAAATATAATTTATACAGGCAGAATTACTGCGGCTGTGTGTACAGCAAAATAAATTCCCAGAGGTAGATTTATGGCAAAGGAAACCAAAACCAACGCAATGCGTTTTCTTGAAAAAAATAAAATAGTATATGAGATGCAGTCGTATGAATGCGAGGAGTTTGTTGACGGAATAACAACAGCCGCAAAACTCGGACAGCCGCCCGAAGATACATTCAAGACGCTGATTGCACATGGAAAGTCAGGGGAATACTATTGTTTTCTTCTTCCTGTTGCAATGGAACTTGATTTGAAAAAAGCGGCAAAAAGTGTCGGGGAGAAATCGGTTGAACTTCTCCATGTAAAAGACATAACGAAAGTTACAGGATATGTAAGGGGCGGATGCACTCCGATAGGAATGAAAAAACAGTTCATGACGGTTGTGCATAAAACCGCAGAGGATAAGGATTTATTTTACATAAGCGGAGGAAGAATCGGTTTGCAGATAAGACTTTCCCCGAATGAGCTTGTAAAATCAATAAGAGGAAAATTTGAAGATATAACAATGGCGGAAAGCTGATATAAGGTGGAAAAATTAATGAATCGTGATTCTTTAAAAGAAATACTTGTAAAAACAGCAGGAAGAGGCGGATTTGAAATACCTGCGCTTATACTTAAAGAACCTGCCTGTGATTTGTCACTTGCAATTGAAATATTCTATCTCTGCAACGGATACGGATATTTTCTTAACAGTAATTCGGGTTCTGAGGAATGGAGAAAATTCATTTCAGAACTTTACGGAAGGATTCTTTCGGGAGAATTTTCAAGGGAGGATTATCACTACGAAATACCGCTCACCGAAACACAGAGGGAGCAGATGAGAGAGAATAATGTTCCCGAAATTTTTTTGCAGGATTTATAAAAAGAAGGGGGATATAAAGTCCCCCGTTTTCATATACCGAGTCCGAAGCTGATAGATAATGCGGTGTTCACCCTGTTCATGGAACGGAGGTCGAGTTCGCCCATTTTGTCTTTCAGCCTTTTTTTGTCTATGGTTCTTATTTGTTCAAGCAGAACTATACTGTCTTTTGCAAGACCGCATTTATCAGCCTGAACCTCAATATGGGTAGGAAGATGATTCTTGTCACGCTGACTTGTTATGGCAGCGGCAATAACTGTGGGGCTGTGTCTGTTTCCCACATCATTCTGAACGATAAGTACAGGTCTGATGCCGCCCTGTTCAGAGCCTACAACGGGACTTAAATCTGCATAATATATTTCTCCTCTTTTTACTGACATGGTATTAATCTCCTTGAACTGTAATGATGTGACAACAGTATTATTGACAGATGAGAAAAGCTTTATACAGTCCCTTTTATTATATGCAGACTTAAAAAATGCTGTACCGCAGAGGTACAGCATAATTTTGCAGTCAATAATTTGTCAATGGGAAGCTGAGGGGCAGAAATATTACTATTTCTGCCCCTGTGAATTAAAAGGAATGTGAAGAAGAATTAACGAGGTCAAAGAGTTCGGCAACTTTTTCGCCGCCCTCTTCTCTGAGGTCGTTTACAACGCTGATTATGTGTTTATAATCTGAACTGCCCTTGTATTCAGAATTTTTAAGAAGCATTGCAAATTCAGTTACAGCACTTGCAAGATTCATGGAGTATGATGGAGAAGAGTTGTAGTTTTCAAGTCCGTAAAGGTTTGAAATCATCATATCGTCATCAAATTCGATATCCTTGTATGCGACAGAGAATTTGCATATTTCAGTTCTTGCGTTGTCAAGTGCAGAAGCTTCGGGTTTTCTGTTTTCCGATGAAAATTCAAGCGGAATTCCATGATAAGTGTCCGCACTGTCATAGAGTTCAACTTCATAGAGGGCGGTTACGCTGTGACCTGAACCGATTTCACCTGCATCTTTTGTTGTGTCATAGAAATCCTCAGCATCCATGATTCTGTTGTCGTAACCGATAAGGCGGTAGCTTTTAACCTGTGAGGGATTGAATTCAACCTGAATTTTGACATCCTTTGCGATTGTGAAAAGAGTTCCTCCCATTTCTTTCACAAGCACACGTCTTGCTTCATCAATTGAATCAATATAGCTGAAATTACCATTTCCGTTGTCAGCAACAGCTTCAAGTCTTGCATCCTTGTAGTTACCTGTACCGAAACCGAGAACAGAAAGATAAATACCGTTGTTACGTTTTGTTTCGATAAGTTTTGTAAGTTCTTTCTCTGATGATGCACCTACATTGAGATCACCGTCTGTTGCAAGGATTACACGATTGTTTCCGCCCTCGATGAAGAATTTTTCAGCGAGTTCATAGGCTGTATTGATACCGCCCTCACCGTTTGTTGAACCGTTTGCAGTTATAGAATAGAGTGCTTCAAGAATAGTATCCTTATTTTTTCCGCATTCACCTGCAAGGAGAGTACAGCTTGAACCTGCGTATGTAACGATTGAGATTCTGTCGTCCTCTCCGAGATTTTCTGAAAGCATCGAGAATGCACTCTGTACAAGAGGTAATTTATCGTATGATGACATTGAACCTGATGAATCAATCAGGAAAACGAGATTTGAAGGGGGTAGTTCTTCTTCGGGAATTGTTTTTCCCTGAACACCTGCCATCATAAGCTTTGCCGAAGGATTCCACGGACAGTCAGCGAATTCAACATATTCGCTGAATACTTCGTCGTCTTCAGGCTGAGGATAATCGTAATCAAAGTAGTTTATGAATTCCTCAATTCTTACAGCATCTTCAGGAACATTAAGACCATCTTCGATAAGACGTCTTACGTTTGAATAAGATGCTGTATCAACATCAGCCGAGAATGTTGAAAGAGGTTCGGTAACAGGATCTTTGAATCCTGACTCAATATAGTTTTTGTATTCTTCATTTGAATTCTGAGATTCAGGAGAATACTCATCACAATATTCTTCCGAATAATCAGCTGTTACATAATTTTCGGTATTTGAATAGACGGGTGATTCTGTTTTGCCGTTATATTCTGCGGCACCGCAGCTTGTTAAAGCGAAAGGAACAACAGCACAGGTGAGTGCGAGTGAAGTAAAGCGTATTAAATTAGTTTTCATAATATACATCTCCTTGAAATTTATTATTGCAGTATGTTTGCGTTCTGTATTTTATGTATACATTATACCCCGATTTTAAGCCGGATGCAATAACAGTAAGTTTTCAGTATAAATACAATTCGGGAGAAATTTCCTTAGAAAACTATTTCATTGCTTTACAGAATTCTGAAAAGTATTACAAAAAAATTAAGGCAGATATTAAGTTTTGAAGATTCTATGCGAAGCAATAATGAAGAAAAACAGGGAAGAAAACTGCAGGGGTACTGTCGTGCATACTGAATTGTAACAAATTGTGCAGGGGCTTCATATTATAAGTCAGGCGAAAGTTTTTCGCCGGAAGGAGGAAACTGATAATGGCAGTTTTTAGCAATCAGGCAACACTCTCGTACAGAAATGTTGTAGCGAGTTCAAATACAGTAACAGGCGAAATCGTAGAAGTTCTTTCAGCTGAAAAGAATGCAGTATCGGGCAGTTACAATCCTGATGAAGATATAACTTATGTTGTAACCATAAGAAACACAGGAACAACAGCCTATACAAACCTGACATTGACCGATAATCTCGGTGAGTATTCTGTGGCAGGGGGAACTGCATCGGCTGTGCCTCTCACTTATAAAGATAATACGGTAAACTATTATGTAAACGGTGAACGTCAGGGAACATTGACTGTTGAAAGTGAAAATCCGCTCAGAGTAACAGGAATTACCGTACCTGCGGGAGGAAATGCGACAATTATCTACACCGCACGTGCAAACAATTTTGCACCTGTTGAAAACGGAGGCACAATAACAAACACAGCGGAAGTATCAGGAGTAAATCCTGTTGTTTCAGCAACTGCGGAAGAAACGGTATCCGTTGAACCTGCGCCTGTACTCACAATCGGAAAACAGCTTTCACCGTCAACTGTTCCTGAAAACGGACAGATAACCTATACTTTCAATATTGAAAATACAGGCAACACAGAAGCTGATGCTGCAGGAAACGCAGTATTTCGTGATACCTTTAATCCAATTATAGATATCACATCCGTAACCTATAACGGAACTCCGTGGACAGAGGGCGTGAATTACAGCTATAACGCAGTAACAGGCGAATTTGTATCTGAGGATAATCAGATTACCGTACCTGCGGCAGATATCATAGTGGATGATAATACGGGAGAGCGAACAGTAATTCCGGGAAGAAGCACACTTGTAATCACAGGAAATATAAACGGAACAGCATGATTTGCGGAGAGAATAAATACAGGGCGGTTCACTCCGCCCCATACATATACCTGCATATTTTACGCTGTTCTGCATAAAAATCCGACTGTTTATCTGCGCTGTGATAATCATGCGGTATTGCCTGAAATTTTTTTCATCTGTTTTTTACTTTACAAATCAGATATAATAGTGTATAATTATATTGTTGATAACAATGAATATTAGTACAATACGAATTAATTTACATACGGGAAGTGAAATAAATGATAAAACATCTTTCAGGAGAAGTCGAAACAGTTGAATACGAACGTAAACGCAGTATTCTTCTTCATGACAACGTAGAGTATGAGACATTCCCTGTTCACTGGCACAATGCAGTTGAAATAATAATGCCTCTGGAAAATCATTATGTCGTTTCAGCAGGTGATACAGTATATGATATCCCCGAATACGATGTACTTATTGTTCCGTCGGGTGAACTTCATGGAATGCCCGAACTTATACCGGGACACAGACTTATTTTTCAATGTGACAACGAAGTTCTTGAAGGTGCTTCTGTTCTTGATCCGATTATGCGAGCATTATCGTCAACTCTGCTTATAAATGATGACTACAACAGGGATATACACCGCCTTGCAAAGAAAATAATGCTTGATATTTACTCTCTTTACTATTCAAATTCAGAAATTGCTGATGTTAAGATTTACACAATGCTCCTTGAACTTTTTACATCAATAAGAGAATTTCAGCTTGAAACAGGAAGAAATGCTGTCTCAGCCGATAATGAGGAGGATACAGATTGTGTTGGAAAATTCGATTTTATTCTCAAATACATCGATAACAACTACATGAACGATATTACTCTTGATGATCTTGCAAACATCGCAGGTTACAGTAAATTTCATTTTTCAAGAATTTTCAAGCAGTATAATTCAATGTCGTATCTCCAGTACATAAATGCGAGACGTACAAAGGCGGCTGAGATTCTTCTTCTTGATTCGGAATTATCAGTAACCGAGGTTGCAATGCGTTCGGGATTCAAGAGTATTACGACTTTCAACAGAATTTTCAAGGAGATAAAACATTGTACTCCGACAGATTTCAAGAAACTTCTTGAAAAATTCGGTCATGACAACGCAAACTGAGTGGGTAGTTCAGGCTGACTCAGTTTGTAGGTGATGCCGCCCTCGGCATCACGATTGAATCCGATACACATGAAATTAAAAAAATTTTAATTCCGTACACACAATAATTTTGGTTACATGAATTTATTTGTTACCCTACGGGCGGCGAAACACCGCCCGCATGGCTTTACAATATTACCACGACTTTTTCAACAGACTAAAATGCAGATATTTCAAAGGAAATATCTGCATTTAATTTGTTTGGTATTATATTAATTATTCAGCATCTGCTGTTTCTTCTGATTCAGTTTCAACAGGCTCTGCTGCATCTTCTTCAAGTTCGATTACATCTGTATCAGTATCTTCTGTTTCTTCAGATTCTTCTTCGCCCTCAGCAGTGTATTCCTCGTCAAATACTACTGAACCTGTCGTAATATCGTAAACAGCAGGAACAATCTTTAACTTTCCTTCCTCAACGAGTTCTGTAAGAACAGGGCTTTCCATTAAACGTGCAACGCTGTTCTTTGCGTTGAGCCACTCACACTCTCTTGCATCTGTTTCGTCACCGATAGCGTACTGAATTTCATCTGTGATTGCACCGATATTTCCCTCAGCACCACCGTCAAGTGTTGACTTTACAGCACCGCAGTTTGTGTGACCTAAAACAACGATAAGATGTGTACCGAGATGCTCTGCTGCATATTCAGCTGAACCAACATCATAAGTACCGATTACGTTACCTGCATTACGGATAACGAAAAGGTCGCCGATACCTGCAGAGAAAACGTGTTCAGCAGGTACTCTTGAGTCACCGCAGGTAATAACTACAGCATAAGGATTCTGTCCGTTTTCTGTTAAATCCTCTCTGATTGCATCATTGAGAATAGTAGGGTTCTTTGTATTTGAAACGTAAGTTGCATTTCCTTCTTTAAGCTTTGCAAGAGCCTGATCTGCTGTTTCGATAACATCCTTTGCAACGAATGCTTCCTCATCTACAGTTGATTCAGCTTCTGTTTCTTCTTCTGTGGCAGCCTCTGTCTCCTCAGCAGTTTCTTCTGTTGAAATTTCAGCAACAGATGATTCAGAAACGCTTGATGTCTCTGCACCTGAACATCCTGCTAAAGATGTGAGCATAGCTGTGATGATTAATAAACCGATAAACTTTTTGTTTCTCATTTTTGTTCTCTCCTAAAAATTAATATTTGTTTTTTCAACATAGCAATTATATCATTATGATTAATTCAAGTCAATTATTTTTATCACTTAATATTTATTAACAGGAACGCTTAAATCAGTATATTTTATCATAGAGCAAAAAAATATATATCAAAAGTTTTATGTTAAGTTATATTTATTATGCATTATTTCCGGCCTTAATATTTCATTCATATTTTCGGCGATAAATCGTAAAATCAGAATGGTGATGCGGCTTTATTTGAAATAAACTGTAAATTCTATGTCAATAGTGTGAATCGGATACAAAATTGATATGTAAAATTTGTTTAATACTCACTATTTTTGAATTTCTTATAGACAAAATTCATTAAATAATGTATAATGATATTTGAATAAGAATTTGTATTCCCGTTAAAATGTCGGGAAGTCATCGGGGAGGAATGTATAAATGAGAGTTATTACAGGTTCAGCAAGAGGAAGAAAACTTGTCACACCCGAGGGACTTGAAGTAAGACCTACAAGTGATAAGGTCAAAGAGGCGGTTTTCTCGGCTATACAATTTCAGATAGAGGGAGCTTATGTACTCGATTTGTTTGCAGGAAGCGGACAGATGGGAATTGAGGCTCTCAGCAGAGGAGCAAAAAGAGCGGTTTTTGTAGACAGCTCACAGCGTTCACTCAGATGTGTGAATGAGAACCTCCGCAATACTGATTTTACGAGACAATCTGAGGTTATAAACAGAGACAGTTACGATTTTATCAAGCTGACAAGACAGAAGTTTGATATAGTCATACTCGATCCGCCTTACAGAAAAGGTCATATTGCTGCGCTTCTTCCGCTTGTTGCGAAGAAACTTGCAGACGGCGGAATTATAATCTGTGAGTATGAGAAGGAGGCAGAGGAACCGACTGCACCTGAAGGAACTGTACTCAGAAAAATTTACAGCTATGGAAAAATCAATATTGCCATATTTGTCAGACCATCTGAGGAGGTGGACGACGAATGAGAAGAATTGCCGTCTGTCCGGGAAGTTTCGATCCCGTAACCCTCGGACACCTTGACGTAATAAGAAGGGCATCACGGCTTTTCGATAAAGTAATAGTTCTTATATCAAGAAATGCAGGAAAATCAGCCGCTAATTTTTCATTTACGGAGAGACTGCAAATGATAGAAACTGTTACAAAAGACCTTGATAATGTTGTTATAGATGTGCTTGACGGACTTCTTGCGGATTATGTGAGAAATGTCGGAGCAACAGCAATAGTCAAGGGGCTTCGTGCGGTAAGTGACTTTGAATCGGAATTTCAGATGGCACTTGCAAATAAAAAGCTTTATGCAGATGCAGAAACAGTATTCCTCACAGCGGCATCCGAAAATATGTACCTCAGTTCAAGCGTTGTAAGACAGATAGCATATTTCGGCGGAGATATAAGCCACTTCGTGCCGGAGGAAATCAGCGAGATGATAATGAAAAGACTTGTCAGAAAAGACGAATCAATATGAAGTGAGGTATGAAAAATGGATATCGATGAAATCCTTGAAGAAATGGAAGAAATACTCAATAAGGGAATAGGACTTCCTCTCGCACAGCAGAGAAAACTTATTGATGCAGAGAGAATGATGGAGCTTGTAAATGATATAAGACTCAATCTCCCTCATGAACTCAAAGAAGCAAAGAAGATTGAATATGACTGTCAGCGTATACTTAATGAAGCGAAAATCAATGCTGAGGGTGTCGTAAGAAAGGCTGAGGACAGAGCAAGACAGATTTGTTCACAGCAGGCTGTTGTTGAACTTGCAGAGAAGAAAGCGGCTGATATTCTTGCGAAAGCCACATCACAGTCAAGAAATCTCATTATGGCTGCCGGACGTTCTGTTGCAAATATGCTCAATGAGGCAGAGACTTTAAGTAACAAAAATGTTGCAGATATAAAGAAGACAAAAGAGAAAATTGCAATGATTCTCAGAGATACAGATAAGCAGATAGCAGATAATATTCCGACAAAAAAATGAATGATTTACGGACGGTTAGAAAGTATCCGTCCGTTTTTCATGTGGAATTCAAGAGGAGAAATTTGAAATGAAGGAAAGTTTAAAAAGACTTATCACAGCGGCTTTGACCTGCTGTATGATACTCAGCAGCTGCGGAGTAGTTGAAAAGGCTGAATATCAGAATCTTTCCGACAGCACAGGATTTTCAGACACAGAATCCAAAAAACGTTCGGGATTCGGAGAAGATGCGAATAACGGCAGTTCATCCGAAGAAAAAAACGACTCCGAAGAAACGACAACGGGACCGCTTCCTGTATTTGCACCGCCGGAAAACGGAAGTGTTGCGGAAAATACAAACACAAAGAAAAAGGACAAAGACAAGGATAAAGAGGAGACTGAAACCACAGCGGCAGATAAATCGGACGACAGCAAGGCTCAAAGAAAACCGCCGAAAAATCCGTCTCCGTCCGAACTTCTTGAATATATGACACTTGAAGAAAAGGTTTGTCAGATGTTCATTGTCGAACCCGAGGCACTTGCAGGATACAATGATACAAGCGGAGGAGAGGATACCAAAACAGGAATAAATAATCATCCTGTCGGAGGAGTTATTTATTTTTCACGAAATCTTCTTGACCGTTCACAGACTTCGGAAATGATAAACAGTACGCAGGGTTATTCAAAAGAAAAAATCGGAACAGGCGTGTTTATTGCAGTAGACGAGGAGGGCGGCACAGTTTCAAGATGTTCAGAGTCTCTCGGAACAGCCTCATTCAGCGACATGGTGTTTTATGGAGAAGGAAATGACGGTTCAACAGCGTATAATATAGGAAGCACCATCGGAAATGACCTTAAAGGGCTCGGATTCAACCTCGATTTCGCACCTGTTGCGGATGTAAATGTCAATCCTATGAATGAACTCGGAAACCGTATATTCAGCAGTGATCCGAATGTTGTTGCGAATATGGCGGGAAATGTCATAAAGGGTTTACAGGATTCGGGAGTGTGTGCGACAGCAAAGCATTTTCCGGGGCTTGGTGCAGAGGGCGGAAATACGCATGAGGATTCTTATGTTGTGGTAGACCGTACAAGAGAACAGTTAAGGGAAACTGAGTTTATTCCATTCAAAAAGGCAATAGAAAACGGTGTCAGATTCATAATGGTCGGACATCAGATAACGACCTGCGCAGGAGATAATCTTCCGGGAGACTTATCCTATGAGGTATGTACGGGAATGCTGAGAAACGAACTCGGTTTCAATGGTATAATAGTATCGGATTCACAGAAGATGAATACAATTTCAAATGTGTATTCTTCAGGAGATGCGGCAGTAATGTCGATAAAAGCGGGTGTTGACATGATACTCATTCCGTATGACCTTTCAGCGGCGGTAAACGGAGTATGTGATGCTGTAAAATCGGGCAATATTTCTGAAAGCCGAATAGATGAAAGTGTTATGAGAATACTTGAGCTCAAATATTCAATGGGAATCATGTAGCTGAGCAGGTACATCATAAAGCATACACTGCAATTAAAGGCGACACCGCACAAAGTACGTTTTTGAACTTTGTACAAAATCTACTTGTATATTTTCCGTCATATCACACAAAAATCTCTTGACTTGCGACAGCAAGCCTGCGAAATTTTTATGCGCTCTGACGAAAAATATGACTGCGTATCTTTTGCACAATCTTTGTGCGGTATTGCCTAAATATGAACTAATTGTAAAATGTAGAGAAAATCCATTGACAATTCAGAAAAACAATGATATAATATGCACATAGATTGATTTTTTCATGAACGATACCTCTTTCGGAGACAGAGCCAATGCCTGAGCGTTGGCTCTTTTTCCTTTGTATTTGAATTAATTGTTGACATTAAGTATATGACATGATATAATAAAAGGTAGTCGGCATATAATGGAATATGCCCGAAATAACAGTAACAATAAGATAAATGGAGATAGTGAAATTGTTAAAAACAGTTAATGGTATAAAAATCAATTATGAACAGAAAGGAGAAGGGGATTTAATAGTTCTCCTTCATGGATGGGGAAGCAACATAAAGCTTTTCGCAAATCTCATAGACCTTCTTTCAAAAAAATACAAAGTGGTTGCAATGGATATGCCGGGATTCGGGGAAAGTCAGGAACCTCCGTCGGCATGGTGCGTTGATGACTATGTGAACTTTGTCATTGACTTTCTCAAAGACTATGACAACAAGGAAATCATGTTCCTCGGTCATTCATTCGGCGGCAGAGTAATAATAAAACTCAACAGCAGAGAGAATCTTCCTTTTAAAATCAGCAAGGTTATACTTGTTGACAGCGCAGGAATCATGCCTCCGAAGTCCAACAAAAAGAGTTTCAGAACATACTATTACAAGGTCGGCAAGGCTGTGCTTTCAACAGGTATTGTTCAGAAGCTTGCCCCCGAAGCACTTGAAAATTTCCGCAAGAAAATGGGAAGTGCCGATTATGCGGCGGCATCACCTCTCATGCGACAGGTGCTTGTAAAGACGGTAAACGAGGATTTGGAGCCTTATATTCCGAATATAAAATGCCCGACACTTCTTGTATGGGGCGTAAACGATACTGCAACACCTCTCTCAGACGGAGAAAAAATGGAAAAGCTGATAAAGGATTCAGGACTTGTAAAGCTTGAAAATGCAGGACACTATTCATTCCTTGAACAGCAGTATACATTCAACAGGGTAATGTGTTCATTCATGCACATTGAAGAATAAGGAGAGAGATAAATGAGTACAATAATTTTCTGTATTTATGCTGTGGTCGCACTTCTCGGAATTATATTCATGGGACTTCGTGAATTCCACATGCTTCAGCTTAACGGTTACAAAACACCCGAACATTCATGGTGGATGAAAAAGAATTACAAGAGATATATTTTCCCTGCAATCCTCTTTGCGGCACAGTTTCTTATGATTCCTCTTTCAGTAACTCCCGTTGCATCTGTTCTCTGTGCAATGAATCTTCTTATAATTCTCGCAAACAAGCCCGGAAAGAAATTCAAAAAGCCTTTCAAGTATACTCCGAGAGTAAAGAGAATGCTCACAACATTCTTTATTCTCATTGCAATAATGTTTGTTTTCGGATTTGTGACAGGAAGCAAAAATGATGAGCCTTTCAAAAATGCCCTTCCGTTTATTTTAGTCGGCTCGGCACTTTACCTCACACCGATTCTTGCACCTCTTTCAAATCTCATAAACAAGCCGATTGAAACTTCAATAAACAACTGGTACATAAATGATGCAAAGAAAAAACTCGCAGATATGCCGTCGCTTCATAAGGTGGGAATCACAGGAAGCTATGGAAAAACAAGCATGAAATTCTATCTCAGCGAGCTTCTTTCATCACAGTATGAGACACTTAAAACTCCCGAAAGCTTCAATACACCTATGGGCGTTACAATTACAATCAGACGTGACATGAAGCCTACACACGAATACTTTATCTGTGAAATGGGTGCAAGACGTGTACACGAAATCAAGGAACTCTGTGATATAGCAACCCCACACGACGGAATCATTACATCTGTGGGACCTCAGCACCTTGAAACATTCAACTCAATTGAAAATGTAATCAATACAAAATTTGAACTTGCAGACAGCGTAAAGGCAAAGGGCGGAAAGATATATTTAAACAACGATAACGAATATATCAGAAAGAAAGCCGCTGAATATCCCGATGCAGTTCTCTACGGAATTCACGATGGAAGCCACTATCGTGGAAGTGATATTTCTGTTTCCGACAGAGGAACTGAATTTACGGTTACTGCACCTGACGGAAAGTCATGCAGATACACAACAAAACTCCTCGGAGAACACAATGTACAGAATCTCCTCGGTGCAATTGCCTACGCAAACGGAACAGGAATTCCGCTTGAAAAACTGGTTCTTCCCGTAAAGAGAATCTCAGCAGTACCTCACCGTCTCCAGTTACTCGACAAGGGAAATGGTGTGACATACATAGACGATGCATACAATTCCAACCCAAGCGGATGCAGAGCCGCACTCAATGTACTCGGTCTGTTCGATGCCTGCCGAATCCTCGTTACTCCGGGAATGGTTGAACTCGGAGCAAAGCAGGAGGAACTCAATTTCGAGTTCGGACAGGAAGCAGCAGCAGCCTGTGATTACATTGTGCTTGTGGGCAAGACTCAGACAGTCCCGATATACAACGGTATAAAGGACGCAGGGTACAACATGGATAATGTATACGTTGCCGATACTCTCGGCGAGGCACTCTCAAAGGTTCAGGCATATCAGACGGACAAAAAGAAAATTGTCCTTCTTGAAAATGACCTCCCTGACAATTATTGATAAAGGAGCAGATTCATAATGAAGATAAATCTTGCAGTATTATTTGGCGGAAGAAGCGTTGAACATGAGGTTTCAGTTATCTCGGCAGTTCAGGCTATGGCAAGCATGAATAAAGAAAAATACAATATCGTTCCTGTATACATGACAAAGAGCAATGAATTCTATACAGGCGAAAAGCTCATGGATATCAACTCATTCAAGGATATTCCCGCACTTCTCAAAGAGTGTACAGAATGCGTATTTGTCCGCACAGAGGGAAAAGTACAGCTTATCCGTCAGAAGACAAAGAAATTCGGTTCAAATGTAATTTCCGATATTGATGTTGCTTTCCCTATCGTACATGGTACAAACGTAGAGGACGGAGCATTACAGGGATATCTCCACACACTTAACCTTCCGTATGTAGGCTGTGATGTACTTGCATCTGCTGTGGGAATGGATAAGTATGTAATGAAGATTCTTCTCAAGGAAGCAGGATTCCCTGTTCTCGATTGCTGTCGTTTTGCGTCATTCGACCTTGACAGAATTGACGAATGCATTGCAGAGGTTGAAAAGAAATTCAGCTACCCTGTAATTGTAAAGCCTATCAATCTCGGTTCAAGTGTCGGAATTTCAAAGGCAAAGGACAGAGACGGACTTGTGAAGTCAATTGAGGAAGCATTCCAGTTTGCAGACAGAATTCTCGTTGAACCTGCTGTTGTACAGCTTAAAGAAATCAACTGTTCAGTAGTCGGAGACAGCGAGGAGGCAGAGGCTTCTGTATGTGAAGAACCTGTACAGGCAAGTGATGACGATATCCTCAGCTATGAGCAGAAGTATGTCGGCGGCGGCAAGTCGGGCGGAAGCAAGGGCATGGCTACACTCAAAAGAAAGATTCCTGCTGATATTACAGCGGAGCAGGATGAATTCATCAGAAAGACAGCAGTTGATGCATTCCGTTATCTCGGATGTAACGGTGTAACAAGAATCGACTTCATGATTGACATGGCAACAGATAAGGTTTACATCAACGAAATCAATACAATTCCGGGTTCACTCGCATTCTATCTCTGGGAGCCGAAGGGTGTCAAGTATCCCGAACTCCTTGAAAGAATGATTCAGCTTGCATTAAAGCGTCATCGTCAGGGTGAAAAGATAAACTACACATTCGATACAAATATTCTCTCAATGGGCGGAAGTTTCGGCGCAAAGGGAAGCAAGAGATAATACATAAGAATATGCAGGGGACGGCATCCTCGACATACCGTCGAAGTGCTGTCCCCTTTGAATTATATAATTATACTGAGGAGGTGTCTGAAATGACAGAAAAGGAAAAACAACAGGCAGGAGAACTCTACAACGGGAATGACAAAGAACTCGTTGAGGAAAGAGTAAAGGCAAAGAAACTATGTGCGGAGTATAACAATTCCATTTACAATGACTACCAGAAGAAGGAGAGACTTCTTGACAGACTTATCGCACTTAGGGGAGAAAACACATGGATTGATCCGAATTTCTTTTGCGATTACGGTTACAATATAGTAATCGGTGATAATTTTTATGCAAATCACAACTGTGTGATTCTCGACTGTGCAGAGGTTATATTCGGAAACAATGTATTCATCGGCCCAAACTGCGGATTCTATACAGCAGGTCATCCTGTTGATGCGGAATTAAGAAATCAGGGGCTTGAATATGCAAAGCCAATTAAAGTCGGAAACGATGTATGGATTGGCGGAAATGTATGTGTAATGCCCGGAGTTACAATCGGAGACAATGTTGTAATCGGCGGAGGAAGTGTTGTCGTGGATGATATTCCTTCGGGAGTTGTAGCTGTGGGAAATCCATGCAGAGTATTGAGAAAGATAGAAGAATCAGACAAGAAATAAGACCATAATATATGAGGTGATAGTATGAAATCCGGAAAAATAACTGCTTTTCTTACTTCATTTGTTTTGTGTGCAGGCTGTGCGTACCCTATGGCAGCAGATGCAGTCACTCTCGGAGATGTGGATTATTCGGGTGCTGTGGATGCCGCTGATGCTTCTGAAATACTGCGTATTTATTCAGATATTTCAACAGGTTCGGGGAGTTACAGCTCGGATATTCTGACAATTGCAGATGTTGATAAAAACGGAAATACGGATGCTTCTGATGCCACATTTGTACTCAGTTACTACGCATATAATTCAACGGGGCATAGTCTGAGCATTGAAAAATTCGTGGATCAGAATGATAAATCGAAAAAACTTTCAATCGAGAAACAATGCGAGGTATATGCGGATCAGGTCGGAGCATTAATCAATGAGGCGAGAACATCTCTCGGACTTAAACCTGTAAAAATAGCACCATGCCTTATGGATGTATCAGAAATAAGAGCAAAGGAACTCGTAACATTATTCAGTCATAGAAGACCGAATGGAACAGGTGTTGCGGCACTTATTGATGAAAAAGGCATTTATAATTACGGATACGGAGAGAATATCTGCGCCGGAACATGTACTCCGCTTTCAACATTCACAGAATGGAAAAATTCAACGGACGGACACTGGGAAATTATGACAAAACCTGCTTATACACATATCGGAATAGGCGTCGTATATGATCCGAATTCCGAATACGGATGGTACTGGCAGATTTCATTGATAATAAATTACGGAAGTTTTGAGGGTGAGTATTACCCGTAATAAAAACAAAACAAAAGGGGAGAACAGGACTGTGAACACATTGCATTTCAGATATGCTGTGGAAATAGAAAAGACACGCTCTATAACTCAGGCGGCTGAGAATCTTTACATGGCTCAGCCGAATCTCAGTAAGGCGATAAAAGAACTTGAGAATTCACTTGGAATAACAATATTCAGAAGAACATCAAAAGGTGTAATTCCGACAGATCAGGGAATGAAATTTCTTGCCTGTGCGAAACAGATTCTGATACAGATTGACAATATGGAGAGTATAAACTCGCCCGAAAAGCAGAAAGAAAGGAAAATGAGAATATCCGTACCACGTACAGGATATATTTCAAAGGCTTTTTCCGAGTATATTGCCGCATCTGATCCTTCTGATGATATGGAGGTTTATTTCTGCGAGACAAACTCAATGAGAAGCCTTGAAAATGTGAGGGAAAACGGATATAACTTCGCAATAATCAGATTCAACAATGCACACGAAAAGTATTTCATGGATTACATAGCCGACAAGAATCTTGATACTCAGATTTTATGGGAATTTGAGATGCTTGCGGTGATGTCTGCGGAACATCCTGCCGCTGAACTTGAAAGAATAAAATATTCAGATTTGTCAGCGCATTATGCAGAACTTACCGAGGGCGACAATGCAGTACCATACATACCCGATGCTGTTGAGAAGCTTTACAGCAATAACCGTCCCGAAGGTACAAAGGTAAGAAGAATATGTATGTTTGACCGAGGAAGCGCACTTGATTTTCTTCTTACAGTTCCTCAGTCCTTTATGCTTGATTCACCAGTACCTGAAAGTCTCTGCGGAAAATACGGACTTGTGCAGAGAAAATGTGAATTTCCCGATAATAAATTCAAGGATGTACTTGTATATTCGGCAGGAAGAAAACTCTCACAGAGTGAACTTGCGCTGATAAACAAATTATACGAAGTACGAAATGAAGCGGCATTTCGTGAGTACACATAATGTCGGTGCATCAATGTACCGATGCCGATTATCTTTAAAAAACTAAGCCGATGAGAAAATTCTCATCGGCTTTCAGTATTTGTATTATTCAGTTTTTTCTTTGCATGATGCAATTGAACATCCTGCGATTGTCCAGAAAAGGGGAGTGAAAGTTGTACTTCCGCATCCGATTAAAAGTATAAGTGCGCCGCATATTGTGCAGGCAGTCATTACACCTTTTGTCTTGTCCTTTGATTCTTTTAAATTTTTTACTGCCGATACAATTACAGCAATAAGCAGTAAAACAAGTGCCACAGCAGACGGAATGCCTCTCGTTGCCGCTGTGTAGATGTATTCGTTGAGAACTCTGTCAAATACACCCTTATTCTGTGAGACTATGTCTGTAACCTCGTATTCAGTTCCCTCAGGGAAATTATCGAAGTTATAAAGCTGTGAAAGTGCAAGCTGATCGGGACCTGTACCTGTAACGGGATGAAGTGATACAATATTCATTGCTTTGCTGTTAAGTGTAGCGTATGTATCATACGTGCCGAGTTCAAGAGTTTCAGAACTTGGCTGTCCGCTTGCTGAAATTCTCATATAAGAATCAGCCCAGAGGAAAATCTGTCCGTCGTAAAGAGTGTATTTCCCGGAATCTCCGACGATTCCGCCGTTTACAAGCAGAACAGCAAGTACAGCAGGAAGAATAACCGAGAATACCGAAAGAAGTCTGATTTTAGGTGCTTTTGCCTTTATGACAGCCGCAAATACTGCGATTACTCCGAGTGCCGCACCGACAATTCCGATAAAGCAGTAAGTAAACATCATTACGAATGAGAAAAGGCAACTGCAAACAAGAAGAAATACACGTTTCTTTTTGCTGTCTGTTACTGCGTATGAAACAACAGCCGCAATAAGACAAAGAGTAAGAATCATTGCAAGGAATATCGGTGAGTGTGAAAGTCCCGATGCTGCATTGATTTTATTTCTTAGTGAAACCATAGTGTAATGTCCGTTAGATGATGCTATCTGATACAGGCTCCATAATGAATTGAGAAGACCGAGACCGACTATTCCGTTCATTACAGTTTCAACAGCCTTTCTGCGTTTGAGTGACGAAGCAGTTACGAAGATACAGAGATAAAACATCAATGACATAAGTCCTTCGTTTCGTCCGTCATATCCGTAAATTCCTATCTGCATATAATCTGAGGCAAGTGCAGAAATAAGTCCCCATAAGAATATGAATCCGAAAATGCAAATCGGAAAAACTGCTGTTTTGTTTATAAATTTTTTCATCGCACCTATAAGGGCAAATATCATGCATATTACTCCGGCAATTGCAAGTCCCGAAGCAGTCAGCGAATAAAAACCTGTGTTTCCTGATATTTCAGGAATCAAAGTAAACAAAGGAACTCCGAATAATCCTGCAAGAAGTCCTTTTGATGCGAGTGAGGAATATTGTTCCTCTGTCATATTCAGTATAAAATTTGATTTTTCACTTGAATTGAATATCGTTTTTGCCATAAATTCACCTATCCTTTACTGTATTCCGACATAAAATGCCGAAATAAATCAAAAACGGACAGATAAACCGTCCGTTTTTATTTATGCGTTTACTTGGCGTAGTCAGAAACTCTGCTCTCACGGATGAGATTAACCTTAATCTGACCCGGATAATCCATCTCAGTTTCAATCTGCTGAGCGATCTGTCTTGCAACGATAACCATTTTCTCGTCGTCAATAATTTCCGGAACAACCATGATTCTGACCTCACGACCTGCCTGAACTGCAAAGCACTTCTCAACACCTTCGTAGGAATTGCAGATTTCCTCAAGTTTCTGGAGACGCTTGATATAGCTTTCGTAGTTTTCGCTTCTTGCAGCCGGTCTTGCGGCTGAAATAGCGTCGGCAGCCTGAACAATACACGCAATGACTGTTTTAGGCTCAACATCATTGTGATGAGCTTCAACAGCGTGTATAACAACAGGACTCTCGTTATACTTTTTACATACGTCAACACCGATCTGTACGTGTGAGCCTTCAATTTCAGATGTAAGAGCCTTACCGATATCGTGGAGAAGACCTGCACGTTTTGCCATATTGGCATCAACGCCGAGTTCAGATGCGATAACTCCGCAAAGCTTGGCAACCTCAATTGAATGGTCGAGTACATTCTGTCTGTAGCTTGTACGGTATCTGAGTCTTCCGAGGAGCTTGATAAGCTCATGGTTGATACCATGTACATTTGTTTCAATTACTGCACGTTCACCCTCCTGCTTGATTTTGTACTCGACTTCACGACGAGCCTTGTCAACCATTTCTTCGATGCGTGTCGGGTGAATACGTCCGTCAGCAATAAGTTTTTCAAGAGCAATTCTTGCGACCTCACGTCTGATCTGATCAAAACATGAAAGTGTGATAGCCTCAGGAGTATCGTCAATAATGAGATCAACTCCTGTAAGAGTTTCAAGAGTTCTGATATTTCTTCCCTCTCGTCCAATGATTCTGCCCTTCATTTCGTCATTCGGGAGCGGTACAACAGATACTGCCGCCTCAGACACCTGATCCGCTGCAACCTTTGCGATAGCAAGTGATACAAGACTCCTTGCCTTGTCATTGCACTCGTCTTTAAGCTGCTGTTCATAAGCTGAAATCTTCACAGATTTCTCATGAACAAGATCATCCTCAAGCTTGGATATGATATACTCCTTAGCCTGATCCCTTGTAAATTCGGAAATCCTTTCGAGTACGTCCATCTCGCTCTTTTTGATAGCCTCTGCCTCTTTGAGTTTTTCATCAGCAGATTTTATCTTCTGATTGAGAGTTTCCTCTTTCTTTTCAAGGTTGTCGGTTTTCTTGTCAAGATTTTCTTCCTTCTGCTGCATACGTCTTTCCTGACGTGAAAGCTCTGTACGGCGTTCCTTAATTTCCTTTTCAGCTTCGCTGCGGATTTTATGGATTTCGTCCTTAGCCTCAACAAGAGCATTCTTCTTTTTGGAATCGGCATCCTTTTCCGCATCTTCAACGATACGCTTTGCCCTTTCCTCAGCAGAACCTGTTATAGCTTCAGCCTCACGCTTTCTCTTTTCAACACCTGCAGCCTCACCCTTCTGAAAATAGATGTTTTTACAAGCTGCAATGCCGACAACGAAACCGACAGCGAGAGCAATAACAATAAGAACAATTGCGACACCTGTGTTCATACAGTGCATTACCTCCTTCAAATAAAAGTTTGTATCAATAACTCTTATTACCACAAAGTCGGTCATGCCGCATTATTTTATAAACAATATGTAAAAGGCTCGTTTCGGAGCCTGTATGGAATTCGGATGCATTTACATCCGTCATTTGCTTCATCACGCACCGTTTTTCTTTCTTTCGGTGTAAAAATGATTCTAAAACAAAGCAGCATAACTGCTGTAGTAATATTTCCGCAAATAAATACAATATACTTATTATAAACCATATTGTCCGATATGTCAATAGAATTCTCTATTTTTAATAAAAAAAACAAATGTATAAACACATTGGATTTTTCATGAAACTAAAAGAACAGAAAATGCGAAAAAATGGTTTTGCGGCACGAAATATAAAAAAATTTCAGATTTTTTTAAAAAGCCCTTGACAAAACAATATGTACGTGATATAATATACAAGTCGTGATAATCACGCATATCGTATTCTAAAGACAGCCGGCAAGCGAAAGCTGTAAGTCCTGCCGAGGAATTGCAATTGATTAACATTTTATGATGTCATTGTCCTTCCCCGTAGTTGTCGGTGAAGGATTTTTTGCACTTCGGATACGATTCATAAATTATTCGGAGGTGAATACACAATGCCAAGCAATGCTGTACTCGAAGCAAAGAAAGCAAAGGTAGAACAGCTCACAGAACTCATCAAGAACTCTGTTTCAGGTGTTATCGTTGATTACAAGGGTATCACAGTTGAAGAGGATACAAAGCTCAGAAGAGAACTTCGTGAGGCTAATGTTACTTACTTTGTAGAGAAGAACACACTTCTTCTCCGTGCTTTCAAAAACTGTGGTATCGAAGGTTTTGAAGAGGCTCTCAACGGTACATCTGCTCTCGCTATTTCTAACGACGATCAGACTGCTCCTGCAAGAATCCTCGGTAAATTCGCTGAGAAGACAGGCGACGAAAAGTTCAACCTTAAAGCAGGTTACGTTGAAGGTGAAGTTTATGATCAGGCAGGCGTTATCGCTCTTTCAAAGATCCCTTCAAAGGACGTACTCCTCGCACAGCTCGTTGGTTCTCTCCAGGGTCCAATGCAGAAACTCGCTGCAACTCTCCAGGCTGTTGCAGACAAGAAGTCAGAAGAAGCTGCCTGATTTCTTTAAAAACATTTACGCAGCTTAATTACTATGCCTAATAAGGCGAATATATTATAAAGGAGATTATTATCATGGCTTCAGAGAAAATCACAAAATTTGTTGAAGATATCAAGACTCTTTCAGTTCTCGAACTCGCAGAGCTCGTAGACGCAATCCAGGAGGAATTCGGCGTAACAGCTGCTGTTGCTGCTGCTCCAGCTGCAGGCGGCGCAGGTGCTGCTGAGGCTGCTAAGACAGAATTCGACGTAATCCTTACATCATTCGGTGATGCTAAGATGGCTGTTATCAAGGCTGCTAAGGACATCCTCGGTCTTGGACTTAAGGAGGCTAAGGCTGTTGTTGAGGCTGCTCCTAAGGCTCTCAAGGAAGGCGTTTCAGAGGCAGAGGCTAACGAGCTTAAGGCTAAGTTCGAAGAGGCTGGCGCTACAATCGAAATCAAGTAATTTTATTACTGATTATAAAAAATCCCTGTACGAAAGTACGGGGATTTTTTTTGCTGAAAAATAGTAAAACGAGTGCCGAAACGACACCCGTTTTCAAATCTGTTAATCATGACATGATTTCTTTATATGGCGGAAAAAGCTTTTCGAGATATACAACAACCGATGCGTTCAGTATAAATATCACAATTCCCGAAACCAACTGAAGCTTCGTATATTTTACCATTTTGTCAGAGGACTTTGAAAAAGCAAGCATTATTCCTGCAAGACAAAGGCAAAGCAAAAATACAAGTCTCACAAATCCTGCAAAACCGCCTCCTGCCGATGAATTTCCACCATATCCGTCAATCAGCCAATTCAATGCCCTTGTCGAATAATTTGTTCTCCAGAAATAGTTTAAACACAGATAGCATAAGGGCAGGGAGATTCCCCATTTAATCAGAAGAATCTTTTTGTTTTCGCTTAAAAGCATTGCAGAATAGACAGATACTACAGCCAAAAAATACGGAAGAATCCATAAATCAGCTGATATGCTGATGATTTCCGAAAGAAATATTGCCGAAACCAAAACAGACGACATTACTAAAGAACATATTACGGTATTTATTGTTTTCATGCCTGTTTTATCGCCCCTACTGTCCATGTCATAGGCATTTTTTTCAGACTTTCGGGAAGCTGTGTCATAAGTCCCTGTCCTGTCGGAATTACATACTCAACCTTGAATCCGTTTCGTCTTAGTTCTTCCGTAATCGCCTCAATGCTGTGGAAAACATCGTAAATGTTATAGTTTCCCCAACCGCTGACACCTTTGAGACCGAGTTCAAAATCAATATTCGGAACATCAAACACAAGCATTCCGCTGTCTTTGAGCATTTCTCTGAAATTGCGGTATATTATGCATCTTTCGGCATAGCTGAAATGCCTTATATATCTGAAGCAGGTAATTGCATCATAATTGCCCGAATAGCTGTCCTCAATTGCATCATAAAGGAAAGTTGCAGGTTTATTTTCTTCATTCCTGAATCTTTCCTCAACAATATCAAGCATCGCTCTGCTTGAATCAGCGGAAACACAGTTTCCATGCTTTATGCACTCGGCTGTGATTCTTCCGTCGCCACAGGCAACGTCAAGAATTGAAGGCTTTTTATCTTTGAATCGGCTGTCGAGGATAATGCCTATATTCTGTCTCTCTATGTAATCAAAGTATTTCAGCGCAGGTGTGGTAAATCTGTCCTTTGTATAGGAATCTGCAATATCTTTCTGCTGATAATACTTTTTCATTTCTTCATGACCGATAACAAGGTATTTTCCCTTTGCCTTGAGTTTACTGTCCCATTCGCTGAGGGTTGCAGGCTTCGGCTTTCCATGTTTTTCAGCCTGTTTCTCAATCATTTCGATTATTATGGTGTTGTCTGTTACCATATCAAGACGCTGTTTTGTCAGCGGTGTTAAATAATTCGGATAGTTCTCGGTAATTCTGATAAGTCCGTCTCTGAGGGATTCTGCATCAGCACTTACTGTTTCACCCATTCCGCATTTGTTTACAACCTCGGCAACTCCCGAAACATCTGTTGCAAGTACAGGAACTCCGTTCTGCATTGCCTCTATTGCCGAAAGTGAACAAGCGTGATTGTTGTCAACCGTCTTGTATGGAATTATCACGCAGTCTGTCTCGGAATAGAATTTCTGCATATCATAACCGCCCTCGATTACTTCACACATGGGATTTTCCGCTAATTCAACAGGAATCGGGATTTCGGGATATCTCCACAGTATTTTATATTTTATGTTCTCCGTCAGCTTTACAAGTTCGCAGAGAATCCCAACGCCTCTGTCATCAAACTGTTTTTCAAGCATCGGTGAAGAAGCAAAGCCAACTGTGAAATTTTCTGTGTCAAATTTTCTCTTTCTTATTCCGATTTTGCTTAAAGAGGTTACGGGGTATGAAACATCGGGTTCGGGAAATCCTGCTTTTACCATGATTTCAGCCGCTTTTTCAGATTCAACCATGTAATGGTGAAGTCCCATATCATTCAGATGGATAAGTTCTTTAACCGTATTTGATGATATATTGTTGAGAGGATTCTGTCCGCTGAGTTTTAATATTGCCCTCTGTTTAAGCATGGAACAACCGTCGGATAGAATAATTCCTGCTGTAGTCTCGCAGAATATGCACAATGCGGGATTTATTGCCTTTATTACATTTCCTGCGCCTTTTTCGGGTATAAGCATGAGTTCGCCCTTGATTTTTGTTTCAGTCAGCGAGGGTTCGATTGATACGAATTTAATATCATATCTGCTTACACGTTTCAGCAGTTTATAGAGGTCAACAGCCTCACATCTTACCGCCTCAATACCTTTGCTTTGCAGAAAATTTCTGCATATAACCGCAATAGTTCTGCACGATGTTTTCTTTTCGGAGAGGGTTTTCATAATTGTTTCCCTGTATTTTTCTCCCCATGCATCAAGGTCGGGATTGCTTTCGAGAAGAAGTCTCCCTGTAAGGTCGGCTGAAAGTTCTCTGCTTATTTCACCTCTCTTATCAGGAAAGAAACTGTTTCTGCATTCGGGATTTACCCGCCTTATATACTCACTCAGCAGTACATCTTTTTCATCGAGTTTTCTGCGCAGTTCCTTTATATTATTTTCAAGCAGAAGCATATCAACATACTGTTTCTGTGCGAGGTCTGTTATGCTTTCAGCGGTTTCCCTGTTAAATTTATTCTGTCTTTCCCCGAATGCACCGACATACCAGAATGTCAGCTTTCTTCCGAGTCTGTGGAAAAATTTTTTCAAAGCACCGCTGTTTTCAAGCTGTCCCTCATCAAATGTATCGGTAATATTTTTCAGTTCATTGTAATTATCCACGTTATCTCCCCTGTTATTCAAATTTCCATTTATGGTCAAGTTTGGCAACACCGACTTCATCAACTGTCGAATACACAGTAAACTCAACAGCCTTTGCTTTATAGTCGTATGCGAACATATCATTTGACCTTATTGCAATATCAAGCCAGTACGAACCCTTTACAAGATTCAGTTTTTCAATATCACAGGTTATTACACCTTCATTTTTAAGGGTTATGTTATCAATACGTTCCCTCATTGTGTTCGTTCCGTAACAGGTGAGTTTATCATTTCTGAAAAACAGAAGTCCGATAATCACACCGTTGAGTTTTGAAGTGTCAGCCTTATAATGTATTCTGAGAGATACTTTTTCTCCCGAACGGTATTTGCATGATGCTTCACCGTTTTCACCGATTATCTCAGCCTTAGTTATTTCCGCTGTAAATTCTTTTTCCTCTGCGGGTTTTTCAGTTTCAGAATCTGCGGGGGCGGTATCCTTTTTAGCGGCACGTCTTTTCTGTCCCATATACTCAAGATATTTCGGATGCACCTCATTCGGTGAGGCATCCATTTTTATTTTTCCGCCGTCAATCCATATTGTTCTGTCGCATATCTGTTCAACCTGCGAAAGAGAATGTGAGACTATTACTATTGTTGTTCCCTTTGCTTTTATGTCGAGCATTTTTTCCATGCATTTCGCCTGAAATGCCGCATCACCCACTGCAAGTATTTCATCTACAAGGAGAATATCGGCATCAACATTTACTGCAACGGAAAAAGCAAGTCTTGTATACATTCCCGATGAATATGTCCTTACGGGATTGTCTATGAATTCTTCAAGTTCTGAGAATTCTATTATTCTGTCGATACGGCTTTCTATTTCCTTTTTTGTGAGTCCGAAGATAGATGCGTTTGTGTATATATTTTCTCTGCCTGACATATCGGGATGAAATCCTGCACCGAGTTCAAGCAGACTTGATACTCTTCCGTCTGTTTTAAGACTTCCGCTGTCGGGATATATTATCCTTGTCAGAAGTTTAAGAAGCGTACTTTTTCCGCATCCGTTATGTCCTACAAGTCCGACAGCCTCACCCTTCTGTATGTCAAAGGAAACACCGTCAAGAATCTTTCTCTCCTCATATCGGTTTCTGTTTCTGAAAAGCACTTTTTCCTTAAAAGTCTGTCCCTTGTCAAAGTATACTTTAAAACTCTTTTTCAAATCACGAACTTCTATTACTGCCATTGAATAATCCCCCGATATCAAAGTTCTTCCGCAAAATGTTTTTTCAGTCTGCCGAATATGAAAAGTCCCAGAGCAAGTACGAAAATACTTTCTGCAAACGCAATTGCGATTATTCTGAATTCGGGCATAACTCCGTTATAGAGAATATCTCTGTATGCAACTATGACGGGAGCCATGGGATTCAGCATATATATTGTCTGATACTTTTCAGGGATATAGCTGACGGGATAAACCACAGGCGAAAGGTACATCCATGCCATATTCAGCACACCCATTATGTGTTCAAGGTCACGCATATAAACAGTCAGGGAAGAAGTTATAAGCGTCACCCCTGTTACAAGCATAAGCTGTATTACCATTATCACAGGGAGCAGAATCAAAGGTAAAATATTAAGCTTCATCGGTGATACGATATAAACCGCAAATATTACAATGAACGAAAGGAGCATATTCACGAAACTGCTGAATGCGTATGAAATCGGAAGAACCTCTCTCGGAAAATATATTTTCTTGACCATGTTCGATTGTCCGAGTATTGCTTTTGAACCTGTTGTGAGTGCTGAAGAAAAGAAAATCCACGGCACAAGAGCAACAAAAAGGTGCATATAATAATATTCTGTCGGATTTTTCAGTATAATCTGAAAAACAAATGTATATACCGCAAGCTGCAGCAGGGGATTTATGAATGTCCACATAAATCCAAGCACAGAACCTTTGTATCTGCCTTTTAAATCTTTTTTTACCATTGATGCTGTCATGGTTCTGTATAAATAAAGTTCCCTTATAAGTTTCATTTCAAACACCTTTATACCAGTAATTATTTACTTTTTGATTATATCACTTTTGAGGATAAATTGCAACCTTATTAACGAAATTCACCTGCAATTAAAATTTTCAGAAAAATCATTTTGTCATAAATAAAGTATGGGCGATACAAGACCGCCCATACATCATTTTTTCTTTTTTTCACGAAGCTGACGGAAAAAATCTGAAAGAATCCCCGAACATTCCGCTTCCATTACTCCGCCTGTACATTCGGGCTTGTGATTGTACGGAAGTTCAAACATTTTCTGAACTGATACCGCAGAACCGCTTCTGTAATCATACGCACCGAAATATACATCATCTATCCTTGAATTAATAATGGCACCGCAGCACATCGGGCAAGGTTCAAGAGTGACATACATTGCACAATCGGGAAGTCTCCATCCGCCGAGTTTACGGCAGGCTTCGTCAATTGCCATTATCTCAGCGTGAGCGAGAGCATTTTTTCCTGTTTCACGCTTGTTTCTTCCTTCTCCGACTATTTCGCCCGTAGTTTTCTTTACGATAACCGCACCGACAGGCACTTCATCCTCTGCAAATGACTCCATAGCGAGTTCAACTGCCCTTTTCATGTATTCTTCCATCAGTACAAAAGCCTCACAAATGCGTATACAATACAGATTATACCTACAACAGAATAAGGGAAAATCTTTACCGATGTAATTATTCTGTCTTTCAGGGTGACTTCTGATTTGTACAATGCTATTCCGTACTGATTGCGGTTGCTGCATCTGAACCATGTTATGAGGACACCTGAAACACCGACAAGAAACGAAATAACCATAAACATATTTCTTGTTATCGCCATATCAGGCGAAGGATCAACTTCTATTATTGCAAGTGCCAGTTCATACATTTTATAAACCATGCTTACCGCAAATGCAGTAAATAAGCTTCCTGTTTTGAGCATTCCCCATGATGCGGCAAGAGACACAAAGAATACGGGTATCATTTCCTTTAAATCCTGTGTGAGAAGTGAGGCTGTCAGCGAACTTATGAATATTGCAAAAACATCTCCGAACTGTCTGAGAACACCGAACATTGCTCCACGGAATATTATTTCGGTAACTATCGAAAGCACAACGACATCAAATATCGTATACACGAGAAATTCTGCCTGTCCCCATACCGATACATCAGCACCTGCACTCTTGAAGAATTCGTATATCTCTTTCGTATCGCTTGAATATGCTGTCGGAAGATTGACTACTGTACAGACCACAAGCGAAAGCGCAATTGCACCGAGAAGCCCCGAAGGATGATTCATGCTGCTCATGAATTCGACTTTTTTCGGCATTTTGAATCTGTTGTGAAGATAGAATGCCGTAAATCCGAGTTTTATAAGCGCAACCGCAATAATGGATATTACGATTTCCGTACTTCCTCCGTAAACGGATGTACTGAAAAAACTTGTATGAACATTCACTCCGAACAAACCGATAAGCCATATTATGAACTTACTGAGTACGCTGTCGGTAAACACCCATATAAGCATTGCTTTGCCTATAACGGGAAAAACAGCCGAAAGGATTTCCTTTTCCGCCTTTACGGAATCATTGTCCACAAATCCCTTTCCGTCTACATAAACTCTTTCCCTGACATTTTTCTCAAAACTGAAGGAGTATTTATTATCTTTCTTTTTTCTCCAGTTTCTGAAACTGTCATTGTATGATTCGTTCTGAGTTGAGAAGTCGAATTCATCAATGACATTGATTATTCTGCTATCTGTCTTTTCAGCGACAACCTTCATCCGACCACCCCCAAAACCGTATTATGACGAATCACTTATCACTAAAGACTTTTTTAAATTCTAACATACCATTATTAACATACTGTTATCAATCATGTAATATTCACTTAATATTGCGTGAATTGATTAACAAGTTTTCGGCATTTCTGAAAAATATCTGTTCTTTTTCATTTTCTGTCAGCGGAATTCTGTTTATCATGGCAATTTCATTTTCGGGGCTGTCCCACGGGCAGTCGCTTCCGAAAAGAATTTTCTCTGCACCCTGTTTTTTTATTATTCGGAAAACCTGTTCATCATCTGTAAATTCTCCGATATATCTTGCAATTACTCCTGTGTCAAAATAAAGATTTTCAAATCTTCCTGCAAGGCAGTCCTCAACTCTGTCAAAAAGTCTCATTCCACCGAGATGTGCCGCAACTATTGTAAGGTCGGGGAATTTTTCGGCAATTGCCGCAAAACTCTCAGGCGAAGCGAGTATTTCTCCCTTTCCGTAAGGATCCCAGCCTCCATGAAATACAACCATAAGACCGAGTTCCTGCGCCTTTCTGTATATCGGGAACATCTTTTCATCATCAGGTCTGAAAAACTGATATTCGGAATGAAATTTAAGTCCATAAAGTCCGAGAGACTTTATTCTCTCTGTTTCAGATACAGCATCTTCAGCATCAGGATGAACTGTTCCGCAGCAGTAAATTCCGTCACCCATTATCTCAGCCGCCCAGTTATTTATTGTAGTCTGCTGTGATGGTTTTGTTGCTATCGGCAGAAGCATTGCTTCTGAAATTCCCTTTTCCTGCATAAGTTTTCTGAGACCTTTTACAGTACCGTCTGTTGCAGGTTTTATTGAACTTGTATCAGCAAGTCCGGAAACTGCTCTTTCTGCTATTGAATCCGCAAATGCGTGTGCGTGAAAATCAAAATATCTCATTATATTACTCCATTACGTGTTCCATTGCGTAGTAAAAAATCTTCTGAACGTGTGCGTCGCAGAGGGAATAGAAAATTGTCTTTCCATTACGCCTTGCTTTGACAAGTCTTGCCTGTTTCAGTACTCTGAGCTGATGTGAGATTGCAGTCTGTGTCATACCAAGCTGTGATGCAATTTCGCTTACACAGAGTTCATTCTGACTTAAAACAAAAATAATTCTCAGCCTTGTTGAATCACCAAAAACTTTAAGAAGTTCCGCCGCATCATAGAGAACATCCTCATCAGGCATTATTTTTGAAATTTTCTCGGCTGTATCATCATGATTATGCTCATGACAGCATTCATGTTTATCCATTGATTTCTCCTATTCCAGTACATAGTTTATGACAGCAAATGTCAGAAGCACCGCTCCGCTGCTGCATACAAACCCTATCATACTTGTAAGAATTGCCCATATATCATATACTGCTTTCATACGTCTGTTGAACATAACCGTATGAAGCTTGTCTTTTCGGTACATTTTGTCTGTAAGTATCATTTCGCTCGGAAAAACACAGGGATATTCCTCTCCGTCAATTTCATAATATGCAACGCTGAATCTTCCTTTAGGGGCTTTATCTATTTTTACAAAAGATGCTTTTTTGCTCTTTGAAAGCACAAGCATCAGGCATGACCACAGAAAAAGAAGTGCCATGAATACTATTGTCAGCTCAACAAGTCCCATTATTCCGAGCATTATCAGCTCGGAGCTAACTCCGAGAACGAGGCAAAGCACTATTATTACAGCAAGAACAACTATTATTTCCAAAAAAATCACCTCTGAATATTTAACGAAGAATTATTAATGAACTCCGTCAAAAGAAGTCTGCATCTTTACAGACAACACCGCACAAAGCACGTTTTTAGACTTTGTACGGTATTGCCTATAATCTTTTCAATCAATTTTTGCCTTCTTGAAAATTATAATAACGTGTATTCAATAATTATATCATATTTTTTAATTCAAGTCAAATGTTTATGCACAATAATATCATCTTTTTGAAAACATATCACTATTATATATACAACTTTAAGTACAAAAATACAATAAAAAAAGATTTTTGTTTATTGATTTCTGCGGATATTTATTATATAATGAATATACAGATATTTTTACGGGTAATTTTATTTAACGGAGGAATAAGTATGAACAGGAAACTGAAAAAACTCACAGCCGTCATTACGAGTATTGCTGCTGTGGTTTCGGGAATGAGCGGATATATGCCGTACAGTTCAACAGTAGGGGAGACTAATGCCGCAGGAAAAATAATTGCTTTCCCCGGTGCGGTCGGCGGCGGTAAATACGCTACGGGAGGTCGTGGCGGTACGGTTTACCACGTTACAAATCTCAATGACAGCGGCGAGGGTTCTTTTCGTGATGCTGTAAGCAAATCCAACAGAATAGTTGTTTTTGATGTAAGCGGAACAATTGAATTAGAGGGAAATATCCTCTGTGCAAGCAATGTAACAATTGCAGGACAGACAGCTCCGGGAGGTTCGGGTATCACTCTCAAAAATTACAAAATGGGTATGTCGGGGGATAATATTATATGCAGATACATAAGCTCCCGTCCGGGACCGTATGCATCCACAAGCTCAGGAAATGACGCATGGGGCGGCGCAAAGGGTTCAAATTCAATCATTGACCATTGCTCAATGGGATGGACTACAGACGAACAATGGGGACTTTATTCAAACAATGAATATTATACGGTTCAGTATTCCGTACTCGGTCCTGCTGACTCATGGGGTGGTCATAAAAAGGGACTTCATGGTTTCGGTATCATGATGGGCAACGGTTACCTCACTTTCGACCACAACCTTATCATTCACAATGTTTCCCGTAATTTCAGAGGAAAAGTTCCGGATCAGAAAACTGCGGATTTCACAAATAATATTATTTATGACTGGGGTTATCAGACTGCATACGGAACTATCGGTCATCTGAACTATGTAAACAATACCCTTAAAGCAGGAAACAGCACGACAGGCGGATATCACTGGATGTATGTTGACAGCACCACAAAACCGCAGAATTTCAAGGTTTACTGTTCGGGTAATCAGATGATTAACAAGGACGGTTCACTTAACGGAATTACCTACAATAACTGGGACGGTGTTACAGTCAAGGACGGTATCGGAATCACAAAGGATAATCTGTATAGTACAACACCTTTCCAGACTCTGATTGACGGTGAAAATGTTTCAACTGCATCAACTTGTGAAAGTGCCGCAGATTCATACAATCATGTAATTGACTTCGCAGGAAACGGTATCTCACCAACTAAGCGAACTGCAATTGACCAGCAGTGTGCTTACGAAACCAAAACAGGTACAGGAAGATGCAGCGGTACTTCTGCCTATGATTCAACTGTGACAGACCTGGATAAATACAATATCAACTGCGGAGTCACCTATACATATCCGGAAGCTGTCCTCACGAAGGAAATTGTTGATAATGATAATGACGGTATGGCTGATGACTGGGAACTCAAAAGAGGCCTTAATCCGAATGACCCTGATGACTACAAGGGAGACTACTGCGGACAGGGTTATATGAATATTGAATATTACATCAACGACCTTACCGTTGATTCATTCCCTGAGGGCGTTGTTACTCTTTCTCCTGAAAAGGCTTTCCCTGCAACATCCGCATTTGAAACAATTGAAGCTGAAGATTTTACGGAACAAAGCGGAATTCAGGCAGAAGACCTCGAAACAGGCGGAAAAAATATCGGCTATGTTGAAAACGGTGATTATCTCATGTTCCGCAAACTTGATTTTGAGGATGGAGCTTACAGCTTAACTGCCAAAATTTCAGGAAATCCCGCAGGAATTGAGCTTTATCTTGATTCAATCAGCGGAAATCCTGCCGCAAAGCTGAATTTCAAAGGTACTTCGGGATTTTCAGATTATCAGGAAATAACATTCGGTATTCCGAAAATTTCAGGTGAACATAATCTGTATATCAAATTTACAGGTGGTGAGGGATATCTTCTCAATATGGACAGCTTCGTTTTTGGAAAAGAAGAAGTACCATACGGAGGCGAACTCATACAGTATCTGAAAGTAAGTGACAGTGCGAATCCGCAGTCATGGGATATCGCAGAAAATTCCGCAGTCGGTTCAAAAATATTCGGAGACAGAGATTTCACATTTACTTCTCTCCCTGATGAACTCACAGGCGGCGAGAGTCTCCTTACTTCATGTGATGCAAAGGGTGCAACAGGAGATACAGCTTCATTTAAGGCAGGTAAGGATATTTCGCTTTATATCGCACTTGATAGCAGAGTTGAAAATGTACCTGAATGGATGAGCGGATATGAAAAGACTTCAATGACAGCAACAAGCTCAAATGAGGTTACTTTTGAACTTTACAAAAAGGATTTCAAATCAGGTGATACGATTATTCTCGGCGAAAATGGTCAGACATATATGTGTGTAAACTTCTCTGTTATTGCTGTTGAATCCGTTATCGAACCTGAAACAACTACAACAACTTCAACCACAACGACTACAACGACTACAACAACTGCGACTACAACCACCACAACTGTCACAACAACTACCGTTGCTGAAACAACTTCTGAGACTACACAAACACAGACCGTTGCCTCAGAAATCGTTTATGGTGATGCAAACTGTGATGGTTCAGTAACAATGGCTGATGCTGTTATAATTCTTCAGTCTCTTGCAAACTCATCAAAGTATGAAATTACTTCACAGGGTAAAATCAACGGTGATGTTGACGGAGAAGCAGGAATCACAGCTATGGATGCACTTACAATTCAGAAATATGATGCAGGTTCAGTAAAGGAACTTCCAATCAAATAATAATATAAGGGCACCGATAAGGTGCCCTTTAATCATTTTTTATCCGATAAATTTTTTTTTTACCATAAGATTCAATGCGGAAGTCACCAATGACATCAAAACGGGGATAAAGCATGGAAGTATCCGCATTTTGTACATATCACTTATGGGATTCATTGTGAATTTATCATTCCATCCCGAATAATCCGCATGGGAACATAGTTTGTAAAGCATGGTCATACAGAGAATTATTCCCGAAACTGAAAAAATAATCGAAAGTATATTAGGAATTTTTCTGCCCGAAAGACATAAAAAAGCACCTGTCGTCATCAATACCGACGATATAACAAGCATTATTCCGATTTGCGTAACTTCTTTCCCATAGCTTTCGGAATTATATATTATACCTGCGCCGCTTAAAAATGTCATAATAAGGGGATAAACAGCGGTAAGAATTAACATGACAGCCCTTGATACAATAACAAAAGGTCTGTATTTTTTTACTTTTTTTTCCATTTGATTTTCCTTTCATATATTTCTTTCTATAAATTTTTCTCCTTCGGCAATAATAATCTAAAGGAGGAATGTTTATTGATGATTTTTAAAAAAATAACTGCTGTCGTTCTTTCAGCAGTTCTTGTCGGTTCGTTTTCGGCTGTGGAGTATTATTCGGCGAAACTTCCCGACAGCTTTACAGCTGAATGCACAGAGACGTTTGAAATTGCAGAATATCCCGATATTTCGTGTTCTGCATTAAATGACAGCAATTACGCTTCACTTTCGCTTTTCGGTACGATTCCTTTGAAAAATGTTGAGATTACCGAAAAGGAAGCCCCTGTTCTTGCGGTCGGAGGAGTACCTTTCGGAATCAAACTCCTCATGGAGGGTGTAATGGTAACGGGACTCGGAGAGGTTCACTCAAAAGACGGTTCATCCTCATGTCCCGCGGATGAATCGGGGGTGAAAAAAGGTGACATAATTACACTTGTAAACGGTATCCCTGTTTCCTCGAATGCCGAACTGCAAAGCATAGTAAATTCATGTTCGGGTGATGTGGTTCTCACCGTAAAGAGAAGCGAATTAACATTTGATATTCCGATTTCACCTGTAATTTCAGGTGTTTCAGATTCAAGAAAATGCGGAATGTGGATTCGTGACAGCATTGCAGGAATAGGAACAATTACTTTTATTGACACTTCAACGGGGAAATTCGGAGGCCTTGGCCATCCGATATGTGATGCCGACACAGGCGAACTCGTCCCCATTCACAGCGGTGAAGCTGTGCCGGTGAAACTCACAGAGGCAAAAAAAGGTTCCGCAGGGATTCCAGGGGAGGTTCATGGGAAGTTTACCCCTTCTGAATCTTATGGAACCCTGAAAATCAACAACGAAACGGGAATATATGGTGAATTAAGTCAGGAAGGGCTTGAAAAACTATGCCGAAATGCCGAAAAATTTCCACTCGGCTACCGACAGGATATAACTGAGGGTGAGGCTTATATTTATACCTCTGTTTATGGTGATACTCCGGATAAATATTCCGCTGTAATTGAAAGCGTGGATATTTCGGGGGAAAATGAAACAAAAAACATGGTTATCCGCATAACTGATGAAAGGCTTATTGAAAAAACGGGCGGAATCATACAGGGGATGAGTGGAAGCCCGATAATTCAGAATGGAAAGATAATCGGTGCAGTAACTCATGTTTTTGTAGCTGATCCGACAAAGGGGTATGGTATCTTTGCAGAAAATATGGTTAAATATATTGATGATGAATAAATACAAAAAACGACCGCCGCTGTCTTGCACAGCTGCGGTCTTACTTTTTTCTGTTAAATTATCTTGCGTCCTCGCTGAAACCACTATCAATGAGTCCAACAAGTGCCTCAACAGCTGCTGCTTCATCAGCACCGTCAGCGATTACCTTGATTGTTGTTCCTCCAACGATACCAAGTGAAAGAATACCGAGTAAGCTCTTAGCATTAACTCTGCGCTCTTCCTTCTCGATCCAGATGCATGACTTGAACTCATTAGCCTTCTGGATAAAGAAAGTTGCTGGTCTTGCGTGAAGTCCAACCTGATTTTTTACTTCTACGTCATTAAATGTCATATACAACTCTCCTATTCTCTGTAGTGAACGCCAACTGAATACGGCATCCAGCAAATTGGTTTTTTGCTGATTCTAATTATACATTGTATTTTTCAGATAGTCAACGGATTTCTACCTTAATTTCATCACTTTTCGATTTTTTCTACATTTAGATTAAACTTTAATGAAAATTTATCCTTTTGGTTGTTTATTTTTCACTACAAAAAAATGTTGAATTCCATTGTTAAATTTTCATAATAATCAATGTTATAAACTGTTGAATATGCTGTAAGGAAAATGTTGTTATTCGTATACTCAGAGTTTATCCTTTTTGTATAATTCCAGTAAATCAGGACGTCTTTCAGCGGTTATTTCAAGGCTTTTTTCGTGTCTCCATTGTTCTATGTTTTTGTGATGTCCCGAAAGAAGCACAGGCGGTACAGCTTCACCTTCCCATACTTCGGGGCGTGTATAGTGCGGATATTCCAGTAATCCGCTGTATATGCTTTCATCCGTAAAGCATAAATCATCCGAAAGTACGCCCTTGCACATTCTTGCAACGCTGTCTGCGACTACAAGCGCAGGAAGTTCGCCGCCGGTAAGAACATAATCACCTATTGATATTTCCTCATCAACTATCTTGTCTATGATACGCTGGTCAACGCCTTCATAATGACCGCATATTATCAGTATATGCTCTTTCTGAGAAAGTTCCACAGCCTTATTCTGATTGAATATACCGCCCTTTGGAGACATATATATCGTGTGCGGCTTTGTACCCATATCCTCGCATACCGCCTTGTAGCAGTTGTATATGGGTTCGCACTGCATAACCATTCCCATTCCTCCGCCGTAGGGAGTATCGTCCACTCTGCGGTGTTTATCCTGAGTATATTCTCTTATCTGACGACAGCGTACATCTATTTTTCCTGCACGTCTTGCTCTGCCTATGATACTCTCATTAAGAACAGTCTCGCACATTTCGGGAAAAAGAGTTGCTATTTCTATTCTCATATTAAACGCTCCGTAATAATTTTAATAATTATAAGTATTATTAATTTACTTTTTAACAAATTGTTCTCGCTGTTAAATGAATTATTTTAATCAAATAATCCCTCAAGCGGAATAATCGTCATAACATCATTTTCAACATCTGTACTCTTTACAACATCGGGAATTGCAGGTACAAGATACTCTCTGTCAGCACCTTTTATCACATAAACATCATTTGCGCCTGTCTGCATTACGTCTGCAATCTCACCGTATTCAAAACCTGTTTCAGCATTTTTAACAGTCATGCCGATTAAATCCTGTATGAAATAAGTATCTTCATCAAGTTCAAGGTCGTCACGGTGTATATAGAGAAGTTTATTTCTGAGTTTTTCGGCATTTTCCGGAGTATCTGTTCCTTCAAGCTTCATAATAACCATATTTTTGAATACTCTTGCCCTCTCAACACCGACCTCATCACGATTCTTTCCCATGAAAAGTCTGTCGAATTCGCAGAGAAGTTCAGGTACATCCATGTAAGGCATAACCTTTACTTCGCCTTTAAGCCCGTGTACAGATACTATTTTACCTGCTTCAAGATATTGTTTCTTCATATTATTTCCCCTTATCACAGAATAATTCTATCAATAGAATTATACCCTTTTTACCTGTTTTTGTCAAGTCGGACAATATATTGCTCCACCAATTAAATCTTGAATTTTTCTGCTCGTTCTGACGAAGAAATTCTTCGTCAGAAAACCTTGCAATACTTCAGTATTCCTACGGTTTCCTTCCTTGACTTTCTCCGCCATTACTTCGCATAAAATCTTCAAGATTTAATTGGTGGAGCAATATCTGCTATACTTTTTAGCTGATATGTCAATGGTAATTTTTTAATATTGATGCATACGCAATTTAAGGCAACACCGCAGAGAGCAATTGAACTTACGGAAAAAATACTTGGGCATATAACGAATGAACATCAGGCAATTACAGCGGTACACTGCAAGGAAAGAGAAAACGCCGCTTATCATACTCATACTGTCATCAACACAACAAATTACAAAACGGGTAAAATCTTTCATGGTGATAACTCGGATTTGTTCCCGATTGCTATAGGAATTACAGAGGTAACAGGCAACGACTGTCTGCTTACAATTACGAAAGAGGTCGAAAAAACAGATGAAAACGGGAATGTGAAGACAGAGTATCAGGATACATATGTGAGAAGGTTTAATGCTAAGAAGAAATGAGAAATGTTGTGTGTGGAGAGTTGATGTGTGAACGTGTGGCTATCGTGTGTTTCCATATTAAGATATGATTAATTGAAACTACATTAATTAAAATCAATATAATCACAAATCAGTCTAAGGGTATCATCTGAATAGTGCAGACCATCGTCGATGAAGTCGGTTTTTCCATCAACGATACTATGGACTGTTGAAAACAGTTTTGAGTTGCTTTTCAGAACGTCGCTTGAAGAATATGTATCATACAATCTGTCGTTATAATCTGCAACATATCGATTGAAACTTTCATGTGGTATACCTAATATATTTCCATTCAGCTTACCTCCTTCAAATCCTATAACATTTACAGTAGGATGATACACGATACCGTTTATTTCACATGACATTTCGGAAAGTATCTCTGCTTTCCTGATAACAGAATTGATATAAAGGGAATTATTGTTGTATTTGTAGTCGTAATCATTTATCGTTGCAAAAAGATATATTTCACATTTGCCGCCGTTCTTAATCTGATTTGTAAAACACTTTTCAATATCATTCATATGCGATTGCGAAAGGATTTCTGCTGTACCGGATACATAATGACCTCCCCATACAGCGAATACGGCAAAGTCATTTAACTCTGCTCTCAACTGATAAATCCCAAGCTGACAGCATCTGCTATCACCTATAACTATACGACCTGAACTATATGCATCTGATTCAACGGGGGTTTTGAAATAATCCTGA
>JAZLGM010000036.1:0-2720 GCA_045616285.1 Ruminococcus sp.
GAACGTGAGAAATTAAAGGCAATAGCAGCTGAAATGGGCATGAGCATGAATTCTCTGTTCCTGACGGCAGTTGAGGAATACATTGAGAGAAATTATAAACCTGAAAATATTGAAAAACGAGATTAAGAGGTAAAAATATGGATAATAAAACTTCATTCAATTCAAATATATATGACGAAAACATAAGAAAAGTAATTCCAAATTATGATGAAATCTATAATCAGATTATTGATTTGATTCAAACATACTATGGAGATAAGGAACTCTCATTGCTTGATACAGGCTGTGGCAGCGGTATGATGGGTGTTACAGCTTTTGAAAACCTTAATGTATCAGAAATGGTTCTTTGCGATCCATCAGAAAATATGCTTGATTCAGCGAAATCAAAGCTTGCAGATAAGCCTTGTAAATTTATGAATATTGGTTCGGAACAGCTTACATTTGTAAATCAGTTTGATGTTGTAACAGCAATTCAGTCACACCACTACTTTGACCAGAAAACAAGAGAAACAGCAGTCAGAAACTGCTTCAATGCTTTGAAACCCAACGGATTGTTTATATACTTTGAAAATACTGCTCCAACAAGTATAACAGGCATAAGCATTATTAAAAAAAGGATTGAAGCTTATGGTATCAATGCAGGAAGAACACAAGAAGAAGTAGAACATCATTCATTAAGATATAACAAAGAATATTTTCCGATTACTATACCTATGCATTTTGGATTGATGTATAATACTGGTTTCAAAGCAGCCGAATTATTCTGGCATTCATATATGCAGAGCGGATTTTATGCCATAAAAGGAGAACCACATGAACAGAACTGAACCAGTAGAACTTACAAATATGTGTATGATATATAACGGAGATAGATTTGTATTACAGAATCGTCGGAAGGCTGACTGGCGTGGATATACTTTCCCCGGTGGTCATGTTGAGCCGAATGAAAGCTTTATAGATTCTGTTATCCGAGAAATGAAAGAAGAAACAGGCTTGACAATAAAAAATCCAAAGCTTTGTGGCATTAAGCAGTTTAAGGGAGATTACGGCAGATACATTGTATTTCTGTATAAGACGAATGAATATGAAGGACAATTACGTGATTCAGAAGAAGGCAATGTTATCTGGGTTGACAGAATCGAACTGAATGATTACAAGACAGTCAATCACTTTCAGGAATTGCTTGATGTATTTGAAAAAGAAGAATTATCAGAGTTTCTCTATGATGATGAATGGAATCCGATATTAAAGTGATTGAAAAACAAGAATTTGATGAGGAGATTTGTTTTGAAACGAAAAACAAGAACTATAACCATAGATAACCAACAATATATATGGTGGTATGAATTAGGAGCAGAAACAACAATTAATCTATCTTCAATTAACGATAAAACTGCTATTATTTCTATATATTTTCCATTAGATACAATCCACAAACATGAGCATCCCATTTTTGATATTTACAACGAAACTGTTATCATGAAAAAGGATAATGAAGAATACTGTTTAAAAATAATCTCTCCTAAAATGGTAGCTCTCATTATTTCAAATTTGTCTTTTAATGAATTTACTACAAGAAAACGTATTTTTTATAATGGATTTGATTTATTATTAAAATGGAATTTTATAATTTCAGAAGTTGTTACAGGAGTATGTTTGTAGTATAAATATCAGTTTGTAAAGATGATTCTATAAAATAATAAACCTTACTCCAACTCATCCTTCTTCCTCCTAACATCAGGAACAGAACGAACACTTTCAAGGTAGTCTTCAATCGTCTGACTTGCCTTGTCAATATCGGCTGACTTCTTCTTCAGCTGAGTATACTGATGATATAGTGAACGTCTTTCAGCTTCAAGCTGATCACGCTGTTTTTCGAGAGCAGCAACAGACGGAAATCTGCCGTCGGGATATAAAGAACGCAACTTAGCACCTGCACTATGAAATCTTTCAAGTGTGGGTGCATTGTCTTCTGCAAACTTTTTCTGTTTGCGTGAGGAAAGTATCTTGTATTCATCATGAAACGGTTTTGTAGTCTGGAATGTTCTGACAAGTTCAATCCTGTCGGATATGTCATTTATCTTACTGTGCAGATCATCAATTGTGCTTGACAGCATTGCACGTTCTGCCATGACAACACTTGCAGTCGGTTTCAGCTCTGCTGTGCTTCTGATGTTGTAACCCTCAAGCATATTTATCATATCAGCAACGTTCTTCATGTTCTGAATGTCTGCCCATCGCTGTAAGCCTTTCGCTTCAAATTTGCTTGAATCAATAATGTTACTGCGATGGTAACTGTAATTCCTGATACGCTTCTGAATGTTTTCAAGCGTGTAATAATATCCAAGTGTGCTTGCTCTGGTAAACTTCTGCTGACCTGACATTCTGAATTTCAGGTTCACTTTCTTATCAGGCTGATACACAGCTTCTATGTTATTCAGCAAACACTTTTCAAGAAATTCATCAAAGCTGTCGGAACGTCTGATAATGAAATCAAGTTCATCTTTCAGCTTTGCTCTCCATGACTTTCCCTTTTGCTTCTGTTCCCACTCATAATGAGAAATGCCTTTGCCAATTTCAGCATTTTCAATTACTGACAGTCCAAGCTCTTTGCATATATCGTCACTCAATGCCCTGATGGTTTTCCATGCAGGGTTCTTTTTTGTATCGGATAAAGTTCCGAATGAACGATTGAGATTCATATTCGCCTTACAGAAGAT
>JAZLGM010000037.1:0-25657 GCA_045616285.1 Ruminococcus sp.
CTACATATAATTCTGATACCATGCATAACAATATTTATGAAATTGACAAATCAACAGGAAAGGAAAGAGAATTATCTGAAATAAATGACGGTTTTTGTTATATTTCATATGTAAACGGATCGAAAATCAGTTCTTATTCGTATAATGATGATTTCACAAAGATTGTCAACTGTGTATATGATGTTGATACCTTTGAAACACACGAAAACGTACTTGACGATATTGACGGAAAAATGATGTATTCTTATGGTTTCAGTGATGGAAGCATAGGAAAGGCAATCATAAACATGAAAGAGAACACAGTGTATCTTGAATGTGACGAATATCGTACAGAACTGAACATTGCCGGAGCATCAAGCGTGTATATGACACAGGAATCAGCGACAATAATAAGTATGGAAGACAGCGGAAAATATGTATACAGTTATGATTTCAGCACAATGGAATGTATCAAGATGAAAATTAACGGATACGGTGAAGACTTCATTCCTGTAGGAAAAAATCTTATCGGAATGCCCACTTCATCAAATCTGTCATACGCAGCTTCTGCATTCTACATTGTGCCTGAACTCGGAAGGGGCTTCAAAATCTGCGAGTCAAATTCATTCTATTACAGAAATACAATTGAGGATTATCTTCCTGTTATAAGAATGCCTGTTGTTACGTATGTAAATGGTGAAGAAGTTATAAAAGATGATACAGAGAAGATATATGTAATCGACACGAGAGGGCTTGGTAAATAATATCAATACCACGACTTTTTCGACAGACCGTCTGTCCCTTTATTCAAGGGACAGATTTTTTTCTTGACATGAATTCTGCTATGTGATAAGATAAAACTAAGACAGCAACGCACAAAAACCATGTTAGTATATGCGTCGCTGACTTAAGGCAACACCGCACAAAGCACGTTTTTAAACTTTGTACAAAATCTACTTGTATATTTTGCACAATCTTTGTGTGGTATTGCCTTAATAAGATTTCGGAGGTTTATAATGAATAAGCTTTTAAAAAGTATTATCATTTCGGCAGTTACAATTTCAGTTATTTCGGGAACAGTCGGCAGAGATTCTTCAATATTAATTTCAGGTTATTCTGAAAGTGCATCAATTAATTCCATGACATATTTTTCAGCAGGTGACGGTCCCGTTATCAGAGGTTCAGGAGTTGACGATGCTTCCTATGGTTTTGTTATGCCGATTTTTAACGGAGGAAACTCGGAATGGGATGATGTATCAGACGATTTGCAGGTCAATGTTAAAATCAACGGAGAATGGAAAAATATAGATACGGTAAAGGATTTTGTATATAATTCCAACTGGGGACACTGGTTTGATTCTGGATTTACGGGGTACTGGTTCATTGTTGACAAAACAACGGAAATACAGCTTGTGTCAAAGTCAAATCCTGATGTTACTCTTGATTATACTCTCGAATTCACTAAAATACAGAGAACTGATTATAGGTTGACTCCGACCGGCGATACAACCTTAAAAGCAGATGAACAAGGCGCAGTAGGTCTTGTACTTCCATACATTGACGGAGGCTACCCTTGTAAATCAGAACTTGACCGATTTGTATACGAAGTATTTATAAACGGAGAATGGATTGCACTTGATGATACGGAAAGTGGATTTTCATACAGATCAAACGGATACAGTACAACAAATTCATCAAATCAATGGGGATACTGGGAAGATACTGTGTTTGGTCTGTGGTTCCGTCCGATAACAGAAAACTATACAATCCGAGTTGGTTACCCTGAAAATGGTTTAAAAGGCAATAGCTGCGGCGATAATTATGTTGTATATGAAATTATCGGAAATCCTGAAGCGCCTCGTCCTGATATGACAGATGCAGAACCTATTGAACTCGGAACAAATGATGATTTTAATATAAGCGGCTGGAAACTGATATGGAACGATGAATTCAGCGGAGATTCAATCGACGCTTCAAAATGGTCGCATGAAACAGGATACTATCTCGGAGATGACCCGAATACATGGGGATGGGGAAATAACGAACTTGAATACTATACAGACAGCGAGAAAAACTCTTTTGTTCATGACGGAAAATTAACTCTGAAGCTTATTGATGAACCTGCATCATTTGAACAGAATCCTGACAGAATTGCTCCGTATTCTTCTGGAAAACTGGTAACCAAAGATAAATTCAGCTTTAAATACGGAAGAATTGACTTTTGCGCAAAACTCCCGACAGGAAACGGAATATGGCCTGCATTATGGATGCTTCCTAACGATTCTGTATACGGAACATGGGCGGCATCAGGTGAAATTGATGTAATGGAATCAAGAGGAAGAATAAATAATTCAGTATGCGGAACAATTCATTACGGAGGAACATGGCCTTCAAATAAATATTCGGGGAATGATTATTATTTCGATGATGGTAAAACATACGATGACGGTTTTCATGTTTACAGCTGTGTGTGGGAACAGGATAAAATCTGCTGGTATGTGGACGGAGAATGCTATTCTGTAATACCTTACACCGAATGGTATTCAGATGCCGCTCCCGATAATCAATACGCACCATTTGATGAAGAATTTTATATCATTATGAATCTTGCTGCAGGCGGAAATTTTGACGGAGGAATTGAACCCGATAAATCCGCTGTTCCGAGCGAAATGGATATCGAGTATGTTCGTGTTTATCAGCTTGAAAACGATACACTTGGTACGTATACTGATACAGCATCTGAAGATATTAACATTGCATATCTTGTAAGACTGAATAATTATATACTCGGCAGAACAAAGGATGGAAAAGGACTTGATTTTGACGAAAACGGTACTATTGATATATTCGATATGGCGGCAGTAAGAATGCACATCGTAAAAAGAAGGTAATTATTTAAGACAGCACCGCACAAAGCTTACATGACAGCTTTGTGCGGTATGTCTTTATGTACTTACAAATATTTTATATGTTAAATAATACTTTTGATGAATATTTAATAATCTTTTCAAAATCTATTGAAAAAATTATAATTATATGTTATCATATTAGTGCTATCTATTATAGCAAATATAATAATAAGTGAAAAAACTCAGGGCAATACCTCATAATTAATATGTGTATAGCGAAGTATATTTTTTATCTGATTACATAGCTGTATTTCGGTAATTATGCGGTGTCTAACTAAATGTTTTTTCGGAAAGGACCATCCATGAATAGGAATATTCAAAAAATCCTTAGTCTTGTTTCGGCATCTGCAATGGCAGTATCTGCTGTTCCGTCTGCTTTGTTTGAAACAAGAGCAATCATCGCAGAAGAAGCCGAATATGCAGAAAATGAGCTTATCTCTGTGATTGTTAAGGTAAAAGGCGACGCTGTACTCGCAGGGGAAAAGGCAGCAGAAGAGGGTGTTGATTACATTGAAACAGCTGATGCAGAAAGAGATGCACAGAAGATTGAAAGTAATCAGGAACGTGTTGAGAGTTTTATAAGAAAATTGTATCCCGAACTCGAAGTGGGATACAGATATAATCTTCTCATCAACGGTTTTTCATGTGAAATTCCTGAGAATTTAATAGGCGAAATCAAGGTTCATCCTTATGTTGAAGATGTAAAAAAGGTGTGTTCGTATACAAACGGAGACCTTAAAATGACAGATGCACCTGCTCTTGGTGATGTTCCGTCAATGTACGAAAACACAGGCTCATACGGTGAAGGAGAGGTAATTGCAATCCTCGATTCTGAATTTGATGTCTCTCATCCTATGTTTGCACCTCTTGATGATAAGGAATGTGCGATTACAGAAGACTACATAAAAGAACTTGCAGAATCAGAAGGTCTTTCTTCTGAAATTGATGCAGAGAGTGTCTATGTCAGCAGTAAAGTTCCCTTTTTATTTGACTACGGCGATGATACACCGTATGATACAACGGATGAAACAAACTATCATGGTACTCACGTTGCAGGTATTGCAGCAGGAAATGCTGTAAAGGATGAGAATGGAGATGTTATTTCAGGTATTGCACCTGACGCTCAGCTTGTATTAATGAAAGTTTTTACAGTTGACGAAACCTCCTTTTTGGGAGAAAGTTATGCACCTGATGATTTGCTTATTGCGGCACTTGAGGATTCAGTAAAGCTTAAAGCAGACGTTATCAACATGAGTCTCGGAAGTATAATTGAAACAGATGAAACAGGTGTTTACGGAGATACTCTTGAAGCACTTTCAAATATCGGAATTACAGTTTGTGCTGCGGCAGGAAATGATGGTGACAACTATTTCGGAGAGGAAAACAGCACGATAAACGCTGATACAAGTACAATTAACTATCCTGCTGCATATCCGTCTGTTTTTTCAGTTGCTTCAGCAGGAAATTCATACATGAACTACCTGACATTCTCATTAAATGGAGAAAATATAAAGTATGGTGATTCTGCATACGTTAACTGCGGAGATATGCTTGACGGACAGAAGCTTGAATATGTATCATGCGGTCTTGGTCTGGCTGAGGACTTTAACGGAGTAAATGTCAGCGGTAAAATCGCACTTATTGAACGTGGAGAAATTACATTTACAGAAAAGTGTATGAATGCGTTTGATAATGGTGCAGTCGGAGTTATAGTATATAACAATATCCCTGAAGAAGAGAGTTTTTCTGCTATTGCAGAAGTAATTGAGATTCCAATGGCTTTCATCACCTACGATGATGGACAGAAACTTCTGAACAGCAAAGAAAAGTTTGTTGAATTCAGAAATAGTGAACCTGTTAAGGAAAATGTTGAATCACAAATCAGTTCGTTTAGTTCAGTAGGCGTTACCGCATCACTTGATTTAAAACCTGAAATTATGGGTATCGGCGGAAATGTTAAGTCTGCCGCTTATGGAAACGGTTTTGAAAATCTCGAAGGTACATCTATGGCTACACCTTATGTTGCAGGTTGTGTTGCTTTGATTGATGAATACCTCAAAGATAACGGTTTAAAACTTTCAGGTTCTGAAAAAACAGTTTTCATTAAAAACCTTCTTATGAATACTGCTACAAAATACCATGACGGACTCTGGTTAGTAAGCCCGAGAAGACAGGGTGCAGGTCTTGTATGCCTCGATATTGCAACTCAAAGCAAGGTTATCATGACAGGCGAAAGCGGTTCTGCGAAAGTTGAACTCAGAGATAATTTAAAGGATAATTTTTCATTTGAAATCAGCCTTGATAATTTCAGCAAAGAGGATGTAACTTTCACTAAGACAGAACTTTGTCTTACAACAGATGGTTACGCTGAATCTGAACTTACAGGTGAAAACGTAATTTCGGGCACAGTTGAACTTAAGAGTCAGTCTGACCTTCCTGAAGAGATTACAATTGAGGCAGGAAAGACAAAGAAGCTTACAGTTAACGTTTCTCTCGATAAGGAACAGCTTGACATCAATTCAGAGATATTCACAAACGGTTTTTTCATTGACGGATACGTTGTGTTAAGCGGTTCAGATAACAGTTCAGGTATTTCAATACCTCTTACAGGCTATTACGGATCATGGACAGATATTCCGCTCTTCAATACCGATCCACTTATGACAGGTGAAAAAACTCTTATTTTCGACGAATTTGCGAGTGTTTACAGCGGACTTTCACTTTCAGAGACTGCTTCAAAAATAAAAGAAATCCTTGAAGATAAGAAAATCAATATAAATACAACATATAATGACGGATATGATGTTCTCATGGAAATTGAGAATGCAGGTTTTGAAGATGAACTTATGAAAATCCTTGAAGAAAAAGATGATCTTATCTGCATTTCACCTGATTCAGACGGAATTGCTGATACTTACGGTCAGTTTGTGTTACTCAACAGAAATTCAAAAGTTGCACTTGACGTAATTGACGATGAGGGGAATACACGCTATGAGGGCGAATATAATTCAATGATAAAAGGCTTTCCTACCGAATTATATCCCGATGTTGAAATTGAGGGACTTGAAGACGGTTCCTACACAATGAAAATCAACGGATATATTGATTATCCTTATGCAGAAAAGAAAATTCAGAGTATTACATCTGATTTTGAAGTTGATAATGAAAAACCTTCAGTTAAACAGGAACTTGTTGAGAAAGACGGAAAGAAGCTTCTTACAGTAACAGCCTCAGACAAGAATCTTGAAGGTTTCTACATTCTTGGAGCAAGTAAAGAGCAGGAAACATCATCAAGCAGTTCAATGAGTGCTTTAATTGCCGCAATCAGTTTACTTCAGGTTTCACCGGGATTAGGCGAAGAAGCAGCCGAAAACGACACGACTTATCCTATCCTTAAAAGACTTGCAGGCAGACAAAATGATTATATTACTGAATTATATGACTATGCTGATTTTGTACCTGCGTATTCAGAAAATGAGATGACTGTTACATTTGACGTTACAGATTTCAGAGAATACGAAATTGCTGTACTTGACAAAGCTTATAACTGTGAATCATTTGGTACCGGATTCGTTGCTCCTGAAAATGAAATAGTTGGTTCATGGTGGTCAGATACAGAAGATTTCTGTGGAGTATTCAGTTTCTTCCCACAGGATTGGAATTCTTTTTTCACCAGCATTGAAGATGGTGCTGCTGAATATTTCACATACACACGAAACGGAAACGAAATCACTTTCCATACCGACTATGGCGACATAAGCGGTGAAATGGAATGGGATACAAGAGAAAGAATACACATAAAGCTTGAAAACGGAGAAGAATTCAACCTCTTTTCAATAGGTGTATACGGCACTTATTCAGGAAATGACCTGTTCACAAATGTTGATCTAAGAACTGCTTTCGCAAATTACTATAGTGCTTTCATAAGCGAGTACGTTGTTTCAGATATCACTGTTGAAAGCGATGGATATGAAGAAGCTGTAGTTAAAGTATTCAATAGCGAAGGAAATTATGATTTATACAGAGCAGACAGATTTACAGGCTACGCAACATCTGCTGATGATGATATTGCAATCAATCTGAATCAGTTTCTCTTCATGTTAAATGTTGATGCATGGGAATACAATATTACATCAGATAATATTATGTATCAGTACCTCATTATGCTTAACAGAGAAGAAGGAAGCTGTCAGATGATTAATCTCGAAAACGGACAGACAGAGACCTTTGAATATGAATACAATTTCAGAGACTGTACACTTACATTCAAGAATGATGAAGAAGAGATAGTGAACGAACTTTTCATAAATTATCGTTATAGTTCAGATTTAAAATTTGAAACAAGTGACGGACAGTCCGGCGAAGGTTCAATGTATCTTGTTTGTAATACTGTTGATGAATACTTCAATTATCACACAAATACAGATTACGAAGAGTTAATACTTGAATTGTATAACAAACAACATGATGATCCTGCTGACTACGCTGTAGTTTCATATTCTCAGGGAGAAATCGTTATTGAAGTATTTGCTTCAGTAAATGACAGCGAAGAGCATATTTTAGTTGAGACATATAACGCTTACAGCAGATACAGTGACTATGTAATTGATTCAAATAATAACACTCTCAGCCTTTATGATGATGAGAATCAGTATTTGATAGGTGATACAAATTTTGACGGATCAATTGATGCGTCGGATGCTTCAGATATTCTTTTCCACTACGCAATGTTTTCAACAGTTGATAACTATGAAATCGAAGAACTTGATTATATATTAGCAGATGTTAACTCTGATAATACAATTGATGCATCGGATGCATCGTATGTTCTCGGATACTATGCATACGTTTCAACATTTGAGGGAGATTACGAAGATATACTTTTCCTTCAGGAATTCATTGAATTATCCAAAGAACAATAATATATACAAAAACAACGGGTACAGATTATTCTGTACTCGTTGTTTTTACAATATCTCAAATGTATATCCGCCCTGCAATGAAATTGTTTCTATATCAACATCATAAACACAGCCCCATGTATGTGATTTCAAAGAGTCAACAATACTGCGGATGTCATCTTCAAAACCTTCTGCTTCCATTTCAACAGCCCCGTTATCAAGATTTCTTACCCATCCTGTAATTCCGTATCTCTCAGCTGTATTACGTGCTGTATATCTGAATCCGACACCCTGAACCTCTCCGTAAAAATAAATATGTTTTCGAACTTTCTTCATTACATCATCCCTTACCATTTGTATTTTTCAAGATCTACACGATTATTGACAACTTCAATTCCATCTGACTCAAGCAGTTTCTTCTGAACATCAGCACCTCCGAATGCAAACGCCCCCGATAACTCTCCCTTTGAATTTACAACTCTGTAACATGGAATATTATATGGATCGGGATTCTTATGAAGTGCATTTCCAACTGCTCTTGACATATTTTTATCCCCTGCAATTTCTGCAATCTTCCCATAGGTTGCTACTCTGCCCTGCGGAATCATTTTCACAGCTTCATATATACGCTTTGTCGGTGAATCTGAAACTAACCGATAGCTTTCAGAAATCATTTTCATAACGTCTTCTTCCGGAACTGTACCATCCAGAATTATGGTATTCCAGTTTTCTTTATTCTGATGATAAGCAGGAATTACCGAATCATACATATCACGCCAGAAAAATGCCGCCTGAAGAGTAACTTTAACATTTATCCAAACACAGTTTTCTTTTATATACGTCCATAAAAATGCTTTTTTATTGCCTTTGTACCTGACTAACTGCCAGTTTATATCATGAAACGGAGCATCCTGATAAGTGTCAGGAAACGATAATCCGTAATTCAGTACATCTTCCCTTGTTTTCAAAGCATTTCACCTTCCTTTATATTGCTGACCAAATAAACAGTGAAGAATTGGTGGAGCAATAATAATTATACACCCGTTTTTCAGATGAGTCAATATTTTTAAGTCCATAAAAATAAAATCTCCCATATTCCTTTATTAATACAGGAGATTCCGGTCTGTTGAAAAAGTCATGTTGCCTTATGTTTCTATTCTCAGCTTACTTCCATGATTGTCATTGGTTATAATCATCTTTTTCGGAATTGAATCCATCAGCTTATCTACATGGGAAATGATGCCAACCTGTCTGTTGCCACCGGCAAGGTTGTTCAGAATCTGAATTGCCTGATCAAGTTTTGTATCATCCAGTGTACCGAATCCCTCATCGATAAACATTGCATCCATACGAATACCGCCGGCATGATTCTGAACAACATCAGATAAACCAAGTGCCAGCGCAAGAGAAGCAAGGAAACTCTCGCCGCCCGAAACACTGTTTGCATGACGGATGGTTCCGGTGCGGTGATCTTGTATTTCTAATTCCAGACCTGTTTTTTTACGGCTGTCAGAATTGGTATTGGAGTCGATAAATTCAAATCTTCCACCACTCATTTCAAGAAAACGGATATTTGCATAGTAAACGACTTCCTTGAAAATACGTCTGCTGACAAAAGCATCAAAATCGACTTTTTCTCCCTTAGTCGGCTTGACGATTTCAGAAAGTCTGTGCAGTCTTTCACAGGCATCTCTGTTCTGATTAATTTCGGACATGAACCTTCTTATACTGTCCAGAATACCTTTATTACCGTTAACAACTGTATGCTGATCTCGACACTCAGATTCAATTTTTTCCTTTTTCTCTGTCATTCGACTTTTCTCAGCTTCCAGTACATCAATTTCTGTATATGTGATTCCTTCCGCTTCTTTCAGGCGTTCCTCTGATAACGCCTTTGCAGCGGACTTTTTCTTTTCATATTCCTGAATACCATCGTTCTGATTCTGAATCCATTTTTCACCATTTACTTCACCGCATTTTGCAAGTGTTTCATGGTACTCTTCTACTTTTTTGAAATCATACTGTGAAAGCAGGGCATAATATTCTTGTTCCAGATTACTTCTGTCTTGTTCAAGTTGTTTTTGCTGAATCGTGTTTGCTTCGGATATTCCAAGTTCAGTTTTTAAATTGCCCTGTGTCACTGCAAACTGCTTTTCTTTCTCATCTTTTATCTTTGCCACATTGTCTCTGTCGCTTTCAAGTTCCAGCTTCCGTTTTTTTGCATCTTCAAAGGTAATATCACCCAGATTTTTAGTTTTTTCTGCCAATTTTCCTTTGACATTGGAAATATCCATAAGAATTTCACTTTCGGTTTCTGTAAATCTGATGATATTCTCAGACAGATTCTTAATATTCCCGATACAAGTCTGAATACTATTTTCCAGTTCTTTTGCCTGAGTTTTTTCGCCTTCACAATCACTCAATTGTTTCTTTAAATTACTAATATCCTCGTCACACTCTGACTTCCGTATGGAAAGTACTGTACCGTCAATCACCTGTTCAAATGATACATCACTTCCCAGCAGCACAGACATTTTATCCTTAATAGAAGCCTCCATTCCATCAAGCTGTGTTTTAAGCTTAGCACATTCAGTATCCTTATCAGAAAAAGCTTTCCTTGCATCTTCTTCTTTATTCTTCGCCTCGTCAAGCTGTGCTTTCGTCACTGCCCTGACCTCGCTGCTGAGGTGTAAAATTGTGCAGACAGTTGAATGGCATACGGGACATTCCGCACTTCCATTTTGTTCTATTTTTTCACTCAATTCAAGTGAAAGGCTGTCCGCAAGATTTCTGATATACTGCTTATGTACTTCGTCATACTCATATTGAGCGGATGTTTTTTGTTTTTCCAGATTCTGCAATAATTGGATAGTTTTTTCAAGCTTTCCTGATAAATCCCGATACTCCTTTGCAGAAGTTATTAACCAATTGTAATCAACCAGTTTGTTTTCTGCCTCTTTAAGTTTACTCCTGATACTTTCGATTTTAGCATCCGTATTTCCAATCTTCTGAAGATCTGCCTCTGACTTTTCTTTCTGCGCCTCATTATCGTTTTTATCTGTTATTGCTTTTTCCTTGTCATTCTGAACTTTTTTTAGATTTTTCTCCTGTTTGGAAAGCTGTTTTTTCAGTTCCTCAGCTTCTTCATACTGTGGGAAGATTTCTTCCAGTTTAGAAATCTGTGGAATGACCTCCTGACGGATACGTGCATCTTCTGTCTGAATTGCAAAAAGCTCCGCCTTTTCTGATTCTTCCTGTTTCATAAGAACTGCTATAGTTTTCTCACTTTCCGAAATGATGGCGGTAAGGTCAGAAAGCTTATGAATACAATCATTCAGTTCCTTTTCCTTCGGTGCTACGAAACGGAATGCCTGTTCAAATTGCCTTAATTCTGCCTTTGCTGTTTCAATTTCAGATTTCTGATTCAAAAGTGCATCGTATTTTTTCTTTGCTTCTTCGGCATCAGCCAAAAGCCTGTTATCGGTTTTCGCTTTTGTGATTTTCTCAATCAGCGCATTCAGATTTTCTTCAACAGCTTTCTGTTTTTGTTTAAGTTCCGCAAGAATTTTATTGTCGCTCTGTACCTGTTCTTCAAGGGTTTGCAGGAATTGCGGGTGATCAATCTGATATAATGCAAGCTGTTCTTCTGTAGTGAATTCAGGCTTGACAAAATCCGTTACCTTTGATTCAATCATTTTTCTACGTTCATCCTGCTGTTCCTGAATACTGTCAGCAGCACTTTTCAGAATATTCTGAAAAGCCACATAAATACTGTTATCAAACAGTTTACCAAGAATTTTTCCTCTGTCATCACTATTCGCCAACAGAAATCTTTTGAAATCTCCCTGTGCAAGCATAATTATGTGTCGGAACTGATTGCAGTCAACACCGAGGATTTCTTCAATTCTTTTCTTCGCAGGAGCTTTTTCGATAGGCAGCTTTCCTTGTTCATGAAAAATAATTTTCATTTCAGGTTTGCCGTATTCTTCTGTTTTTCGATCCTTTTTAAAATGAATCGTACGTTCAACTCTATGCTGTTCACCGTTTACCTCAAATGTATAATATACTGATGTATCCTGTGACTTTGGTACAAAATCACTGTGAAGCATTGATACTTCACGACCGTTTCCAACTTCTCCATACAACGCAAACATAATTGCATCAAAAATTGTTGTTTTACCTGCACCGGTGTCTCCTGAAATCAGATAAATTCCATTTCCCATTTTTGTGAAATCAACTACTGTTTTTTCAGCATAGGAGCAAAATGCTTCCATTTCCAGATATAGCGGTTTCATTCATTTTCCTCCTGTCGTCTTGCATTTCCCACTAATATTTCAGCAATTCCATCTACTGTTTCATTTTCGCTGTAATCTTCTCTGTTCAATGCTTCAATCAGACAGCTGATAAGCTCTCTTTCTTTCTCATCAGGCTTAGCGCCTTCCTGCTTTGACGCATAGAAATCTTCAAAAAGCTCCATCAAACTGACATTTTCGGTGCTTTTTCCATCTATCGGACGCATTCCTGCAAAATTCTTCACGCAGACAATTTCCATCATGATATTTCCACAGGATTCTGCAATGCTGCGCAACGTGCTGCACTGCTCTGATGTTGGTTCAATATCAGCTATCTCTGCTTTTAAATATGCATTTCTATAAGTTTCGGTACGTGCCATTATCTCGTTGTATGTTCCTTTTATTACCTCAACCTTATGCAGTGGTTCAATTGGACAAAAGGTTACGGAAGGAGTCTTTTTGCTTTCGCAAAACTCCACAAGGACCGCACCCTTTTCGGGATACTTTGCTTCATCGAAATGATAGCAAAGCGGAGAACCGGCATATCGAATAGTATCCCTTCCAACGCATTGCGCACGATGAATATGTCCTAACGCAACATAGTCAAATCCGTCAAAAACAGAATATTCAATGCCGCCTACCCCTGCGACCATGCTTTCTGAGCCGCTTCTTTCAGCTTCTTTTCCCTTATGAAGTACATTCTGATGTGCAACAATTACATTTTTCAGTGTAAAGTCAATTTCTTGTGTTTCCAGTAGTCTGCGGAATGCAGTATCATAATCCCTGATATCCGAATCCCCCAGCAAATCCCCGACATACTGTGGGAATACATAGGGAACAAGCCAAAAATGTATGGTTTCGTTTCCATCCTTTACAGATACTTTATGTATTCCATTCTCCAGCACACCTGCAATATGTACTCCGCCCTGAGCGAGAATACTGCCTGCAAATCCGAGTTTCTGTCCCGAATCATGATTGCCTGCAACAGCAAGAACAGTCACTTTTCGTTTTGCAAGTTCAGTAATCAGATGGTCGAAAAGTCTGACTGCTTCATTTGATGGATTGCTTCTGTCGTAAACATCACCTGAAATTACTACAGCATCTGCATTCTTTTCATCCACCAAAGAGAGAAATTTCTCAATCCAGTATGGCTGATCTTCCTTTACAAGTGGGTATTCATTCATTGTCTTGCCAAGATGCAAGTCTGAAATATGTAAAATCTTCATTCAACTACACTCCTATCCTTATTGCCAAATCAACATTCACTCTTATTGTATCACATCACTTTATATTCGTCAAGAATTCAGGTAATACCGCAAAAGCTACGCATTCAGTTTTTTCGTCATTCTGCATTGCAAAACTATGCGGTATTGTCTTAATTTGAAAAACGATTATGAAAAGAAAACGGATGTCTCTTCATAAGAAGCATCCGTTTTCTGTGTTTTAAGGCAATACCGCACAAAGATTGTGCAAAAGATACGCAGTCAGATTTTTCGTCAGAGCGCAGAAAAATTATTTGTCGGTATCGACTTGAACTTCTGCTGTTTTTATTTATCTGTATTCAAAATCATTTGTTTGATGAATTCAGAGTAAACCTCAGGTTCTAAAAGCATAAAACCGCATGGAATTGCACTCGGATAATCCGAATAAAGGGCGAATGGATACTTTTTCATTAGTTTCTCCCTGCATTTGTGTGCAGGTTCATTCTCAGAGAAATTGAAAAAGAAATTCATTGATATTCCGTCTTCAAAATCCGGCAGACTGAAATTATAAATTGTATCGGAAGCATTCTTCATTGTTTTGCATGACATAAAAGGATAAGAATTCTCATTGTAAGAAATATCCTTTTTTAGTTTCTGGTACATGAAGTATCTTGCAGGGCGTGGATATGTATAAAATTCAAAACTGTCAAAGAAGTAGTTATCAATCATAATATCTGTTATTCCGGCAAAAGACATTGCAACATTTGCACCTATTGATGAACCATGCAGCATTGCGATTCTGTCAATTCCCATTCTATGAAGCGCAATATTCAGAATACGTGCCTGTTTACCTGCTGATGTGTAGTCTTTTGAGCCTTCATAAAAACCGTCAAGAGAAGGCATTATAACATAAAAATTCTCTTTTAGTTTTTCAGCCACAGGGCGAATAGAGTTTTTTCGGCTGATAAAACCATGAATCATCACTATTACGGGATTATTTTTATTTCCGAGTACTTTTATTTTCATTATTTTCACCTGTCCTTAAACAAATCAAATGAATATGACGTTTTATAAGTTTATTTTAACATAATTTATTCATAAAGTCAATATGCAGAAAAAAATACAAACGGAAAACACGATTATATACCGAATTTCAGCATTTTTACAGACTAAAGGGAGTTCCTGTAAGAAACTCCCTTGTTTTGCAGATTATTATGTAATCTTTTACTTTATAACACCGATTCCCCAAATTGTGAAATCTGCGCCTGAATTATCGGCTTTGATTGAAACATCAAGTTTTCCTGATGTATTCTGATAATATCCGAGTTCAGCGTCAGGTCCGCCCCATGTATAAAGCTTATTTCCGTCAATCTTGGTTGATTTTCCGTTAACAGTAACTGTTATTGAACCCATACCCGAACTGTTAGCCTTGAATACAATAATAAGTCCCTTGCCTTCGGTTGTAAATGTCATTGGTGAAGTGCCGCCCTTCTGATATTCATAACCATACGGCAGTGAACTGTAACCTTTTGCTTCCTTGAATGAACCTGCATTAAAGTTTGTGAGGTCACTTGCTGATGCATTGTAGCAGTCCTTGTATTCACTTCCGTAAACGTCAGATGACGGGAATTTGTATTCGCCTTTCTGATTTTCTGATTTCATTGCCTGGCGGAGGAAGTAGGACATACAGTCAGAAACGAGTTTACCACCGTTTGCGTGTGGATGATATTCATCCTGGAAATAATCATCAGCTTTGAGGAATCCGCTGTTGAATGCCTTAGTAAGCGCATCATCCATGCTGATTACAGGAACATCATAATTCTTGCCTATAGCGTACATCTGGCTTTGGCTTGAGAATCCGCCCTTTGAACGGTTGATAAGAATGATTACAGCAGGTTCGTTAGGCTGTTCAAGAGTCTTTCTTACAAGACTTTCAAAACATTTCTTATACATTTCGCCTTCGTGGTCGTTAACAGAGAATTCAAGAACAACAATATCAGGATTTGCGCTGAAAATGTCCTTTTCACTTCTGACAAGTCCGACTACAGAAGATGTACCTGAAAGACCTGCATTTATTTCCTTGAATGAACCCTTTGCAAAAGTTGACTTTATGTAGCTTGTCAGAGGTGAACTGTAATTCTTGCCCTCTGTAATTGAACCGCCGAGATAAGCAAGTGTGAGACTCTTTCCGTTTTCAGCATCTGAGAGTTTCTTTGCAAGTCGTGAAGTATTTCCCATATTCTTTATAGAACTCTTGTAGAAGTTTATCCAGTCTGTTGACGCTGTTTCTTTGTAGTTATCCCATTTTGATGTATCAACAGGAGGAGTTGTAACTACAGGTTCAGGGAACTTGTTAACCTGAGCGAGAACGTATTGATTAATGAGAACGACATCGGCGATTGAGAATTCTCCGTCTCCATTTGTATCTGCTGTATAAAGATTAAGAGGCTTTCCGTCAATTATGCCCTGTCTTGCTGATGTAACGTCAAATATATCAATTTCACCGTCCATATTATAGTCGCCTCTGATTCTTGCGCCTGTACCCGTTGCGGTAATAACAGTACCTCCGTTTGCCGCAACAGCATTGTCTATGCTGAAATCAACAGTAGTGTCAATTGTCTCAACGTAGAATACAAGGTCGGATGCGCCGGAAGGAATTGTGTAGTTTGTATTTGCAAGTTGAACCCACTCACCGTTTGCACCCTCAGTTGATGCTATCTCGCTGTAATTAACTTTGCCGTCAGCATCTTTGTATTGAAGAGTAAGCTTGAACTGTTCAGATGATGAACTGTCCTGCATTGCGATTACGCTGAAACTGTAACTTTTTCCAGGAACAAATGTGCTTGTACTGAGATTTTTTGAAGCACCGTTCCATGAACTGTCTCTGCCTGTGACTTCGAGAACACCGTCATTTACTCTTACTCCTGCAGCACCTCTTCCTTCCCAGCTTCCTGATGAAGAATCAAATGTATCATTGAAAATATAATCTTCACTCTGTGAAGGCTGTGAGGTTGATGAGTTTCCTTCGTCACCGAGAGTTACAACGAAAGTTGAAACGCTGTTTGCCGGAAGCTGAGCAAAGAAACTGCTTTTATCATGATCCATATCAGAAGTTTCAGCAAGATTTTCATTTGCTGATGTTCTGAATCTGTCAACTTCCGAAATTATTTCACCATTTTTAAGAGAGAATCCCTGAGAATATGTTTCTCCGCCTTTATTAACTGCAACAATTGTAATTTCATCACTGTTGTTCTTGTATGCTGAAACATATACACCTGATGAAGGCTGTTCAGTTGCATCAATTCTTACATCACCGGGACGTACATATTTTGAATACTGAGCCATACAGTATCCACGTTTGCTTATTGTTCCGTCCTCTTTCATAGGACTATAGCTTCTTCGGATGAACCACCATACATAGGCATTCATATTACCTACAACAAGTCCGTTGTGGATATTTTCAGAAACTTCAAGAGCTTCCGGCCAGTTATCAGCTGAATTAGCTGTACTGTTCGGAACATAAACTTCTGTCATCCAGATATTCTTGCCGCAGTTTTCAAGAGCAGGAAAGTCCATCTGTGAACGCTGTGTTCCGTAAAAATGAGTACCGAATATACCGACATTTTCATAAGCTGTCTGGCTGTTAAGAATTGCGTTGTAATACTCTTTGTTGTACTGGAAAGTTTCAGGTGACATAAGAAGTGTGTCTGTACCTTCAACAACTGTTTTTCCGTATTTTTCGATAAATTCAACACATTCTTCAGGTGTCCACCATGTCCATTCTTCAGCATAGTCAGGTTCATTCTGGATAGAAATAGCGTAAATGTCCACGCCCTGTTCCTTCATATACTTGATGTAGCTGTTAAGGTGCTTTGCATAGTCAGCGTAGCTTGATTTTTTGAGCCTTTTCTGCCCTGTCTGAGTAGCTGTGCTTCCATCCCAGTTTTTGTATGTGCGTGTAAAAGTCTCACACATACTTGCAGGCGGATTCCATGGTGAAGCAAAAATTTTTGCTCCATGTGCAGTTGCATTCTTTGCTGTTGGAACAGCATTCTTCCACGCACTCTCGTCGTCGCTTACATAAACTCTGAGAATTGTGAGACCGAGTTCATCATATCCGTTTCCGAAAGCTGTCTGAAGCTGATCTGATGTCATATCAGAACCTGCCCATTCAGGGAGATTGATTCCGCCAAATCCCTGAACAGTCTGATACACAGTATTAATATCAACAACCACAGTATCAGCGGCGCTGACATTTTTTACACTTTCAAGAGGAGGGAAAGCAGTAACAATCAATGCAGCAGAGGCAAAAGCCGAAATCGTGCGTTTGAGTATTGATCCGATTTTCATATTTTTATCACTCCTTTAAAATTTTGGATATTACTCCACTATATAGATTATATCTTGTTCAACAATAAATATCAACCCATTATTTGTAGAAAAAGTGTATTAATTGAATATATTATTTTTTGACAACTGTTTATTTCTTATAGTATAATGAAAAAAGTAACAGTTGCAAATAATTATTGACAAATATTGAAAATCTTTCTATAATTGTTATATAAAATATAAAGAGCAACACTGCACAAAGCTCATTTTTGGACTTTGTAAAAATCTGCTTGTACAATTCTTGTGCGGTATTGCCTAAGGAGGAATAATGAATGATTAAAAAGATTTCGGCATTTATTGTCGGGGCAGTACTTTGTTTTTCATCAGTTTACTGTGATAATTCAGAAATAAACGATACGTCAGCAGTATCGGGTGTTACTTTTTCCGATTTTGATATGTCAGTAAATGATGGGGAACCTGTCAGAGGAGTTGATATTTCCTCAATCACAGCAATCGAAAATGCCGGTGTTAAATTTTACAACGAAAAAGGCAAAGAACAGGATATTTTCAAAACCCTATCTGAACATGGTGTGAATTATATTCGTGTGAGAGTCTGGAACGAACCTTACAGCAGTGACGGAAATAGTTACGGCGGAGGTAACAATGATGTCTATACAGCCGGAATTATAGGCAAACGTGCGGCAGAATACAACATGAAACTGCTTGTTGATATACAGTATTCGGATTTCTGGGCGGATCCTGAAAAGCAGACAAGACCAAAATACTGGAGTGAACATTCAAATGATGTTCTTGCGGGTGAAATATACAAGTGGACTACATGGGTGCTGACCTCGATTACAGATGCAGGCGGAGATATAGGCATGGTTCAGGTCGGAAACGAGACAAACTGTTTCTTCTGCGGTGAAAAGGATATGTACGAAATATGCAATCTGTTTTCAAGTGGAAATAAAGCAGTAAGAGATTTTGATAAGAATATACTCATAGCACATCATTTTGCAAATCCTTCAAATGTAAGTTCTTATCTTTGGTATGCAAAGGTTATGAACGAATGTAATCTTGATTATGATATTTTTGCAACTTCATACTATCCATACTGGCATGGAACAACTCAGAATCTTACGGATGTTTTGAAAACAATAGGTGAAACCTACAATAAATATGTAATGGTAGCCGAAACTGCATATCCTTATACAAATGATGACGGAGATAATTTCGGAAATGCTGTATCAGCATCTTCATCGGGCTGTGATTTCAGATATGATATTTCTGTTGAAGGGCAGGCACAATGTATTGCAGACGTATTTCAGGCAGTTGCAGATACAGGCCGATATGGTATAGGCGCATTTTACTGGGAACCTGCGTGGCTTGGAGTTCCTGATGTTTCATGGTCAGAACAGAAAGAACTCTGGGATAAATATGGTTCAGGATGGGCGACTAATACTGCGGCGGAATATGATTTCAGCGTTAAAGAGTCAGGAGGTTCATCATACGATAATCAGGCATTGTTTGATTTCAGAGGAAATCCGCTTGAATCACTTAAAGTATTCGACAATATTTATCCGAAGAAGAAGGCTGAAAAGCCTGAAGAGGGTTCACAAATTCCGAGCGGTGCCTACAGAATAAAGAATCTCAGCAGCGGAATGTATTTAACCGTTTCTGATGGAGAGGGAAAAACAGGAAGTAATGTAATTCAGTATACTGCTGACGGTGCGGCAGAGTACAATACATGGAATATAGTTGAATCCGATGACGGATATTATCAGATTTATTCCGCACTCGGAGACGGAAATACTTTTCTCCTTGATATTGATTGTGGAAAAGCAGATGACAGAACGAATATAGGAATATATACAGATACGGATGCTGATGCACAAAAGTTCAAATTTATTGAATCTGAAAACAGTGGATACGTCATTGTTACAAAATCGACAAATGACAAAAGTGCAGTTGAAATTGCAGATGCTTCTCCAAATGACGGAGCAAATATACAACAGTTCAGCCGAAACGGAAATGATTGTCAGATATGGATGCTTGAACCTGTTGAGGAGTATAATCTGAACGGTGACGTTAACGGAGACGGAGTAATTGATATTTTTGATATGGCTCTGCTGAGAAACGACATCATATCGGGAAAAAACAGAATTTCGGGTGACGTAAATAATGACGGAAACGAATCTGTTGCGGATTTGGTATCAATGAACAACTATCTGATTGGAAAAGAAAAAATTGAAATACACTCACATGGTACACCTCACAACACTATTTTCCCATATTCAAAACATTAAGGTAACACCGTATAATTAACGCCTTATGTAAAATATTTGTTTTGTATTATATAAAAAATTCCCTGTTCATAAAGAACAGGGAATTTCAATTTGTAAAAAATCAATTATCTGTAAATCTGAACTTCATCTTCTTCATATTCAACAGAATATGTGGTAACAGGACCGCTTGAGGTAAGAATATCAATCTGTTCAAATTCTGTAACAAAAATTACAGCTTTCTCAAATTCCTCCATTTGAAAACAACTCCTTACTAATCAATAATGCTTATAATTTCTTCAGCTATATCATCTACGGAACGCATTTCTCCGTCTTTAACACAATCAACAACATTCCATCTCAAAAATTTTGCACAGTAGTCAGCCGCATTCTCTGAACGTCTGAGATATTCAATATTCGATTCATGAATATCTTTTTTTGTTTCATTTCCGCTGTATCTTTTTGTCATGAGCATCTGACTGACCTCAGGATCAACACGAAGATAAATTGTCTTGTAAGGTTCAGGAATACCTATAAGTCTGTACTCATAATTAAAGAGCCATGAGATAAATTCGTTCCACATTTCATCAGGAAGTTTTGAACACTGATGTACCGCATTTGATGTTGTATAACGGTCTGCAATCACAATGCCGCCGTCAAGGTAAAAATCTCTCCATTTCTGAGCGTAACTCGCAAATCTGTCAACAGCATAAAAGCTTGATGCAGCGTATGGATTAACAGAATCAGGACTATTACCAAAATCACCATTGAGATACATCTTAACAAGTGCGGAAGAATTGCTTTCGTAGTCAGGAAAAGAAACCTTCATGACTTTTTCTCCTCTGTTTTTCAGAGTTTCATACAGTTTCTCAGCCTGAGTAGCTTTGCCGCTTCCGTCAAGACCTTCAATGACAATCAGTTTACCGTTCATATTATCATTCCTTTCCTAATTTTTGTGTTTCACTATAGTGATTATAGCATAACTGGTAAGATATGTCAATATTCAGGTTAAGGCAACACCGCACAAGCCACAATTTTAGATTTTGTACATAATCTGTTTTTATATTTTCCGTCATATCACATAAAAACCTGACTGCGTATCTTTTGAACAGTTTATTTTCTTAAATTACAGTGGTAACTAAAATAGTGACGATTATCACTTGTAACAGAATGATTATAGTGTTATAATATTGTTGATATCATAATTAAATCACTTTTTTGACAACGGAATACTACGTCGGAAAATCTTGCTATAAGTCAGTATTACTGCGGTTTCCTTCATTGTCTTTCGTTTCACACATTAGCACAAAAAATTCAAGCAACATTATAAGGAGGTGTACGGTAATGATTGTAAATTATTATGAAATTGAGGGCTGTGAGTGCGAATTCCATGGCGATTATATTTCCATAACAGCTCCTGATGATACTGAAAAAGCTTTACTTTATAAATACGGATTTATGAAACGTCTCGACGGAAAATGGTATAAGGTACTTACTGATGAGGAAACTGCTGACATAGAATCACGCAAAGAAACAGGTATCATCAGCTTTGGTGAATATAATGAACACCATATTTACAGAAGTAATTACAATGAAGAAGACCATAATGGACTTTTTCCGAATTTTCTTTGTTTTATGTCGGCATTATTGTTTGTCATAAGCAGCTATATGTTAGTGAAAAGCAACATCAATCCTGTCTGGACGATTATCCCTGCATTAGTTCTTTTAATATACACGAGAATAAAATATCCGAAAAACATACTCTCAAAAATTCTTATTGCATTAATAATAACAGGTATATTTCTTGTTGCGGCGTTTTGTATATTTATGGTAATTGCCTGTGGTCAGATGTGTGATTCCTGTTTTACCGAATGTGAACGTTGCGGAAGTATCGGGTGATTTTATGAAATTCAGTATTAACACAGTATATCAGCATATTTCACCATACCCGATAATGATTATTTCTTCTGTCGTAATCGGTATCATGGTTCAGTATTTTCTTAACATTAATCGTGGTATACCAAAAAATAAATCAAGATGTCTTTTATTTACTGAACCGATTATGAGTATTGTTTTTGGTGTTATGCTGACCTATTACACATCAGGGAGAAAGACATTCGGATTATCCTCAATAGGTGGTCTTATGGGAATGTATGCAGGGATAATACTCATTTCCATGATTGAAAAAAAACGTGATGAATTCGGGATTTTGATACAGAATTGTACTTTGATTCTTCCTTTGATGTATAGTGTTTCAAAAGTCGGATGTGTATTTGCAGGATGCTGTCATGGTTTTGAATATGACGGTATTTTCAGCATAGAGTACATAGGCAAGGAAAATATAATAACTGTTTTTCCTGTTCAGGCTGCTGAGGTTTTTGTATTTGCAATTATTTTCATAATCGGCATCTGTATGTACAAAATGAGGAAAAAATACTCGGTCAGCGTTATTTTTATTCTGTCTGCATTTTCAAAAGCTATGCTTGATTTTCTACGTGAATCACATCAGGGTAAGATTATTTCGATTAATCAGATTCTGTGTATCATACTTATAATTATTGAATTAGCAGTATTAATTTATAAAAAAGAAAATAATCGTCAGATTAAGAAAAAACTTTAAAACTATAATAAAAAATCGACAATTAATTATATATTTATACTGCTTTTGATTGATTTCACAAATTATAGATTGAAATTTGTGAAGATTTACTATTGAAATTAAGTAGAAAATGTAATACAATCTTTATTAGGAACTATTCCTGATTAGGAGGCATTATTACGCGTATTACTATTCAGAAAAAAATTGTTTTGGATACTGTCATAAAGATGCAAAGACACGTAACAGCTGATGAGGTTTATTCCGAAATCATTGCTGATTATCCTAACATCGGCAAAGGCACAGTATACAGAAATCTTAATATTTTAGCCCTTGAGGGCAAAATAAGAAAAGTAGAAATTCCTGATGGTCCCGACAGATATGATTTTACAGTTAAAGAACACTATCATGTACGCTGTATTAAATGCAATAGCGTTTCAGATGTCGATATTGATGTTATACATAATCTTATCGATCGCATTCGTACAACTAATGGGATGGAGTTCCTTGGCTACGATATCCTTTTTAAAGGGATCTGTAAATCATGTAAAGGAGAGTAGTTTATGGATAAAAAGGCTATGTATAAACTGAGTTACGGATTGTTTGTTCTTACTTCAACTGATTGAGAAAAAGACAACGGATGTATCATCAATACTGCCATTCAGGCTGCATCCGAACCGAATCAACTCAGTATTTGCGTAAACAAGGCTAATCTTACACATGATATGATTGTTAAAAGCAGAAAATTCGCAGTTTCTGTTATAAGTCAGAGAGCAGATTTTGAATTGTTCAGGCATTTTGGATTTCAGTCAGGGAAAAACACCGACAAATTCAGTACATTTACTGACTGTGAGCGTGGTTTAAACGGTGTTTACTACGTTACAAAAGGAACAAATGCTTTTTTTACTCTCACAGTTGAAAAAACTGCCGACCTTGGTTCACACACAATGTTTATCGGTGAAATCACTGATATGGAAGTACTGAGTCCTGAACCATCAGCAACTTATGAATATTATTTAAATAATATTAAACCCAAGCCGCAGCCTGTCGGAACAACAAATGACGGAAAGACCATCTGGCGTTGCGCTGTATGCGGCTATGAATATGTTGGCGAGGAGTTACCTGAAGATTTTATATGTCCGATATGTAAGCACCCGTCATCAGATTTTGAAAAAATTAATAATATGGAGGAAAAACAAATGGCAAAGTATGTATGTCCTGTATGCGGATATGTTCATGAAGGAGACGAGGCACCTGAAAAATGTCCTCAGTGCGGAGTTCCTGGTTCTAAGTTTACAAAGAAAGAAACAGAAGGCAGTCTTGTTTTTGCCTGTGAGCATGAAATCGGCGTTGCAAAGGCTGTTACAGATCAGGAAATCATTGATGGTCTTCGTGCAAATTTCTCAGGTGAGTGTACAGAAGTAGGAATGTACCTTGCAATGGCAAGAGTAGCACACAGAGAGGGTTACCCTGAAATCGGACTCTACTGGGAGAAAGCCGCTTATGAAGAAGCTGAACACGCTGCGAAGTTCGCTGAGCTTCTCGGTGAGGTTGTTTCTTCTTCAACAAAGGAAAATCTTGAAAAGAGAGTTGCTGCTGAACATGGTGCTACAGAGGGTAAACTCAAACTTGCAAAGAGAGCTAAGGAGCTTGACCTCGATGCAATTCATGATACTGTTCATGAAATGGCTAAGGATGAGGCAAGACATGGCAAGGCATTTGAGGGACTTCTCAAGAGATACTTTGGTTAATTATTAAATATTTCAAAATCTCCCGTATTCATAAAAGAATACGGGAGATTTCTGCATGTCGAAAAACTATATTTTATTCGAGTAATTGCGGGCGTCGTTTTGCCGCCCGCATTGTTTTACGATATTACCACGACTTTTTCAAAAGACTGCCCTTGGCATATTATCGTATGTCAAGTTTTTTGATTGAATGGCACTGAAAAGCTTTTAAATAATATTACACAAAACTTCTATATCAGTGTCTGTCTTATTATTATTTCGCTGATTTGTCATCGTGTTTTTTCTTATTTCTGAGAAAAGGAACAAGAACTGCGACTAATGCGGCAATCAAAGCACCTGCCGCAAGTATTCTTGGAAGATTATTCTTGAGGGCAGAGTTATTTTCTTCTGTCTCTGTTCTTGTAATCTCCTCTGATACTGGAGGTTCTGTTTCCTGAGGGACAGAGGAAAGTGTGTATGACTGAAATGATACTGCAAGTTCGCTGAACTGAAATTTTCTTCCTACACAAACTTTGTTCAGTTCCTCATAATCCTCATGTTCAGCGTTGTAATTATCCTCAGTAACTTTTGAACTGTTAAAATAATACTCTCCGTCAAGCTTACTATTTGAGAAGAAAGCATCAGAATTGAACATTTTTCCGCTGAATCTGTAATAATATTCCTTTTCTGTACAATCATTAAGACTGTAACTAAGAAGAAGATTCTTCTCAGGAATAAGTGATACCGTTCCCCATGATCCGGCAGTATCTGAAGAACCACTCCTCTCAGGAAAACTGAGTGAAATCAATCTGTTATCTGAAAACGTATATACATATACACCCGTGCGGGCTGTCGAAGTCGGTGAAATAAAAAGTTCAGGGATTTCATCATCATCAATATCATACAAATCCCATGCTGAAAGTTCAGAATCGTATGCTTTTGTCTTTTTAAAGTTACTGAGTTTTGCATAATACGCTTCTTTCCAGCTTGTGAATGATTCTGAATCAGTATTATCAACAAATTCAGACTCCTCTTCTTCTGTTACCGATTCAGTATTTATTTCAGCAGAAGGAGTATCGTCTTCATCTGTTATTTTCTGAGTTTTCTTCTCTGTTGTTTCTTCTTCCTCATCCTCATCAACAGCAGTTGTTTTTGAGTTTCTTTCATTTACTTTACTTTGTTCTGCTGTCGTAACCGAACGCTGTGTTCCTGTTACAGCAAAACTCTCTGTAAGAGGTACAGCACATAAATATGATATAAAAACTGCTGAAATCACAGCAGAAATTCTTTTCTTTTTCAAATTGATTCCTCCGTTCTTTTGAACATAAATTTATTTTACCACATTAGACGATAAAATTCAAGTATTTATAAAAAAATCCCCGAAAAAAATCGGGGATTTAACCTTAATCAATACCGCACAAAGATTGTGCAAAAGATACG
>JAZLGM010000038.1:0-2451 GCA_045616285.1 Ruminococcus sp.
TATACTGAAATAGTTGAATATCAGCCTTGGAGTGATTACAGCGATAAGATAACATCAGTTTTCATTGAAAATGGAATTACAGCAGTTGGCGCATACACATTCCATGATATGCCTAAGTTGAATACTGTTTCTATGGCTGAAAGTGTCGAGCGTATTGGTAAGAAAGCATTCTATGCTTTACCACTTACAAATGTTAAATGGTCATCAAAATTAAATACCATTGAGGAATCAGCTTTTCAGGGTACTCACATTAAAGAACTTATTCTCCCTGACAGCCTGAAAACAATCGGCAATTCTGCATTTAAAAACTGTACTAAACTTGAACAGATAGTAATGTCTGACTTTATAACAAAAATCGGAACTAATGCTTTTAGTGGTTGCTCAAGTCTTACAGAATTATCATTGCCAGATTCCCTTGTTTCATTGGCTAAAGGTTCTTTCAGCAATTGTTCTGGTCTGAAAAGCATATCATTCGGAAATGGAATAAAAGAAATCCCTTGGCTTTGTTTCAGCGGATGCACTTCTCTTGAAAGCGTTGTAATTGATAAAAACATATCAACAATAGGAACATCTGCTTTTGCTGATTGTTCATCTCTTTCATATGTAAGTATAAGTGATTCAGTTACAGAAATAAAAGATGGTGCATTCAGCAAATGTTCTGGACTTAAAAAAATGATTGTTCTCAATCCAACACTTGACCTTTCAGCTTTTAATTCAATAAGCCATACTGACTATATGATATACGGAATAGCTAACAGTACAGCTCAAAAATATGCTGAAACTAACGGAATTTCATTTGAGAAATATGAAAGCACAGAAAATAAGGAATATCCTTTTGCTGATGGCTTAACATGGACAATTAAAGATGGCGTGCTGATAATTAAAGGTAAAGGTGAAATTCCTGATTACACATTTACCGGCAATTCATCTACAAAGGATACTCCATGGAAAACTTTTTCATCTGACATAAATTCAATAAAAATTGAAAATGGTATAACCCGTATAGGAGATAAAGCATTTTACAATCTCACAAATGCAGTTTCTGTAACTTTTCCTGATTCTCTCAAATCCATAGGAAACAATTCTTTTCAGAAGTGTGGAATTGTAAAACTTACAATACCGGAAAGTGTTACAGAGATAGGAAATCAAGCATTCAGAGATTGCACAAAACTGACAACAGTTAGTTTTCCAAGTACACTTGTATCTATTCCAGATAATATCTGTGGCGGTTGTTCATCATTAACAGTTGTTAATATCTCAGAAGGTACTAAAATCATCGGAGATTCTGCTTTTTCATTCTGTTCAGCTTTGGAGAATATAGAATTCCCTGATTCACTTGAAACATTAAAAGCAGCGGCTTTCGTTAATTGTTCCAAGCTATCTAAAGTATCATTTGGTAATCAGTTAAAAGTTATTGAAGGTTCTGCTTTTGAACAGTGCAAGGCTTTAACTTCCGTTAATTTTGGTGAAAGCATAACTGAAATTGGAGATGGGGCATTTTGCAAAACAGGGTTATCAGGAGAAGTAATAATTCCTAAAACAGTATCAGTAATAGGTAATTCAGCTTTCCTTGATTGTCCGAATATAAAATCATTCAGAATTCTTGCACCTAAACTCACTCTTAACAACCGATTCTATCCTCTCGGATATGCAACAGGAACAAATTCATATAATGCTGTACCTACAACTATATATGGATATTCCGGAAGTAAAACACAGGTCTACGCATATAATGAAAATGTTTTTGAATTTATTGCTCTGGACTGGGATTTCCCAGAAGGAGATGTCAATCTGGATGGACAATTTAATATATCTGACGTTGTTCTTCTTCAGAAATGGTTGCTTAATGTGCCAAATACGGAATTAAAATATTGGCAAGCCGCTGATTTATGTGCTGACGGTCACCTTGATGTATTTGACCTTTGCATGATGAAGAGAAAACTTTTATATTGATGTGAAAAGTAATAAGAATAAACAAAAACTCAGATTAGCTTTTTATGCTTATTTAACTGAGTTGAAACCTTAACATAGGAGGTAAAATATGAAGAAAAATCGTATAAAATCGGTTGTTGCTTCAACGCTGTGTACTTTTATTGCGTTTAATAATGTGATAACCGCTTATGCTGCTGAACCAGAAGTTTCAACCGATAAAGCGAACCTTTCTGACAACGAAATTAACGTAATGTCTGATCAGGAAATGCATGATTATCAGATGTGGCTTCTTCAGAGCCAAGAACATGAGGAAGTAATACCTGCATTATCTGCAATGAGCCTTAATGCTCTTTCAGATGGAGAAAGAATTCTTTCCGGCAATTGTGGTGACAATTTGTCATTCAATTATAATGAGAGTACAAAAACGCTTTCAATATCAGGTACTGGAAGAATGTGGAGTTTAAACGATACAGACTACTCACAGTTCCCATGGTATGATTACAGATACGAAATTGAAAA
>JAZLGM010000039.1:0-2342 GCA_045616285.1 Ruminococcus sp.
TCTGCTTTTGGCTGATAAGCTCACGCTTCATCATGCAAAGGTCAAATACGTTGAGCTCTCCGTCTTCACACAAATCAGCAGAACTCCAATTAAAAAGTGTCACATCAGGTACGCCAAGAAGCCATTTCTGGAGCATAACAACATCTGCTACTGTGAATGCGCCGTCTGCATTGATGTCGCCTTTCGTATAATCCTTTTTAAGTCTGAACTCAATTTCAAGTGAGCCGTTATCATTTATTGTGATTACTCTATAGTCATCAGGGAGATAATAGCCCTGAGGTGCAGCGGTAAGATTGACGCCAAATGAATCAGCGTCGATAAACCCTGCAAGCTCATCACAGTAGTATGGATTGCTGTCAATTTCAAACATCGGACCTGTATACATCCAGCCGCCTTCTACGTTTGGATTCTTATAGCCGATATCGGTTCCCATCATTAAATACTCCACTGAATCAAAGATTTCCTGTGGGATGAGTTCACCGGTATCATAGTCGGTTAAGATGACTCTTGCTTCGCCCTGTTTAAGCTCAGGGAGATTAAGGCTGTTGCTTACTTCCTTTATCTTTGTACAGTTTTCGCTGATAAGGTAAGTCTTGTCGATTGTCTCAATCGCTGAATTCGGCTCGAATGTTCTTTCATAAACAAGATTAAGGTTAACATTGCCGTCCTTTTCAGGTTTTAACAGGATAAATGTTTCAATACCATTGCCTGTAGGTGGAATTTCATATTTCTCGGTACAGCCTGATTCAAGTTTTTTTGTAAGAACTCCGTCACCGCTCTGATTCCATGACCAGCTATAGCCTGTGCTTGGATTGGTGGTCTGACAGTAAGCAACGTATCCGTTCTTAATCGACATTACTCCGTTTTCCGCTTTAAAAGCATTAAATTCAGTAATGCAGTCAGGAACCCATGAATACAAATCTGTTTCAGTAAGATTACCGCTTCCGTCGCAATCAAATACATAACTCCACTGAATCTCATCATTGCAGTTTAAATCAACGCTGAAAGAAGTCGGAGACTTGCAGTCATCATAATATGCCGCAACCTCATACTTTGTATCACCAATCGGACTTGTAAAGGTTTCGTGATAAATATTATTCACAGATTCAGTTGTCCTGATTTCGTACTTTGCTGAAGAAGAAGTGCTTTCAGGGAAAACAAGACACACTACGTCGAATCCATTGTTACCATTGCTGACATGCGTTACACCATACTCGTTGTAAAACGACATTGCATCCGCAAAGGTCTCAGGAATCCATGAAGGAATGCTTGACTTTACAACTCCTGCAACAGGCATAAAATCAATCGCAGACACATATGTCATTGGAACAGATGACACACACATTGCCATCGCAGCTAAAACAGCAAGTTTTCTTTTCATTGTAATACCTCCATTTCTTGTGTATGGGCTTATGCATATTTTAAGTATACCATAAATTCATTGGAATTACAAGGACATCACAAAAAAAATCATAATATTTGTATGATATTAAAACATTGATTAGTATCCCAATTTGTGATATAATAGGTAAAGCAAAAACATCATTCGCTGGAGGTCTATATGAAAGTAACAGTAATCGGAGAACAGATTTCACAGGAAGAGATTGACGCATACATTGAACACAGTAAACAGAAGTACGCAGATAAGATTATTAAGGAACTGACTATTCAGGTAGACGGAGAATTTGTCGACCTGAAATGTGAGTTTGAAAATATCCCGTTTGAGAGAGTGAGAAGAATCACAGGTTATCTTGTCGGCTCGCTCGACCGTTTCAACGATGGCAAACGTGCAGAGGTTGAGGATAGAGTAAAGCATAGCATGTGAATTAAAATGGGCTGTCCGAGAGAATCACAAATTATCTCTCGAACAGCCCTAAATTTATGCCTTATTCAGTTTTTCAGAGTATTTTTTGCTGTTGACAGTATTATTTTAATGTTCAGTTAATATAAATCAATTCTTCGTTTAAGATAGACAAGGTAATATATACGCATAAGCTAATTAAGCGTCAATAAAAACGAGGAGAGAATTACAATGAAAAGAATCATTTCAACTATTTCTGCGGCAGTGATTGCAATGTGTTCATTCGGAGGGAACTACGCTCATGCTGAGAGTGAAACAAAAATCACACCTTCAGGAATTGCATACTCAGATATTGAAAACAGCATCAACGATTATATTTCAGAGCGTGAAAAAGGTCTTGCTTCCTGCGAGGTAAGCGTTTTTGATGCAGACGGAGTTATTTATAACGGATATTACGGCAAATCAAACATCAAACATAATATTGATGCAGATGAACTGACCGTTTATGAATGGGCAAGCTGTTCAAAGCTTCTTGTGTGGA
>JAZLGM010000040.1:0-5372 GCA_045616285.1 Ruminococcus sp.
ACCAAAATCAAGACCACGACGTGCAAGATAGTTACCGCTTGGAACTGAACAATCCCATTCTGCCTTGAATGTTGCACCCTTTCCAAGTGTCATTGAACCCTTTCCGCCTGTCTGGTCAATCCATACTTCATAGCTGTAACCGTCGCAGGTACTCTTGTGCTGCGATGCCTGTCCGTTTCCTACTCTGAGTACATCTCCAACATTTGCTGCTGAAACTAAAACACTCGGAATAGATGAGAAACATACAACCACAGCTGCTACTGTGCCAAAGACACGTTTTGCAATACCGTTTTTCATATAAATCATTCCTCGCTCTCTTAAAAAATAAATTCCTATTAAGAAACACATCCATTACGGATGCCCCCTGTTCCTTTGAGTTTATTTTATTACAGAATTATGAACAAAACAAGTCAAAATTTGCTGAGTTAAATTGTTATTGTCAATTATTGCTGTAATTATTTGTTTTCCACCGCATAAATTGGTTATATCACAATAAATGGTTGAATAACAATAAATGATAATAAAAAACAGGCTCCGAAGAGCCTGCTTTTTTATTATTCTATTGCTGCAAAAGCATTTTTAAGATCATCGAGAATATCATCAATGTTTTCAAGTCCAACGGAAAGACGAATCATTCCTCCGTTAATTCCTGCTGCAACAAGCTGTTCATCAGTTAACTGACGGTGAGTTGCACTTGCAGGATGAAGAACACAGGTGCGGATATCTGCAACATGAACCTCATTTGATGCAAGTTTAAGAGAATCCATAAACTTAACAGCAGTTGAACGTCCTCCTTTGATTACAAAAGAGATTACGCCGCTGCATCCGAGAGGCAGATATTTTTCAGCGAGTGAATGATATGGATTACTCTTTAATCCCGGATAGTTTACAGACTCAACATTTTTATTCGCTTCAAGGAACTCAGCAACAGTCTGTGCATTCTGACAATACTGCTTCATTCTGACATGAAGAGTTTCAAGTCCGAGGTTAAGGTAAAACGCTGACTGTGCAGCAGGATAACAGCCAAAATCACGCATAAGCTGCATTCTTGCCTTAACAATGTAGGCTGCCTTGCCATAAGCTTCTGTGTATACAATTCCATGATAACTCTCGTCAGGCTCGGTAAACTCAGGGAATTTGCCGCTTGTCCAGTCGAAATTACCGGAATCAACGATAACACCGCCAACCTGAACTGCATGACCATCCATATACTTTGATGTTGAGTGAATAACAATATCAGCACCAAATTCAATTGGTCTGCAAAGCATAGGAGTCGGGAATGTGTTGTCAACAATAAGAGGAACATTATTTGCGTGTGCAATCTTTGCAAACTTCTCAATATCAAAAACTGTAAGAGCCGGATTTGCGATTGTTTCACCAAATACAGCCTTTGTATTAGGCTTAAATGCGGAATTAATCTCATCTTCTGATGCATCAGGGCTGACAAAAATGCACTCGATACCCATTTTTTTCAGAGTAACAGCAAAAAGGTTTACAGTTCCTCCGTAAATGGAAGTTGTGGAGATAAAGCTGTCTCCTGCCTGAAGGATATTCAGCATAGCGCAAAGAGTTGCAGCCTGACCGCTTGATGTACACATAGCACCGATACCGCCTTCAAGAGCGGCAATCTTATCCTCAACAGCCATAACTGTGGGATTTTCAAAACGTGAGTAAATAAGGCTTATTGTAGGATCATCAAATACAGCGGCAACATCATCTGTTGAGTCGTAAACATAAGTTGTACTCTGAACTATAGGTACAACTCTTGGTTCTGTATTTTTTGGTGTATAACCTGCGTGCAGACATTTTGTTTCAATTTTCATAATTAGCCTCCAATAGAATTTTTATCGGTATCTTGAATCCGATAAAAATATTATACAACAAGTCGTATGAAAAATCAATAGTTTGAGTAAGTTTTGATATCATACTGTTGTTTTAATACCACCATATCAAGCACATCTTACAGTAAAATATAATATTTATTATTATATTCAAAAAGTACACTATTTCTTCATTTTGTCTCTTGTGTTAATAAGGTAAAAAATGTAAAATATTATTAACAGTATTTTTTATATAAACGGAGGTAATTATATGAACTTTTTTAAAAGAGCAGTATCAGGCACAGTTCTCTCTGCTGTTGCCCTGATGAGCGTCGGAACATTGACAGATGAGATTTCAAAGGATTTTGTTTCACTTAATGCAGAGGCGGCAGTAACAGTGAATAATCCTGTAATATGGTCAGATGTTCCCGACTGTGATGTAATTCGTGTGGGTGATACATACTACATGGTAAGTACAACCATGTTTTTCAGCCCCGGAGCACCGATTATGAAATCGAAAGACCTTGTAACATGGGAAATATGCAGCTATGTTTATGACACACTTGCAGATGGTGATGTTCAGAATCTTACAAACGGAAAGCATGACTATGCACATGGACAGTGGGCTGCAAGTCTTCGTTACAATAAGGGCAGATTCTACGTTTTCTTCGGCAGTTACGGAACAGGAAAGTCCTACATTTATTCAACAGATGATATTGAAAATGGCGAATGGTCAAGAGTTGAACTCAACGGTATGTATCATGACGCTTCAATGTTTTTTGACAGCGACGGAAGAAACTATCTTGTTTACGGCGGAGGCGGCGAAATCAAGATTAAGGAATTCAACTCGGATATGACAGGATTCAAGCAGGGCGGAGCAGACAAAACACTTTTTAAAACAGGTCTTGACAATCTTGCAGGTGAGGGTTCTCATATTCAAAAAATAGGCGATTACTACTATGTTTTCGTTATCGCATGGCCAAGTACAAGCGGACGAATTGAGCTTTGCTACAGATCAAAGGATATCCTCGGAACTTACGAAGGAAAGACAGTTCTTAATTCAGGTCTCGGAACCTACGGTGCAGGTGTTGCTCAGGGTGGAATTGTTGACACTCCTGACGGAAAATGGTACGGAATGCTCTTCCAAGACCACGGTTCAGTAGGAAGAATACCGGTTCTTGTGCCTGTTACATGGGAAAACGGATGGCCTATGATGGGTGTTAGCGGAAAGGCTCCTTTAACAATAACAGTTGACGGTGATTCAACAGGAACAAGTCTTGCAGGCGATGATGATTTCAGCTACAATTCAAATGACCTTGCACTCGAATGGCAATGGAATCACAACCCTGACAATAAATCATGGTCAGTAACCGAACGTGACGGATGGCTCAGACTTCACAACAATACACTTGCAACAAATATTCTCAACGCAAGAAACACTCTTACAATGAGAACAGAAGGACCTGCTTGTTCAAGCTGCATAAAACTTGATACAAAAGGCATGAAAGTCGGAGATTATGCCGGACTTTCAGCATTCCAGCTCAATTTCGGAAACATCGGAGTTTACGTAACTGACAGCGGTCAGAAAAAAATCTACATGGCAAAAAACGGTGGAAGCGAAGTTGCAAGCAGTTCAAATAAAATAATTGCTGAAACAAATATGAGCGGTGATGAAATCTTCCTTAAAGTTGATTTCAAATTCGCTAATGTAGGTTCAGACGGAAGTTCATCATACAACATAGACAAGGCTAATTTCTATTATTCATACGACGGAGAAAGCTGGACAAAACTGGGTGAAGAACTCAGCATGACTTATGATCTTAAACTTTTCACAGGATACAGAAGTGCTATTTACAGCTATCCTACTAAATCTACAGGCGGCTATGCTGACATAGATTTCTTTGAATACGAGAGAACAGCGTGGAATGGTTCAGACGGAAGCTACATCGTAAATCAGGGTGGTTCAGGTTCTTCACATATTATTGAACCCGACGAGAACGGATACTACTTCCACAGTACATTTGAAGGTTCTTCCGAATCATGGGAAGGAAGAGGAGCCGCAACAGTTACAACAAGCGGCAGAACTGCATACGAAGGCAAAGAAGCACTGCTTGTTCAGGACAGAACAGCTTCATGGAACGGAGTTACACGTAAACTCAATTCAGCTTTCAAAGCAGGAGAAGAATACAGTTTCAGCACAAATGTAATGTACTTTGATGGTGAACCTTCTCAGCTTTTCTACCTGACACTTCAGTATCAGGGTGCTGACGGTGAAGTGCATTATGATAAGGTTGCAAAAGGTACAGCTATAAAGGGTGAATGGATTCAGCTTGCGAATACAAACTTTAAAATTCCTGAAGGCGCAACAGATCTTAACCTCTATGTCGAAACAGATGAAGGTACCAGCAACTTCTATATTGATGATTCGATTGGCGCAGTAGCAGGCACAGTTATTAAAGGTGCCGGCGTTGCCCCTGTAATTACTCCAGGCGACGTAAACTGTGACGGAATAATAGACGAATTTGACGTAGCGTCAGCAAGATACGGACTCGTAAAGGGATTCAGCAGCAGCTATACTCAGTTTGGTGCAGACGTTGACCAGAGCGGAGAATACGAAATAAATGACCTTGTTTTGCTTGAGGAATATGTAATCGGAAAGATAAATGAATTCCCTGTTTACACTCCTCCGGAGCCTGAAAAGGTACCATTCAACTACAATTCTTCCGTATCATTCAAGACAGCACCGAATGACTATCTCAATCCTGTAAGCACAGGAAGCAAGATTGTAAAGGAAACATATACAGGAATCAACGGACAGAAGAGTCTCAATGTATATCTTCCTGCAGGATATGATTCAAGCAAAAAGTACAATATTTTCTATCTTATGCATGGCGGCGGAGAGAATGAAAATACAATTTTCAGTGATGATGTAAAATTCGGAAATATGCTTGACCACATGATTGAAAATGGCGATATAGAGCCGATGATTGTTGTAACTCCGACATTTAACGGAGGTAACTGTTCAGCATATAATGTACATGAAGAAATCAGACAGAGTATAGTACCATTCGTTGAAAGTAAATATTCAACATACGCAGAGGATACAACACCTTCAGGACTTGAGGCATCAAGAATGCACAGAGCATACGGAGGCTTCTCAATGGGCGGAGGAACAACATGGAATGTGCTTATAAACAGTAACGATTATTTTGCATATTTTATGCCTCTTAGCGGACATTGCTGGGGCGGTGCTGAAGAAGTAACAAAGGCAGTATCAAACTCAAAATATAAGGATTCGATATATATTCTTGCTGCAACAGGAACACAGGATATTGCGTATGATAACCTTAAAGGTCTGATTAACAGCTTAAAGACACAGTCTGTATTCAAGTATACATCAGACTTCTCAAAGGGTAACCTTTATTTCATTGAAGCGGCAGACCAGACTCATTGGTGGGGTGTTGTAAGACACTACGTCTATGATGCTCTCCCTTATTTCTTCCATGAATAATATTAAAATCTCCCACGATTATTCGTGGGAGATTTTTTTGT
>JAZLGM010000041.1:0-2617 GCA_045616285.1 Ruminococcus sp.
AATGCCCTGTTCAAGTACATTCAAATCCTTTTTCAGCAGAATTACATCCGCACTTTCTCTGATTGCGTCAGCAGAGGTATCAACGGAAATTCCAACGTCTGCCTTAGTCATTGCAGGCAAATCGTTCATGCCGTCACCAAGAAAGCCTGTTGTGTGTCCGTTGGTTTGCAGAGTACCGATAATTTCAGATTTTTGCTTAGGTGAAATTTCTGCAAAAAGTGAAGTTTTTTCAACTGCAAGTGCGATTTCATCAGGTAACATTGCATCGATCTGTGAGCCTGTGAGAGCATTCTGTGTACTGATTCCAAGACGTTTGCATACGGAAACAGAAGTGCCGATGCTGTCACCTGTGAGAACTTTTACAGCTACATGACAGGATTTCAGTTTTTCAATTGCCGCAGATGCAGTTTTCTTCGGTGCATCAAAAAAAGCAAGATATCCAAGCAGAATTAAATCTGTTTCGTCGGATTTATCCAGTATTTCGTGATTCGTAGGTTTATATGCAACAGCAAGAACCTTCATTCCGTCGTCATACAAATCATTCACTACAGCACCGACGCCCTCAGCCGTATCACCTGAAATTTCTGTCAGGCTGTCTTTGTATACCGCATATTTACAGCGTTTGCAGACCTCATCAACGCTTCCTTTTACAATAAGCAGATTTTCATTCTGATGGTTTACAAGAACACTTGAAATCTTACGCTCATAATCAAATGGAAGCTCATCAATTTTTTCATATTTATCATCAAGAGAAAATGCACTTTCAAATCCATTTGTAATTGCATCATCAAGATGATTTTTAACGCTTGAGGTATATATGCTGTTCAGATAAGCAAAATCGAGAGTTTTTCTGCATTCATTTCCGAGAATGTCCATATAATATTCAAGAACTATTTTGTCACCTGTAAGTGTTCCTGTTTTATCCATACAAAGAACATCCATACAGCCGAATGACTGCATAGCGTTGATATTTCGCACGATAGTCTGCTTTTTCTCCATAGCCGAACTGCCCTTTGCAAGACAAGCATTTATGACCATCGGGAGCATTTCAGGAGTAAGTCCTACGGCTACGGAAAGTGCGAATAAAAACGCTGAAATCCAGTTACCCTGTGTAAATCCTCCTGCAATGAATACAACAGGAACAAGAATCGCCATGAATCTTATAAGCACCCATGCAATTGAATTTGCACCTGAATCAAATCGGCTTTTTCCTGCTGATACACTCGGAGAAATTCCACCGTATACAGTATCTTTTCCTATTGCAATAACGATTCCCTCACCATATCCACCGATTACAGTTGTTCCCGAAAATGCAATGTTATCATAGTCGGATATTTTCTCAGGAATTTTTTTCAGAGTATCAGATTTTTTTTCAACTATGTTGCTTTCGCCTGTGATTACCGACTGAGACACAAAGAGATTATCAGCTTTAATAAGCCTGATATCCGCAGGAATTTTATCTCCTGCATTGAATTTTACAACATCTCCGACAGTTATTTCTTCTGATGAGATTTCTTCCCACTGACCATTTCTTTTTACGCTGACCTGAGTTTTTACAAGTTCAAGAAGTCTGTCGGATATTTTCTTTGAACGAATTTCCTGTGCAAATCTGATTACTCCGCTCACAATCAGCATACTCATCATAATCAGTGGAGTCGTAAGACTTCTGTCGTAATCTTTTGAAAGCAGAATATCTGTTGAAGCTGATATAATAGCCAAAATGAATAATACAACTGTGAATGGATTTATAAAAGCCCTTTTCAGTCTGTAAAAAATCGTATCATGCTTTGTGTTAATCAGTTTGTTTGTTTCATATTGTGCAATTGATTTTGTATTGCGACTATTTACTAAAATTTGCAGCATATTGTAAATTTTGTTTACATCAGCCGTTGCATATTTTTGAAGATTATTTCTAATGTTCATAAAATCATCACCTTATATTATTATATCATACAATAATATTAGTGTATAGATGAGATTTCTTGCTTTTTTCTTGTTTTTGAATGGCTTATTTTCATGTCCTTGCGAAATAATTTAAAACAGAAGTCAACGCATTAAAAATATCACGCTGACTGTTTTGAATTTCTTCAAAATCTTCATCATAAATTCTGCCTGTGCTGTTTACTCTGACAGCAATCTGATTGATATTATTGCCGATATTAGCAATCAGCTGATTTGTTTTGCGAAGCTCTTTTTCATCAAAGTGAACTATGATTCCATCGAAAATCATTGTCCTGATAAAATCACTTCTTGAACGCATTCCGCTGTTATGAAATTTCTTTTCAATAGCGTCATATTCTTCCTGACTTAATCGGATTTGCATATAGCGATTCCTCTTTTTGGATTCTTCCATTTGTTTTTTCTCCTTTTAAATTTCAGGGTCTTAGGGACAGACAGCCCCTAACAAGCAATGTATTAGCCGTAATATCATTTTGGATAAAATGTAATGCGGTAATACCGAGCTTGCTACTCCCAAATCGTACCCTATCGGGTACGATTATTTTTGAGCCTTTCGGCTCAATTGTTTTTTCATTCCTGTGAAAAATCGGAGCTTTGCGACATTGCATATTTATTTTTCTGCATAATTCACTTTTGCTCCCTTGCAAATAAATATACA
>JAZLGM010000042.1:0-2130 GCA_045616285.1 Ruminococcus sp.
ACAGCCGTTAGATATGTTCCCATTCACCGACCATTGCGAGGTCGTATGCTTGATGTCAAGGGTGGACAAGTAAAGAGGGTGAAAATGCCTTGAAATCAAAGGGTTTCGGTAAAATAGCCTTATCCGGGCGGAATGCCGGAACCCTGTTTTTATTGGTTTTGACAACAATGCTATCGTCTGAAAAGGGGTATAGTTGTGGCAACAGATTAGATAACAGGGGGTCGTGACAACAGGATTGATGTTTTTGACATTTTTCGGTTGCCGTGACAATAGGATTGATGTCAGAGTTATATATAGATTATTGGCGATTAATTATGCTATAATAATGACATATATATGACCAGTGTAAAAAGAGGATACATTTATGAGTTTTGCAGAAGAATTCAAGAGAATACGTAAAAAAAGCTTCCTTTCGCAGGAAGCCTTAGCACAGGAACTTGGGGTATCATTTTCATCAGTTAATAGATGGGAAAGTGAAAGAACGAAACCCAATATGATTGCAATGAAGAAACTTAAAGATTTCTGTGAAGTTCACGATATAGATTTCAGCGTTCTTGAGAAAGAATGGCTTGAGTTGGAGGAGGAAAACTAAATATGACTCCTGAAGAAAAAGCAAGACAAGTTATTGATGCAAGGCTTACGCAGTCCGGCTGGATATTACAGGATTTGCGAGATGTAAATCCTATGGCTTCTCTTGGAGTTGCAGTTAGAGAATATCCTACCAGTACCGGACCGGTTGACTATGCACTTTTTGTTGGCGGAAAGCCTGTTGGTGTAGTTGAGGCAAAAAAAGATGCAATGGGTGAAAACATTACTGTAGTTGAGGGACAGTCAGGTCGTTATGCAAACAGCACATTTAAATATATAACCGCAGATTATAACATCCGTTTTGCCTATGAGGCTACAGGACAACTTACTCGTTTTACTGATTATGCTGATATAAAATACCGTTCAAGAAACATTTTTTCGTTTCATAGACCGGAAACCCTCCTTGCATTGATTGAAAAGAATGATACTATCCGCAACCATATGAAGCATTTTCCGGAATTCGATACTGCAGGATTCCGCAAATGTCAGATTACAGCTATTCAGAACCTGGACGATTCTTTTGCAAATAATCATCCGAAGGCTCTTGTTCAGATGGCTACAGGAGCAGGAAAAACATTTACTGCAATTACTGCTGCTTATCGTCTACTAAAGTACGGCAAGATGAAGCGTATATTGTTTCTTGTAGATACTAAATCACTCGGCGAACAGGCTGAAAGAGAATTTCTTGCATACACACCAAATGATGATAACCGTTCTTTTTCACAACTGTACGGTGTGAGACGTCTTAAGAACTCATATATTCCGGACGATGTTCAGATTTGCATCAGTACCATTCAGCGAATGTATTCAATTCTGAAAGGTGAAGAATTGGACGAATCAGCAGAGGAAGAATCCTTATTCGAGCAAACCGATGCTAATGTTCAGGCGGCAAAAGAGGTTGTTTACAATGAAAAATATCCGCCGGAATTCTTTGATTGCATTATAGTAGATGAGTGCCACAGATCAATTTATAATGTCTGGATTCAGGTACTTGAATATTTTGATGCATTTATCATTGGTCTTACTGCAACTCCGGATAAGCGTACATTTGCTTTCTTTAATCAGAATGTGGTCAGTGAATATTCGAGAGAGCAGGCTATTATTGATGGTGTCAATGTAGGTGAAGACATATTCCTTATTGAAACTGAAGTAACACAGAATGGCGCTCATATTATGAAACAGCAGATTGAGTACCGTGACCGACTGACGCGTGCAAAACGCTGGAAACAGATGGACGAAGATTTGGATTATGATTCTGCGAAAATGGACAGGGATGTGGTAAATCCAAGCCAAATCCGTACTGTGATCCGAACTTTCAGGGATAACCTTTTTACGCAGCTGTTTCCACATCGTCACGAAGTTCCGAAAACATTGATATTCGCAAAGACTGATAGTCATGCAGATGATATCATTCAGATTGTAAGAGATGAATTTGGTGCGGGAAATGAATTCTGTCAGAAGATAACATGTCAGGCTGACAGACCTGAAACTGTTTTAAGTGCATTTCGTAATGACTATTTTCCTCGTATAGCTGTCACTGTA
>JAZLGM010000043.1:0-15350 GCA_045616285.1 Ruminococcus sp.
CCCTTCTGGAGAGCAGGAGCTGTAGACTTTGTCTCAAGATCCTTTCTACCCTTACGAACTAACTGGTTAAATGTAGGCATAATCTTCCTCCTTTTTCCATATTTGTATGCAGTTAAGCACACTACATCATTATAAATAAAAACCTCATTCTTGTCAAGAGGTTTTCACCTAAAAAGAATGAGGTTTCTTAATATTTGGTTATTTTAGCTTGTGTTTAACAGGATTATACACGTTGTATTAGTGAAATTTCAGATTTTCATTTTAGTAAGCGCACTTTTCACAGGGTTCAAGTCCATATTTTACTATATCTTCTTCGGAACATTCAAAATAAGTACCATTTCCGCAAGGATTCAGATAATGGAATTTGCTTCCTGATTTTGTTCTGTAAATGTGACCTGTATAATTGCCTGATACCTTTGCTGTAGTTGCTGTAACAGGGGCTTTTGTTCGTGTTGTAGTAGTTGTTGCAGATGTTGTAGTTGTGGTGGCAGCGGTGGTAGTAGTTGTTGTCTCAGATGTTGTGGTTGTTGTGACAGTTGTCGTAGTGGCAGCAGTTGTCGTTGTCGTTGTTGTTTCAGATTCAGTTGTCGTCACCTCGGGTTCAGAAGTAACAGGCGGATCTGAAGGCTGATTCTGTAATTCTATAAATTCCTCTATTTCTATGAAATCGTTTGTTGAAATATAAGCATAGTATCCGAGGACAAGTGAGGCATCAGAGGCATCGACAGCACCGTTTTTGTCAATGTCGGCAGCGGCTGTCTGAGTGTCTGTAAACCGGGATGGTTCTGATGTTGAAAGTCTTGCATATTCCGCAAGAATATCGGATGCATCGGATGCATCTACAGTTCCGTCAGCATTTACATCTCCAAGTGAAAATACGGGTTCTTCCGAATCTATTATGATTCTCAGATTCTGTGGTTCAACAGCCGTACCTATGGATTCTCCGTTCACTCTTAAAGAAACTTCACAAACTCGCTGATCCTCATAATCCTCAGGTTCCATGAGAAAATAAATGAGATATTCACCGCTCGGAATCTCGCTGTTTATTACAGCGTCAAAGCTTGTAAGTCTGTATGAATCGGAGAATTCTCCGTATGGTATCATAGGTGTGAAACTGTAGCTTGCATTTCTGCATGAGAAATTAATCACATTGTATTTCTGAGAGGGCGAAACTATTACAGCATAATCGTTACGCACAAGATTTCCTTCGCTGTCTGTCTCTGAGTAAGCGAATTCAACAGGCGGATTTGTCGGATCGAGTTCATTTTCGAGTTTGATAAAATCACTTGCACATCTGATTTTTGGTGAAACGTACCATGCTGTCTGAGAATCGTCCTTGAAGAAAACATCTACTCTCAGCGTATAGTCACCGTCAGCAAATTCGTCGGGCGAAATATGCACAGCACCGTCATCTGAAACAGGAAGTTCAGACGGTTTCATGTAGAATACCGTTGTTTCTTCTGCAAAAGTGTGAATCCACGAAAAGCAGGACATTATATTTGCGGCAAGTGACAAAGACAAAGCACAGGAAATTACGTTCTTGAATGATTTTTTCATATTTTTTCCTCCATAAATCTCATTTTGTTCGGATAAATCAAAAGGGGACAGGAGAACTGTCCCCATGTTATTATTTGTCGGGCATATTATTTCCCGAAAAATTCTTCGGGAGAAATCTGTCCCTGTGTTGAAACATACGCATAGTATGCGAGGACATCCGAGGCATCTGCTGAATTAATATTACCGTCACCGTTTACGTCAGCCGCAAGTTTCTGAGTTTCAGAGAACTGTGATGGAGTTGATGTTGAAAGTCTTGCGTATTCTGCGAGAATATCAGAAGCATCAGCGGCATTTACATCACCGTCACCGTTTACATCACCGACAGTATAGTTCTTTTCAGGTGCATTGCCCTTTACCGCTGTGATATTTACAGTATACATGGGCTGATTTGACCAGTTGTCGTTTCTGAAACAAATTGTGACTGAAGCGGTACCTTCACCCTTGATGATGATTTTTCCGTCCTTGAAATCGACAATATCCGAATTGCTTGTATAAGCATAATTTATCTGATAGTGTTCACCTGTTGAAGTGAAGTCAAGAGGGAACTCATTTCCCACATAGCAGTCATCAGGATTTATTTTGATGATTACAGGTTCTTCTGTAACAGGCGGTTCAGTTGTGGTTGTTGTCGAAGTTGTTGTTTCCTCTGTAGTTGTAGTGGTAGTTGTTGTTTCTTCTGTGGTTGTAGTAGTAGTGGAAGTGAGCGGTATTGGTGTTTCAGCAGAAGTTGTTTCGGTTTCAGGTCTTGTTGTGACAGGCGGTTCGGTAGTCGTTGTTCTTGCGGCATACCATAAACTGAAAGAAGTCTCTGCCACATACTCTGAGTTTTTGTAGAGAAGAAGTGTGATATTTTTTTCTCCGACTGCAGAAATATCAACTGTCGGGCGAGCGATACTGTAAGGATATGACAGTTCGTCAATGCCTTTATTTTCGGCAATTACATCTCTTCTTCCATCCTCATAAACAGCGTATGCATTTATGGTAAGACCGCTGAAATCAGGAGAATCTCCGGATTCATAGTATATTCTTGAAGGCGGAGATGCAATTTCAAGAACATATGAAACAGTTGTTACAGGCGGTTCTGTTGTTGTGGTAGTTGTAGTTTCGGGTTCGGTTGTAGTTGTTGTGGTAGTTGTAGTGGTAGTTGTAGTGGTAGTGGTTGTTGTTGCTTCAGTATACACCAGTTCAAATTCTGCATTTGCAACATATCCCGAACCGTCTGAAAGGAGAAGTGTATACTCCTTTGTTCCTGCTTCATAGATGTCAATTGAAGCACGTGTTATACTGTAGGGACTCGGAAGGCTGTCAATGTCCGCATTTCTGACAATTCTCTTTCTTGATCCGTCATCATATACTTGGTATATATTTACTGTAAGTCCGTTTAAATCAAGAGGTTCTCCTGTTTCGTATTCTGTTTTATACGGGAGATGTGAAACTTCAAGCAGATATGAAACAGTTGTTACAGGAGGCTCTGTTTCGGTTGTTGTGGTAGTTGAAGTTGTTGTGGATGTTGTAGTAGTCGTTGTAGTAGTTGTTGTTGTAGTAGTAGTTGTTGTGGTGGTGGTAGTTGTAGTCGTCGTTGTGGTGGTTGTTGTATCGGGAGCAGAAGTTATAACAGGTGCGCTTCCTGCAAGAGCGAAATTTCTTCCGAATTTAGAAGCATACGCTTCAGCGGTCGAGCCGCTGTAACCGTATATTGTGCCGCTGAAAGAATAGTTTGAATCCGAGCCTCCGTTTGAAATTGTTTCGGTTGCACCGACTATTTCACAGTTCGGATTGTAAATGGTGATTGACTGAAGACCTGTTTCAAGGAAAGCCGATCTTCCGATTGTTTTTACAGAAGCAGGAATTTCGATGCTTCTGAGGGATTTGCATCCGCTGAAAGCATGATGACCGATTACTGTTATGTTGCCTTGAATTACCACTTCCGAAAGATTGACGCACTGAGAGAATATGATACTTCCGATATTTGTAACTCCGCTGCCTATTACAGCCTTTTTGATTGAGGCTAAATTCTTGTACCACGGGAGATATCTTGTACTTTCAAAGTTATACATTTCACCTGTACCGTCGATTGTCAGAACACCTCCTGAGAGAGTCCATGTGAGGTTGTCGCCGCAAGGATCATCGGCATTCACATTGCTTTCGATTACTGATGGAGCAATACTGCCTGTGTCAATTGCTGAAACCGCAGAGGCTGTTGTTGATGAAATACATATTGCCGCTGCTAAAACAGAACATAATAATTTTTTCATGTTTAGTCCTTTCTTGCTGTAAACAGCATTATAAGAGGATAAATTTCAAGTCTGCCGAGAAGCATATCAAAGCAGAGAACTATTTTTGAAAACGAATTGAGTCCGCCAAGATGTCCTGATGTTGAGAATCTTCCCACACCGAAGCCTATGTTGTTCATACAGGTGATTACAGCGGAGGCACTTTCATCAATTTCAAATCCGTTCAGCGAAACGAGAAGAATTGAAATTGTCATGAGAAGCATAAACAGAATAAAATAATTGCTTGCCCCTCGCACTACATCTTTTTCAACGGGTTTTCCGTCGAGTTTGACCGTTGCAACCGCTCTCGGACTTACTATGTATTTGAGTTCTCTTATTCCCGTCTTGAAAATAATGAGTATACGTGAAACCTTCATGCCGCCGCCCGTTGAACCTGCACACGAGCCTATGAACATGAGCGTAAGCAGAAGCGTCTGCGAGAAAATCGGCCATTCACCCGTATCCGTAGTGGCAAATCCCGTTGATGTTATGGTTGAGGCAACCATAAAGAAAGAATGCCTTAATGAATCTCCGAGTCCGTTGTAAACAGGAGCAACATTGAAAGTTATGATTAAGGTTGCTATGATGATTATGCTGAGATATGTGCGTACTTCCTCATTTTTGAAAACAAGTGAAAACTTGCGTATCAGAAGATAATAGAAAAGGTTGAAGTTTACACCGAAAAGTATAATGAACACCGCCACAACCATTTCAATATACAGACTGTTGTAATGCCCTATGCTGTCTCCCCATATTGAGAATCCGCCCGTACCTGCTGATGAAAAGGCGTGAATCAGGGAATCATATAACGGAAGTCCGCCCACCATAAGCAAGCCTGTTTCGGTAAGAGTCATTGAAATGTAAATGCCGTAGAGAATCTGAGCGGAAAAGCGTGACTTTGAAACAAGTCTGCCCACATTCGGACCTGCACACTCCGCTCTCATCATGTGCATTGTGCGGACATCGTTGCTTGACATTACCGCAAGAACAAACATAAGTACACCCATACCGCCTATCCAGTGGGTAAAGGCTCTCCAGAAAAGACAGGCTCTCGACATACTTTCCACATCTGCAAGAATTGTCGCACCCGTCGTGGTGAATCCCGAAACCGTTTCAAAAAGTGCATCGGGATATGAAGGAATTTCTCCGGAGATTACAAAAGGAAGTGCGCCTATTAATGACATTGCAATCCATGATGCCGAAACGCTGACAAATCCTTCCATAGAAAATACAGAGTTGTTTGCGGGTTTTTTTATTGTGAGAGCAACCGAAATCGCTATCGTCAGAAGAAAGGGAATTCCGAATGAAGAAAAAACGTGTTTTTCATGGTAAATCAGACCGACAAAAACGGGAAGAAGCAGACAAAGTCCGACTACCCTGAGAATCTGACCTACTATGTATGAGACCATTTTGTAATTCATTATTCTGCCGAAACTCCTTTAGTCGAAAATTTCAAGGAGATCCTTGTAGCCTTTGTTTGTCGTAACGACAACAATACTGTCGTTGACCTTGATACAGTCATCACCGTTCGGGACTATGAGTTCGTTTCCTCTTACGATACTTGCGATGAGAATACCGCTTCTGAGTTTGAGTTTTTTAAGCGGAACATTCACATAGTCCTTCTGTTCACGGACTACGAATTCCATAGCTTCAAGCTTGTTGTTTACAAGTCTGTAAAGTGTCTGTACATTGTTTCCCTGTGAATTCTGTCTTGCACGTACATACTGAAGAATCTGATTTACGGTAATCTGTTTCGGGGAGATTACGCTGTCAAGATCAAGCGTTGATGTAAGCTGAAGAAGATTCATTCTGTTTACCTTTGTTACAACCTTTTCAACACCGTCATTTTTTGCGAGGAGTGAAAGAAGGATGTTTTCCTCATCAATTCCCGTAAGTGCAACAATTGCATCAGCGTCATATACACGTTCTTCTCTGAGGAGGTCGTTGTCTGTACCGTCGCCGCAGATTATGTTTACCTTGTTGAGTCTTTCGCTGAGTTCAATGCATCTTTTCGGATCCGACTCTATGATTTTGACCTTTACGCCTGTTTCAATAAGCTGTTTTGCGAGGTGATATCCGACACGCCCGCCGCCTATGAGAACAGCGGATTTAACACGTTTTTCCCTGTATGCCGCACTTATGCTTCTGAAGAATTTAACAAGGGCGGTATGTGATGCGGTAACATGAATCTTGTCTCCTGCATGAAGAACAAAAGTACCGTTCGGGATTATGAGTTCCTCGCCACGCTGAACCGCACAGATGAGAACATCAAGTCTGAGTCTGCGTGAAAGCTGAGAAAGAGCCATATTTTCAAGAATGCTTCCCGATGTAATTCTTATTTCAGCAAGGTCAACCTTGCCCTTGGCGAATGACTCGATGTTGATTGCTTCGGGGTAACGAAGAACCTTTGCAATTTCATTTGCCGCATTGAAATCGGGGTTTACCATCATGCTTATTCCGAGTTCCTCACGCATAAATACAAGCTGCTGATCGAATTCGGGATTTCTTACACGTGCCACACAATGACGTGCCTTCATTTTCTTTGCTATAAGGGATGAGAGAATATTAACCTCATCAGAATTCGTTACCGCAATGAAGATGTTGGCTTTGTTTACGTTTGCCTCTGCAAGTATATCTGTCTGGAGACAGTTTCCGACGATTCCCATGCAGTCATAATCATTTACGAGGGCATTTATTCTTGCCTCGTTGCTGTCAATAATGGTGACGTTGTGATCCTCACACAATACTCCTGCGAGTGCGCTTCCCACTTTTCCGCCGCCAACAATTACTATATCCATATTTCCTCCGATAATTATATATATTTCTGCATTTTTTCGTGCAGATATACTATATCAATTTAATTATATCCCCATAATTTGTATTTGTCAATAGAAAAATAATTCCTTTAAAAAAAATCTGGAAAAGGTCTTGACAAATGCAAGAAAACATTGTAAAATAAAAATTACTTAATATTTCAAAGGCTGTGAAGGGAAATAAATTCTGACAGGAATTCCAGAGAGCTGTTATCGCTGCGGAGTGCAGCATGGTGCGAGACAGTATTTCATTTCAGAACATAGCTCCTCCCTGAGCTGTCTGCTGAAAACGCAGAAATGTGTTATTAGGCGTGACCGGTTTCTCCCGTTACAGAGATATGCGTTGTGTGACGCAGATGAGTGGGTACGTTTAAAAGCGTATCAAGAAGAGTGGTACCACGGATTATTAATTCGTCTCTTCCATGCCATGCATGGAGGGGACTTTTTTATTGCCTTCATGCAGACCAAAAATAAATCTTGATGGAGGAAAGACAATGAAAAACGTACAGAAGTATACAAGACAGTTTTTTGAAGCTCCGAAAACGAGCATGAAATGGACACAGAAATCCTATATTGACAAGGCTCCTGCATGGTGCAGCGTTGACCTCAGAGACGGAAATCAGGCGCTCGTTATTCCGATGAGTCTCGGTGAAAAACTCGAATTCTTCAATAAACTCGTTGAAATCGGCTTTAAGGAAATCGAAATCGGATTCCCTGCCGCATCTGAGACAGAGTATGAATTCTGCCGTACACTTATCGAAAACAACATGATTCCCGATGATGTTACAATTCAGGTTCTCACACAGTCAAGAGAACACATCATTGAAAAGACATTTGAAGCTCTCAAAGGCTGTAAGAGTGCGATTGTTCACCTCTACAATTCGACATCACTTGCACAGAGAGAACAGGTTTTCCGAAAGAGTAAGGAAGAAATAAAGGAAATTGCAGTATTCGGCGCAAAACTCTGCAAGGAATACAGAGAAAAGTACGAGGGTAATTTCAGATTTGAATATTCTCCCGAAAGTTTCACGGGTACAGAACCTGAGTATGCGCTTGAAGTCTGCAACGCTGTTCTTGATGTATGGCAGCCGACGGAGAATGACAAGGTTATAATGAATCTCCCTGTTACAGTACAGCTTTCAATGCCTCATGTATACGCAAATCAGGTTGAATATATGTGCGAGAATTTGAAATACAGGGAAAATGTCATAGTATCACTTCATCCGCACAACGACAGAGGATGTGCTGTTGCAGATACCGAAATGGGACTTCTTGCAGGTGCAGACCGAGTTGAGGGAACTCTTTTCGGAAACGGAGAAAGAACGGGTAATGTTGATATTATCACACTTGCAATGAATATGTATACACAGGGAGTTGATCCCGAACTCGATTTCAGCGATATTCCGTCAATTACAGAACTCTATTCAAGAGTTACGAGAATGACTGTAAACGACAGAACACCATACGCAGGAAAACTCGTGTTTGCGGCATTCAGCGGTTCGCATCAGGATGCAATTGCAAAGGGCATGAAGTGGCGTGAGGAAGGCAACACAGAATACTGGACAGTACCTTATCTCCCTCTTGATCCCGAAGATGTGGGCAGAGAGTATTCAGCAGACGTCATCAGAATCAACAGCCAGTCAGGAAAGGGCGGAATAGGTTATATTCTTGAAACAAGATACGGATATAATCTTCCGAAGAAAATGCGTGAGGTATTCGGCTACAGAATCAAGAGTATCTCAGACCACAGCCATAAGGAACTTATGCCCGATGAGATTTATGGTGTATTTACAAAGGATTATGTCAATGTAAAGAAACCTCTTTTCATATTTGATATTGATTTTACAAGGCTTGTAAAGGACAACGAAAACGGAGATACCTACGAAGCAAAGGTTTACTTCAAGTACAATGATGATACAATCATAAGAACAGCGACAGGAAACGGTCGTCTTGATGCGGTAAGCAATGCTGTACGTTCATATCTTGATGCGGAATTCAACATCAGCACTTATTCGGAACACGCACTTGCATTAGGTTCAACCTCAAAGGCTGTGTCATACGTTGAAATCGTTGCGGATAACGGTGAAAGCTTCTGGGGAACAGGTCTTGACAACGATATCACAACATCTTCAATTTATGCCCTTACAAGTGCGCTGAACAATATGATAAACAAATAAAAGAGATGCAACTATGCACAAATAACGGTGTTGAAAATGCGCTGTTTAAATAAAATTTCACAAAAAACACAGTTCCTTATTGATTTTGAGTATTCAACGTGATAAAATAAATCTAAGAGTATTCAAAGGGAGTGTGTAATAATGAGAACCATTTATAACATTACAGGTATCGTCATTATTAACGGTGCAGTCATTAAGGTCTCTGATATGCACTGCGGTTCATTCTGCCCTGTCGGCAAAGCTTCTGTTTGATTATATGTACTCTGTTATCATAGTCAGCAGCTTTAAGCCTTCGGCGGAATGCCGAAGGCTTTTTTCAGGGACGGTAAACTGAGGACACTACATTATCAGGAATACAAATAAAATAGTAAAGGAAATGCTAAAATGAAAATATCAGGTGCTAAAATTTTGGTTGAAACTCTGATTGAGCAGGGATGCGATACAGTTTTCGGTTATCCGGGCGGTCAGGTTATCAATCTTTTTGATGAACTTTATCTCTGTCGTGACAGAATAAATCATGTGCTTACCGCACATGAACAGGGTGCTTCACACGCCGCTGACGGTTATGCAAGAGCAACAGGCAAAGTAGGTGTATGCCTTGCCACATCAGGTCCGGGCGCAACAAACCTTGTAACAGGTATTGCAACAGCATACCTTGATTCCGTACCTATGGTTGCTATCACAGGAAATGTACCATGCAGCCTTATCGGACGTGACAGCTTTCAGGAGGTTGACATCGTAGGCGTGACAATGCCTATCACAAAGCACAACTTCATTGTTAAGGATGTAAACGAACTTGCTGATACAATCCGTACAGCATTCAAAATAGCTAAATCAGGCAGACCGGGTCCTGTACTTGTTGACATCCCGAAGGATGTACAGGTTGCAAAGTGCGAATTCGAGGCAAAGCCTGAGCCTGTAAGACCATATCCGCTCAGTTTTGCGGCTGAGGAAAAACTCAGAGAGGCGGCAGAGATGATTAATGCATCATCAAAGCCATGTATCTACCTCGGCGGCGGTGTAATCTCAGGAAAGGCATCTGAGGAAGTAATGAAACTTTCAGAAAAGGCAGATGCACCAATCGGATGTACGCTTATGGGAATTTCAGCAGTACCTGTTGACCATCCGAATTTCCTCGGCATGACAGGTATGCATGGTCATTATGCATCTTCAATTGCTCAGGATGAATCAGACCTCGTTATTGCAGTAGGTGCAAGATTCTCAGACAGAGCAACAGGAAGAAAAGAGCGTTTCAACAAGAATTTCAAGATTATCCACATTGATATAGACGGTGCAGAACTTAACAAGAACATCACAGCAGATCTCGTTATTGAGGGTGATGTAAAGGATGCACTTGAAAGACTTACTTCAATGGTTGAAGAGAAGAAGCGTCCTGAGTGGCAGGCAAGAGTTGAGGAACTCCGCAGAGAGGAAGCTTCAAGACTTGAAAGCGCAAGGAATTCAACATTCGCAAAGGACTGCGAGAAGTGCGGCGGAAACTGCATAAGAGAGGCAATTCCTGACGAAATCAGACTTGATCCTTACAAGATAATCGACATCGTTAGCGATGGTGCGGATGAGAATAACATCATCGTAACAGATGTAGGACAGCATCAGATGTGGGCTGCACAGCGATACCCGATTAAGAAGCCGAGAACATTCCTCACAAGCGGCGGACTCGGTACAATGGGTTACGGTATGGGTGCGGCAATCGGTGCGGCAAATGCAACAGGCAGAAGAACTGTGCTTTTCACAGGTGACGGAAGCTTCGGCATGAATCTCAATGAACTTGCAACAGCAGTAACACAGAAGACACCGCTTATCGTTGTTATCATGAATAACGGTGTACTCGGAATGGTTCGTCAGTGGCAGACACTTTTCTTTGACAAGCACTATTCAAATACAACTCTTGACCGCCAGACAGACTTTGTAAAACTTGCAGAGGCATTCGGGGCAAAGGGTGCAAGAGCATTCACAACAGAGGAACTCGGCAAAATCGTTAAAGAAGCCTATGCATACGACGGTACGTATGTAATTGACTGTGCAATCGACTGCAATGAATTTGTACTTCCTATGCTTCCTCCGGGTGGTTCAATCGACGATATCATAACAGAAGTCAAGTGAGGTGGATGAGATGAAACAGTATGTAATCGGTGTTATCGTATCAAATATTTCAGGAGTTCTCTCACGTGTATCAGGAATGTTCACAAGACGAGGATTCAACATTGACTGTCTCACAGTGGGTGAAACAGAATCAACAGGATTTTCAAGAATCACAGTAGCATTTCATGGTGATGACGAGGTAAGAGACCGTATAGTAAAACAGCTTGAAAAACTCCATGACGTAAAGGAAGTGGAGGTACTTGAAAAGGGCGAGACAGTTATACGTGAACTTCTCCTTCTGAAAGTAAGAAACACATCTGCGACAAGACAGGATATCATGGCAGCAGTAGAAATTTTCCGTTCAAAGATAATCGACTACTCAGCAACTGCGCTTGTATGTGAGCTTACAGGAGAAACACAGAAGATTGACGCATTTATCGACCTTATGAAGAATTACGGAATTCTCGAAATGTGCCGCACAGGAATGGTGGCAATCGAGAGAGGCGAAAACTGTCTCAAAACTAAGTAATTAACAGGGGGCTTGGGGGAAAAGCCGCACTCAGCGTGGAACGCTGAGGCGTACAAAATGCGGCGTTCCCCCATTCAGGATAAAAAGGCTTGGGGCAAGCTGAGCAAGCTTGACCGCAGATAGCGTACAAATGCGGCATTCCCCCATTCAGAATAAAAGGGTAGCACCGCTAAAACAAGATTATAACTGTAAATTTACAGTTACATATAAAATAATATTATTATAAAGGAGTAGTTTACAATGGAAAATACTGCTAAGGTTTTTTATGAGCAGGACTGTGATCTTTCACTTCTCTACGGAAAGACAATTGCTGTAATCGGCTATGGTTCACAGGGCCATGCACACGCACTCAACGCTAAGGAGTCACTTGGTGAGAACGGAAGAGTTATCATCGGTCTTTACGAGGGTTCAAAGTCATGGGACAAGGCTGTAAAGCAGGGCTTTGAGGTATTCACAGCTGCTGAGGCTGCAAAGCAGGCTGACATCATCATGATTCTCATCAACGATGAAAAGCAGGCACAGCTTTACAATGAGGATATCGCACCAAACCTCGAAGCAGGCAATATGCTTATGTTTGCTCACGGTTTCAACATTCACTTCGGATGTATCGTCCCTCCTGCTGACGTTGACGTTACAATGATCGCTCCTAAGGGACCTGGTCACACAGTACGTTCAGAGTATCAGGCTGGCAAGGGTGTTCCATGTCTCGTTGCTGTACATCAGGATGCAACAGGCAAGGCTAAGGAAATGGCACTTGCTTACGGTCTTGCAATCGGTGGTGCAAGAGCAGGCGTTCTTGAAACAACATTCAGAACAGAGACAGAGACAGACCTCTTCGGTGAGCAGGCTGTACTTTGCGGCGGTGTTTGCGCACTCATGCAGGCAGGTTTCGAGACACTCGTTGAAGCTGGTTACGATCCAAGAAACGCATACTTTGAGTGTATCCACGAGATGAAGCTCATCGTTGACCTTATCTACCAGAGCGGTTTCGCTGGTATGAGATATTCAATCTCAAACACAGCTGAGTACGGTGATTACATCACAGGACCAAAGGTAATCACAGAAGATACAAAGAAGGCTATGAAGAAGATTCTTTCTGACATTCAGGACGGTTCATTCGCTAAGGAATTCCTCCTCGATATGTCTGACGCAGGCAAGCAGGTTCACTTCAAGGCTATGAGAAAGCTTGCTGCTGAGCATCCTGCTGAGAAGGTTGGCGAGGATATCAGAAAGCTCTACAGCTGGAACAACGAAGAGGACAAGTTCATCAACAACTGATTAAATTATCCGTTTGCATAATGTAATCGGAATGTACGTTAAACGCTGCCTTCCCGATTTTACGGTCGGCAGCGTTTTTCTACTATAAATCAGATTTTATGGGGAAAAATAATGATTAAATTTCTTGGTAAAAACAATAACCTCAGAACGGAAAACGGAAAAATCACAAAAACAGGATACAGCGTAATGTGTGTGTCATCTGTTTTCGGAATATTTGTTTTTTTGTTCGGCAGATACATTTATGGAAAGCAATATAAGAAAATATCAGATAAATTCTGATTCATAGCAGAAAAGCTATTAAATACAAATAAGGAGAGCTATAGATATGAGCGCAGCGTATGAACGCAGATTTCTGCCAGACAAAAAGCACTTTTTTTCATGTGTATTTCTTATTATTGCAGTTATACTGTTTATCAGCGGAGCTGTCAGAGCTTTCAGAATGTTAAATGTCACAGTAAACGAGGCAGGATTTGTTTATGATACTGACGAAATAAAGAAGAACCGAAATATTGTATTCAAGCCTCATCTTGCTGAGGGTGCATTTGAAACAAGTGAATCAAAAAATCCTGTTGTAATTGCAACAGTTTCAACGGGAATAATAAATGATTACAATATTTTCGTTGTATCTCTCGGCTGTGCCTATCGTTTTCTTGCTGTTAAAATAAATTCTGACGAATATCAGAAGGTTCTTGACGGTGAGGAGATTACAGCTTATTTTTCAGACAAATACTGTGACCTGTTTATTGATTATACAGCGAGAATGGGTGAATATTATAATTCGGAGGACGTAATCCCCGTTTCCGAATGTGATAAATTAGGATTGATAGTTGTCGACCCCCAAAAAGAGTGCATGAGCTTTCTATGGGGACTACCATTTTTAATTATAGGATTATTTCTGCTGAAACTTGCAGGAAATCCGTTTTTCTATGCAAAAAAAGAAGAATAAAATATAAATAAGGAGAGTTATAAATATGAGCGGAAATTTTTTCTGTGATGGTGTTGAAAAAGCACCACAGCGTTCACTTTTCAACGCACTCGGACATACAAAGGAAGAAATGAGCAGACCTCTCGTAGGTATCGTTTCTTCATACAACGAAATCGTCCCCGGACACATGAATATTGACAAAATCGTTGAGGCTGTAAAGCTCGGTGTTGCAATGGGCGGCGGTACACCTGTTGTATTCCCTGCAATTGCAGTATGCGACGGTATCGCAATGGGACACAAAGGCATGAAGTATTCACTTGTAACCCGTGATCTTATCGCAGATTCAACAGAGTGCATGGCACTTGCACATCACTTTGATGCACTCGTTATGATTCCTAACTGCGACAAGAATGTACCTGGTCTTCTCATGGCTGCGGCAAGACTAAACGTGCCTACAATTTTCGTAAGCGGCGGTTCTATGCTTGCAGGTCATGTAAAGGGCAAGAAAACTTCACTTTCATCAATGTTTGAAGCTGTCGGCGCATACACAGCAGGCAATATGACAGCAGAGGATGTTGCAGATTTTGAACAGCACGCTTGTCCGACTTGCGGTTCATGTTCGGGTATGTACACAGCAAACTCAATGAACTGTCTTACTGAGGTTCTCGGTATGGGACTTAAAGGAAATGGAACAATTCCTGCCGTATATTCAGACCGTATCAGACTTGCTAAGGAAGCAGGTATGCAGGTTATGGAGCTTTACAGAAAGAATATCCGTCCTCTCGACATCATGACAGAAAAGGCATTTCAGAATGCTCTCACAGCAGATATGGCTCTTGGATGCTCAACAAACTCAATGCTTCACCTCCCTGCAATTGCAAACGAGTGCGGAGTAAACATAAATCTTGACATTGCAAACGAAATCAGCGCAAAGACACCTAACCTCTGTCACCTTGCACCTGCAGGTCACACATACATGGAGGACCTCAATGAAGCGGGCGGTGTTTACGCTGTACTCAACGAACTCACAAAGAAAAATCTCATCAACACAGACTGCATGACAGTAACAGGAAAGACAGTCGGCGAAAATATTGCAGGCTGTATCAATAAGGATCCTGAGACAATCAGACCGATTGAAAATCCATACAGCGAAACAGGCGGAATTGCTGTTCTCCGTGGAAATCTTGCACCTGACTGCTGTGTTGTAAAGAGAAGTGCTGTTGCACCTGAAATGCTCGTACACAGCGGACCTGCAAGAGTATTTGACAGCGAGGAAGAATGTATCAAGGTTATCTATGAGGGCGGAATCAATGCAGGAGACGTTATCGTTATCCGTTACGAAGGACCTGCCGGCGGTCCCGGTATGAGAGAAATGCTTTCACCTACATCAGCAATTCAGGGTGCAGGACTTGGTTCATCAGTAGCACTTATCACAGACGGACGTTTCAGCGGTGCAACAAGAGGAGCATCAATCGGACACGTTTCACCTGAGGCTGTAAATGGTGGTACAATCGCTTATGTCAAGGAAGGCGATATTATTTCAATTGACATTCCTAACTACAAAATCAACCTTGAAGTTTCTGATGAAGAACTTGCAGAGCGTAAAAAGACAATGGTTATCAAGAAGAAGGACAACCTCACAGGCTATTTAAAGCGTTATGCATCAATGGTTTCATCAGCAGACAAGGGTGCTGT
>JAZLGM010000044.1:0-2070 GCA_045616285.1 Ruminococcus sp.
GTTCTTAGATTCAGAACCGGAGGCAAAGAAGCAGCCATCGCCGAAGGCGACTTGCCGTTGACAGGTTCTGAATGAAATGCTACAATAGACTAACCGACGTGTGATGAAGCTGAAGCTGTTCTTGAGTTCGTCACCGTCGGCCCGACTTATCAGCATTTCATTCACGGTTCTGTCAATGGTGGCGGACGGTATTAAAACTGTTTATTGGGGTATAACTTAAAAGACTTTACCGATATTATTTTTAGGTTGATTGTGTTTAAGTTTAATATGATGCTAAAAGGATGTGTTCTTATTGCGTAGTGGCAGCTTTAATAATTATTACGTTAATATATTTTGATGCATCTGTTGATTATAATTGCAATCAACCTTTTGTATGGGCTATATACAAATTAAGTATCAAAATATTATGAACGAGGTTAAGAAATGATTGAAGTAATGCGAGCAGAACAGGAATGGCAGAGAGCAGGGGCGTATTCCGTAAGAATTCAGGGAATGAATAAACAGCATAAAATTTCATTGCGTGAAGAATTTGATGAGCATGATTGTTATGGAACAAAATATATCATTTTGCTTGATGATGGCTATCCTGTTGCGACGTGTAGATTTTATGTAATTAGTGATGCAGCAGTGACACTTGGAAGAGTTGTCGTACTGCCTGAATACCGTGGAAAGAGTTTAGGAAGCAGAGTGATATCAGAGGCTGAAAAGTGGATAGCAGAACTTGGATATTCTAAAATTGAAATTGAAAGCAGAACTGTTGCAATTGATTTTTATGTAAAAAACGGATTCAGAATTGTTGATGATACTGTTATCAAGAGTGGCTTCTTTGAGTGCGTCAGAATGATTAAGGAATTAAAATAGAATTTATGGAGAAATTGAAATGAAAATTGCAATGTATCAGATGTCAAATTCAGGAGATATGTCTGCAAATCTGAATAAAAGCCTTGAAGCAATCAGAGAAGCATCCGAAAACAAGGCTGAATTAATCCTGTTTCCCGAAGTTCAGCTGACAGAATTCTTTCCGCAGTTTCGGAGCATAAATGTTGAACAATACAAAACAACAATTGATTCAGATATAGTAACCTCGTTTCGTAAAGCCTGTAGAGAGAACCATATTATGGCTGTGCTGAATATTTATCTTGAAGAAAACGGAAAATGCTATGATGCAAGTCTGATGATTGACAAAACTGGCGAGATTATCGGAATACAGAAAATGGTACACGTTGCACAGGCTGAACAATTCTATGAACAGGACTATTACACTCCATCTGATGACGGCTTTCATGTATTTGAAACGGAATTCGGAACAATTGGTATTGTGGTCTGCTTTGACAGACACTATCCCGAAAGCATACGCACGGAGACTCTTATGGGAGCAGATTTAATTCTGATTCCGACAGTAAATACCAAAGCAGAGCCTTCAGAAATGTTTGAATGGGAACTGCGGGTACAGGCATTTCATAACAGTGTTTTTATTGCAATGTGCAACCGTGTCGGAAAAGAAGCTGAAATGGATTTTTCAGGTGAATCCATTATCATTGATGCAAACGGAAACACACTTCTGAAAGCTGACGATACAGAACAACTGATTTACATGAATATTGACCTTAAAACTGCAAAGGAAATCAGAAGCAAACGTCCGTATACGAATTTGAGGAGAACTAATTTTTACCTATGACATTACAGCAATTAAAATACATAATAACCGTAGCAGAATGCGGAAATATCACAGAGGCGGCGGAAAAGCTTTTTATTGCACAGCCAAGCCTTACTTCTGCAATTCACAGCATAGAAAATGAACTTGGAATTACAGCATTTATCCGTTCAAATAAAGGTGTTGAGCTTACCCGTGACGGAGAAGCTTTGCTCTCATACGCAAGACAGGTTTTGGAGCAGATTGACGTTATGACGGAGCATTTTAATGGTGAACGCTCACAAAAGCCTCATTTCAGCGTTTCCTGTCAGCATTATTCATTTGCGGTAAACGCCTTTGTTGATGTAATCAGAAAGTACAATGCTGATTCATACAGCTTTACAATTCGTGAAACTCAGACTTATGAGATTATTGAT
>JAZLGM010000045.1:0-5743 GCA_045616285.1 Ruminococcus sp.
CAAATTTTCCACTATAAATAAAGTTTTCTGAAAATCTGTATTCATTTCCTTTGTATGTTGTATATGACATGGATTCATTCTTCTTTCTGGTAAGCATAATTTTATATACTCGGATTTATAACTCAGTAAATTGTCGATTTACACAAGTAATCTTAATAGTATTATACTACAAACAGAACGAAAAAGTCAATCGTAAATGAAATCACTGTGAATGTCACTACAGCGGCAAATGTGTATGATTACACCTGAATCATGTAATTTTGCATTCTCAGAAAATGAATACTTGGCAGACAAGGCTGTATGTTGTTTGAGAAAGTATGATGTGAATAAAAAATAGAGAAAATATAAAATTAGTTGCCTGCTCAGATCTTATTTCTGAATCAAAATAGAAATGCGAATTTCTGTTAGGGAACAGATTATATTCTCCACCTCATAAAGTTTATCAGCTTTGCTGATGGGAAAACAAATATAAACGTCTTTATTATGCTGATACTCATTCTTTCTGTGATTTCTTAAAGTAAACAAGTGCTGTAAAGCACATGATGATCTGCAATACAGTCGAACACGGAATTGACAAGCCTATCTGGAAAAGCGAACCGTTGCCGTAATGCTGCATCAGAAATGCAACAGGCACTCTGACTAAGAAAGCACCGCAGATTCCCTGAAACATAACAAATCCTGTTTTGCCGATTCCGTTGTAATAGCCAATAAAACAGAACAGGAAACAAGTCAGCAGGCAGTCAATTGCATAAGCTTTCAGATAATCAAAGCCTGCGGCAATTGTTTCGGGTTCTTTTGTAAATATTGCCGCCAGCAAATCACCACGGAAGAACGAGAATGTAAACATAACGATACCAAACACAAATGAAACACTAATTCCATACTTTAATGCCTTTGAAGCTCTGTCAGGCTTTCCTGCACCAATATTCTGAGCTACAAATGCAGACATAGACTGCATAAATGCAAGCGGAACAAGCATGATAAATCCGCATACCTTTTCAGCTACACCCACTGCTGCTGAAGCAACAACACCCATTTTGTTGACGATTGCTAGAATGACAAGGAAAGAAATTCCTACAAGAAAATCCTGCAATGCAATTGGTGAACCAATTCTTACTATAATCTTTGCAAAGTTCTTTTTGAAAGATATATTTTTTCTGCTGAACTGAAAAGGCAGTTTTGTATGGCGGATGATAATAAATGAAATCAAAACACTGATAAGCTGAGCAATAACAGTTGCAAGTGCAGCTCCCTGTGCTCCCATATGAAATTTGGCTACAAAAAGCAAATCTCCGATAATATTAAATACACAGGCAATTCCTACAGCAATTAACGGTGTTTTAGAATCACCGAGACCACGGAATATACTTCCTAAAATGTTATATGCTGTGATAACGAGAAATCCGCCTCCGCAGATTCTGATATATCTTACGGTTATATCATATGCTTCATCCGGTGCCTGCATGATTTTAGCAAGAAATCCTGCACCAATAATACTGATAACAGTAAATATTATTCCTGTGATTGAAAATACTATAAGTCCTGTCCCTACAGTATCAGCTGCATCGTTATATTTTTTCTGACCGATTCGCTGACCTACAGCAATTGTAATTCCCATCGAAAAGCTTACAATCAGATTTGTCAGTGTCATAATAATCTGAGAACCTGTAGAAACTGCAGAAACGTTTGCATTTGTACTGAATTGTCCTACTACAAGCAGATCAACTGCACCATATGTAGATTGTAAAAACATCGCAAACATAACCGGAAACATAAAAGTCAGCAGTTTTGACAGGATTTTTCCTGTCGTAAAGTCATTGTTTTGCATTTTAAATACCTCCATAAAAAAAGCCGGATAAAACAGCAGGCATTTCAGCCTGCGGTCTTATCCAGCATTGCATTTCCTTTGAATGTTTTGCCCTCCGAACCAGCTCTAAAATTATATCATATCAAGAACAGAATGTCAAGATTATTATTTATAGAAAATCACTGTCACGGCTGGAGATTTATCGTATGACGAAGAATGCTTTTGATATTTGATAATGGTATTTATGCAAGTTTTAGTACGTTAAGCAAAAGAATCCAGCTCATACCATAATAAGTTACTACAGCAACAAGGTCATTAACTGTTGTGATAAGTGGACCTGATGCTACAGCAGGGTCTACCTTGATTTTTTTGAAGAAAAGAGGAATAAGTGTTCCTACTGCACTCGATATAAGCATTGCAAGAATAAGTGAGACACCGATACATCCCGAAACAGCAAATGAGAAAAGCATTTCCTTGTGTTTAAAGAGCATAATGTATAAGCCTACCATTATAAATGACAGTACTCCGAGAATAAGTCCGTTGAAAAATCCTACTCGCATTTCCTTGACTACAAGCTTTAATTTCTGCTTTAAAGTAAGGTTTTCATCCATAAGAACTCGGATTGTAACTGCAAGTGACTGTGTTCCCACGTTACCTGACATATCAAGAATAAGTGACTGAAAAGCCATAATAAGCGTAAGCTGAGCTACAACCTTTTCAAATGCACCAACTACACCCGATACAATAAGTCCAAGAACAAGAAGAGCTAAAAGCCATGGTAGACGTTTAATCATACTCTGCTTTAGGGGTTCGTTCAAATCTTCCTCCGCAGTAAGACCTGCAAGTTTTGCATAATCTTCACCCATTTCATCATCTACAACTTCAATAAGGCTTTGTGCAGTAATAACACCAAGCAATTTATTGGTATTGTCAAGAACCGGTATCAAATCCTCAGAATAATCCTTCAGACGCTCGATACAGTTATCAATCGATTCATTTGCGTAAACATATGGGAATGATGTTGAAATAAGACTTTCAAGAGGAACTCCGCTTCTTGCAGTAATCAGGTCTTTCAGATCAATTGCTCCATAAAAATATTCAGATTCATCGACGACAAAAAGAGTTGAGATGTTGTCATTTTCTTCAGCTTGTTTCACAAGCTCATTCATTGCTTCCTTAACAGACAAGTTCTCACGAATAATAATACAGTTGGCAGTTGTCTTACTTCCTATTTCATCCTCATCAAATGATGCTATAAGGCGAATTTCCTTTTTGGTATCAAGGTCGAGAAATTCAAGAATAGTTTCACGCTTTTCCTTTGATATGGAATGGAGAATACAAACAGCAGTATCGGTTTCAAGTTCCGAAACAATATCAGATGCTTTTTTATAATTTATTTCCATGAGATACATTGCAGCTGTTTCTTCCTCAAGATGCTCAAAAGCTTCTGCAAGCATTGAAACCTCACAGATACGGAACAACTTTTTTCTTTCAGTATCATTAAGCTGTTCGATTACGTCAGCGATATCACTGCCATGATAGTCATCGAGCTTGTTCAGCATGACTTTCGGAGTATCATTTCCTCTAATAATGCTGATGATTTCGCTTTCATAATTTGGTTTTACTGTCTCATTAATGACAGCTACATTCTTTTCATTTTCCATTTTTACCATCCTTTACTATTAATTATTTTCTGATAAATAATGATAGTAAAGTCAAATGGGCATAAAAAATTCCCCTGACTAAATGGTTATCAGGAGAAAAACAACGCAAGTCAAAAAAAGCAACAAGACGCAGCAGTCCGTGCCATGTTTGATAAAATGTTGTTTTCGCCCGTTTGACCCGCAACTATCTCCGTTTGCCACTATTTTTCACCTCACATTTATATTTGGATTAAAAAAGCAGTTTAATAAAAAACACACCTATTTATTTATTATATCACAAAAAAATCTGAATTTCAAGAAAAAAACAAAAAAACTGAAAGGAAGTGACACATTGTTTTATAACCTTATCCTCGAAAACGAAACAGGTCAGCAAATTGACCTTTCCAAAACAGCAAATCGATTCATGTTCAGCAAGATTGAAGGATTGAATCCGCCTGCAGGAACAATCAGCCCCTGCTCCTACGCAGGTATGGACGGCCCGTATCTGAATAATGCCTTCATTGAAAAAAGAAATGTAGTCATTTCTTTTGAAATGCGTGGCTTTGATGTGGAACTCCGAAGGCACGAACTGTACAAAGCGGTAAAGCCCTCACGCTACATCAAGATATATTACTCCACGAAAAATATCTCTGTGTATGCGGAAGGCATCGTGGAAACCTGTGAAATGGAGAATTTCGAGGTACTGACTAAGGGGCAAATTTCCATTATCTGTCCCGATATTTACTGTCTACATTATCGCTTATAGCTATAGAACGCACATTATACTTAGGAAATTCGATTTCAGTATACTGTCCGACCAAAAGGTAATTTCTGCCCAGACGGCTCATATCCTTGAAGATTACTGTTCCGATAAGTCCTTTTCGGATATCCTCAAGCATACGCTGAAAATCAGGTCTGTTAAAATTGGTGCCGGTGTAACCATCATCAGCATAGAATCGGCAGTTTGTAAAGCCATTTGTATCTGCGTAGCTTTGTAAAAGTGACTTCTGATGTTCAATACTTCCGCTTGTTGCATCTATGCCGTCATCACAGGAGAATCTAGCATATAATGCTGTAAATCTTACTGTCTGCATAATCATTTTACCTCCATTTTATCAGCAGACAGGGTTAAAATGCTACTAATATTTTAGCGCATGACAGACAGTAATTCAAGATATACGGTTATATTGTTATCAAATCGTCGCAGTTCGTTGCCGTTTTGCAGCAATTTGAAAATGCGTTTCCCATTATGAGTGGGAGCAGAAGAAGAAAGGCACATCATGGAAAGCAAAGCTGAAAGATGAAATTGATTTTATCATCAGACGTTCCGATACGTTTGAAGATTTTCTTGTGTAGTGTGCTGACAATGACATTCATCAAAATAGCAGTAATACTTGTAAGTGTAATACTCTGCTGCGCTGGACGGACCATATACTGATATAATATATCTGCCAACACCTGCCTTGGCTTCTGTTTCAATATCCATTGTTTGCTTGTTGCTTCCGTAGCGGCCTATATAAGCATCGCCTTTAACGCTTTTAGCATCAAAATAATCAGAGAGTATATAATGGGTTTTTCCTGATTCGCCGAAAATATCATATGACTGGATTGCACCATTTGTCACTAAGCTTTCCCAGAGTGTGCCGTCATTTTCATAGAAATTTGTCCTGCCGTGACTTAATCCGTCGCTGTCAATATAGTATTCAAGCTTAACGTAACCTCTGTTCAGTACGTTTCCGTCAGTGCCGTATTCCCATGTACCATTATATATATCATCTTCCGAGCTGTATACTTTAAGTGTGTTATCTGTAGGTCCTGCCAGAATCCACTCTCCGCCGAGAGCAGCAACGCTTATACTTGTGTAGATAGGTGTTTCCACAAGATAAAAACCATATTTGTTCGGCTTTGTAGTTGTGCTTAATGTATCGGGAGCAGGGGTGACAGTATTGTTATTTGAAACAGCCGAATTATTCTGATTTTCAGTCTTATTCGATTCAGTCTGACTGCTCTGCTGAACAGCGTCGTTATCAGCCGCTGAAGTAGTCTGAATGCTTAAATTTGTAACAGTGGCAGTCCCTGTTGTAACAGCGGCTTTCTCTGTTGTAACAATGACTTTCTCTGCTGTAACAATGACTTTCTCTGCTGTAACAGCGGCATTATTTGTTGTAACAGTAACGGCACTGTCTACGCTTTTATCCTCTGAAGATTCAACTGAGCCGCAGCCTGTCATTGAAGTAATAAGTGCAAGTGATGCGATAAATGCAATTGTTTTTTTCATAATTTACATCTCCTG
>JAZLGM010000046.1:0-51838 GCA_045616285.1 Ruminococcus sp.
ATCTTTCATTTTTTACCTCCTTTGCACCAAATACCTTTGTGCGTGTCATCTGTTCAATAAAAGGTGTAAGAATGTTCATAAGCAGAATTGAAAATGAAACACCTTCAGGGAATGAACCGAAATTACGGATTACGAATGTAATTATTCCACAGCCTAAACCGAAAATCACTTTACCCTTTTCTGTAATCGGAGTTGTTGCATAGTCGGTAGCCATAAAGAATGCGCCGATGAATACGCCTCCCGAAAGAATCTGATATACGGGATCTTTTCCTGCAATAAGTGATAGTATAAAAAGACTTCCGATAAATGAAACAGGTGCTGAAAGTGTAATTATTTTTCTTACCGCAAGATACAGTCCACCAAGTAAAAGCGTCAATGCACAGGTTTCACCAAGACAGCCTCCGCAGTTTCCAAGAAACAAATCAAGATTTGATACATTTTCAGAGCTTACAAGAGGGGTTGCAGAGCTTACTGCATCTGCTCCATGTCTGTACCAGAAAGGTTCAACCCAGTGTGTCATTGCTGACGGAAAGCTTACCATAAGCACGATTCTTGCAGTAATTGCAGGATTTGCGAAATTCTGTCCCAGTCCTCCGAAAAGCTGCTTGACAACTGCTATTGCAATAAATGAACCAATCACCGCCATATAATAAGGCAGGGTTACAGGAAGATTCATTGCAAGAAGCATACCTGTTACAACTGCTGAAAGGTCGGTTATTGTGTTTTCACGCTTCATTATTTTTCTGCATATATACTCTGTAGCAATACAGCTTACAACACAGACTAATGTCAGAATAAATGCACGGATTCCAAAATAATAGCATCCTGCCAGTACAGCCGGAATAAGTGCAATTACAACACTCAGCATGATATTATCGGTTTTAACCGTATTTTCATCATGTGGTGACGGAGAAACATTCAATATATTCATTTCATTTCACCCCCTCGGAATAATAGTCTTTGCAAGCTGATTAGTTTCTGCAAGCTTTCTGTTTGCAGGACAGACATAAGTACAGCTTCCACAGTTCATGCAAAGATTTACTTTAAGCTTTTTAAGGTCATCAATATCTTTAATCTTATATGCTCTTTCGATTTCGGCAGGCATGAGTGAAACAGGACATACTCTTACACATCTTCCGCATCTTATACAGGCTGATGTTTTCTTTTCGTCATAGGACTTTACAGCAAGAAGAGCATTTGAGGTTTTTACGACAGGCATATCAGCATCGGGAATGCTCATACCCATCATAGGACCACCCGCAATGATTTTTTTCACAGAATCCATATCTGTCTTACAGAATTCAAGGATTTCCGAAAATGATGTACCGATTACTGCATTTACGTTTTTAGGCTCACCAACTGCATTTCCGTCAACTGTAAGTCTTCTTGTAACAAGCGGCATACCCGTCTGTACATATCTGTATATAAAACCTACCGTTGAAATATTCATTACAATAACACCCGAATCCGATGGAAGCTGACCTTCCATGACGATTCTTCCTGTTGAATTATATATAATTACTTTCTCTGCACCCTGCGGATAACTTGAAGGCAGAGTGAATATGTCAATATCATCATCATTCTTAGCAAGTTCTGTGAAATTCTTTATTGCCTGTGGTTTATTCGCCTCAATAGCGATTATTGTCTTTTTGATTTTCAGAATTGACATAATCAGCTTTATTCCTCCGATTATATCTTCTGCACATTCAATCATTTCACGATAATCTGCTGTGATATACGGTTCGCACTCTGCACCGTTAATTACAAGGGTATCAACAGGAGTTTTGGGATTCAGCTTTATATGTGTCGGGAATCCTGCACCACCAAGACCACACGAACCACTTTCACGCACAGCCTTTATAAAACTATCCTTATCTGTGATTTCGGGTTTTTTAACCTCCTCTGAAATTGTCTGTAAACCATCGGTTTCAATTTCAACCATTTTACAGACACTTCCGCTTGCACCTCTGTAATCCGAAATCACCTTAACTTTTCCTGAAACTCCCGAATGAACAGGAACGCTGAAAGGTGCATCGCTGTCTCCGATTTTCTGACCGACCTTCACTTCACTTCCGACTTTTACAATCGGAGTACATGGAACACCCATGTGCATTGACATGGGAATCCTTACAATTGAAGGAACAGGAAAATCAACAGTAACTGAATTTTCGGTATTTTTCCTGTGATTCAGCTTTAATCCGTTTAACTTCTTCATTTTAACCTCCTTATTTCTGAATGTGGGACAACCCATAATGATAAATAATCCCCACATAATAATTTGTCACTACTCTATAATTATACATTATTTTCCGATGTTATACAATATCTTTTACGGAATAGAACTATATTCGTTTTCCACGCCGAAACAAATTCAGAAATAATAATTTTTTTGTGTATTTTAAAAAACACATTGAAAAAAAAATGCTAATATGCTATAATAAGAAAAGAGTATACGCCCATGGTTACGTATACTCTCTGATTAAAGCCGAAAGGACGGCATTATGTATATCAATATTGAACAGAACGGTAAAACCCCCGTCTATATGCAGATTTATTACGCACTAAGGAGCAGGATAATAAGCGGTGCTTTTCAATATGGTTCAAAGCTCCCGTCGAAACGTCAGTTAGCTGAGGACTGTGGTGTAAGTGCTGTTACAACAGAACACGCCTATTCCCTCTTGTGCGAGGAAGGCTACTGCGAGGCACGTCAGAGAAGCGGCTGCTACGTTACCTACCGTAATGATGAAAGCTTCCCTGTTGCAGAGCCTGAAAACTATACTGACATCCCTGTTTTATCCGAATCAGAGGAACAGGATAGTCTGTCATACTACGCTTTCTCCTCTCATGTGCGAAAGGTGCTTTCGGTATCCGGCAGAAATATTCTGCTTAAATCCCCTAATAACGGATGTCCTGAACTTCGTACTGCAATCAGCAGATATCTCTCAAGAAACAGAAATATTGATGCATCACCCGAACAGATTATTATTGGTTCCGGTGCGGAATACCTGTACGGTCTCTGCATTCAGATGCTTGGTCGGGATAAGCTTGTTGCTCTTGAAAATCCGTCATACGAAAAAATAAAACAGGTCTATAATGCAAATGGTGCTGAGTGCGATATGCTTGAAATGGATATCGAGGGTATACGTACTGATGAACTGCAGAGGACAAAAGCAAAGATTCTTCATGTTACACCTTTTCACAGCTTTCCGAGTGATATTACAGCATCTGCATCACGCAGACGTGAATACATTGAATGGGCTGAGAAGAATCAGGCATATATAATTGAAGATGATTACGATTCCGAGTTTATTCTTACAGGTGTTGCACCTGAAACGCTTTATTCCATGTCTCACATTGAAAATGTAGTTTACATCAACACTTTTTCAAGAACGATTGCTCCGTCAATTCGTGCGGGATACATGATAATTCCTGAAAAACTGCTCCCTTTGTACAGGGAAAAAATAGGATTTTATTCATGCACCGTCCCTATGCTGGAACAGTATTTTCTTGCAGACTGGATTGACAGCGGTGAATTTGAAAGAAATATAAACCGCATCCGCCACAGAACAGAAAAATAAATTACAGCCTTACAGCTGATGCTTTCATCTGAAGTCTTAATTTATCAGAAACAAGAGCAATGAATTCTGAGTTTGTCGGACGATATCTGTAAAGTTCCGAAGGATATCCGAAAAAGCTGTTCAGCTTTTCTGTTTCGGTTCTGTCCCATGCAATTTCTATTGCGTGGCGAATTGCTCTTTCAACTCTTGATGAAGTTGTGTTATGCTGTCTCGCAACTGTCGGGTAAAGCTGTTTAGTTATACAGTCCATAAGGCTGTTATCATCCACAGCATCAATAATCGCAGTTCTCAGATAATGATATCCCTTTACGTGTGCAGGGACTCCAAGACGCTGTATAAGGTTGGTTACCGCAACCTCAAGATCCTGACTATCTGATGATTCATTGACGACAAGAGACTTAATAACAGAACAAAGTCTGTCTCCGTCAAAAGGCTTCACAAGAAAGTATGATGCCCCTGCCGCAATCACCTGCTTTTCAATAAAACTGTTGTTGATTTCCGAAGTAATTATAAACTTCGGTGAACAACCACCTTTTGATGAAACTTTCTTGATGAGTGAAAAGCAGTCCATATTTCTCGAAGAAAGTTCGCATACTACAACATCGGGCATATCCTTTGAGACGGAACTAAGGATGTAGGATTCCTCTGCACGTCTTGTATAGGCGTACATTCCGAGTTCTCTCAGACGTGATGCGAGTATGATACCCGTTTCAAGAGTATCATCACAAATCATTACTTTTACATTTTCATTTCCCATATTCTTCAATCTCCTTTGTTTTCCATTTTCCTACAACTTTATTTTACATGGATATACATTATTTTTCAATGGAATTGATTGTCGAATAGTAAGTATTATAAATATAGCGTGTACGAAAAAATCGTAAATGAAAGGGAATTGTAGATGAAGAAATACAATAAGTAGCTGTATGGATTATTTGTCTTTTGGGCAGTGTCGATTTTATTTATGAACTGATTATTTATTCCTGAAAAACAGGATTAATAATAAAAATTATTTTATACGGAGGTAATTATCATGAAAAAGACTATAGCTTTTCTGACCTCATTATGTATCACGACATCAATAAGCTTATTAACGAAATCAGAAAACGGAGGCATGGCGATGGAAAAGACTGAAAACAAAATCACAGCTTTTGCCAATGAGAGAGTATCTGTTACGCCTAATCCGATTATCAGCAGAAATGTCCCTGCATATTCGGGAATATCTCAAAATCCGAATTATGGCAACGATGAACATTATTTCTCTTTCTGGACATCTTCTGCGCCTGATTATCTTGCATACGATTTATCAGATGTACCCGAAAATCAGCGCAAAAAGGTACTGGCTGTATGGTACAATGTCAGCTGTTATGATAATATAGGAATGTATGTAAACCGTAATTCCGAGCCTATTGACTACACAATCGAGGTTAATTCGGCGGAGGGAGGCAAATATCCCGAAGATGGCTGGATTGTTGCTGAAACCGTTACTGACAACGGTTACTGTTCACGACAGCACATTGTTGACATGAATGGATATAACTGGATTCGTATTAACGTTTCAAAAGCTGACAATAACAGCGTAAGCTTTAATTTTGATGTTCATGATGTTTCCGACGGTGTTTCAGACAGCTGGATTTTCTTTGGCGACTCAATTACAGCGGGAGGCATGATGAACTGCTACGGAACAGGCTATGCGACCTATGTGAACTTGATTGATTCACGATATTTCCCTGCGCAGGAAAACGCCGGAATAGGCGGAATTACAAGTCAAGACGGAAGAGATAATATTGATAAGTGGCTGAGTACCTGCAACGCCCGATTTGTAAGTATTGCCTATGGAACAAATGATTCATGGGGTAACGGAATTAGTGCTGAAACATATTATGATAATACAAAATATATGATTGATGCAATTCTTGACGCAGGAAAAATACCTGTGCTTCCAAAAATTCCCGGTTCAACAAACATTGATGTTGCACCATATATTCCTGAGCATAACGCAATGATTGATAAACTCTATGAAGAATACGGAGATAAGATAATCAAAGGACCTGATTTTGAAAACATAATGAATGAACATCCCGAATATCTGAGCGGAGACGGGGTTCATCCCGAGTCAGCAGGATATGATGCAATGCGTCAGATATGGGCTGAGACAATGTATAAAAATGTTTATTCACATGATCAACTTGAAGAAGGCATAATCGGTGATACGAATGGTGATGGTTCATTTGACGTTGCCGACCTTGTAACGCTTGGAAACTGGGTTATTGGAAAAAAAGATTCAGTTATCAAAGCTTCAAACAGCGACATTAATCTTGACGGAATAATTGATGCTTTCGATATGGCTGAACTGAGAAAAAAATTGACAGAACTATAATTATTACAAGGTGGATTTTTACATGAAACTTATTTTAAAACAGAAAATTCTTGCAATTCTTGATTCTTATGATATTTATGATGAATTCGGAAACGTTGTTTTTATAGTTAAATCAAAGCTTGCGTTCGGTCATGAAATGCACGTTTTTGATGCTTATAACAATGAAGTCGGAGTTATTAAGCAGAGACTTCTGCACCTTCTCCCTACATACGAAATATGGATCGACGGAAGATGCGAAGGCTATATAAAAAAAGAATTTACTTTGTTCAGACCTGCTTTTACATTAAATTACGGTGCATTTAAAGTATCAGGTGACATCATGGAATGGGATTACTCAGTTACAAGCTACGGAAAACCTGTTATGCACGTTTCCAAAAAATTACTCCGCTTATCTGATACATACGAAATCAATGTATATGACGATTCACTTCTTGTTCCTGCTGTTCTTATTGCACTTGCAATTGACGCTGAAAAATGTGACAGAAAATAAAAAACTCCCCTCGGAAAACCGAGGGGAATACTCTTATATGCCCATGTCTTTCATTTTCTTCTTGAAATCAGCATTTACCTTAGCAACTTTTTTCTTGTCACGAGCCTGTTTCATCATTTCATCAATCGAAGGAGCATCATGCTTAGGAATATTCTTTCCTATTGTTGATGCAATATCCTGCGGATTTGGTGATGAAGAACTGCCGCCCTCGTCAAGATAATTATTCAGTCTCTTTCTGAAAGCCGCACCGCCGCTCGGAGCCTGAGTATTACCTGAAAGAAGCTTTGACTGACGAATCTGACCTGACTGCTGTGGCTGATACTGTACGCTCTGGTTAGGTCTGACATACGCAGGCTGCTGGAACTGTCCCATCTGCATTGACTGAGTCATCTGAGGGTTCATTGGCTGGCCGTATGGATTAACAGGCTGACCATACGCATTTACAGGCTGACCATAAGGATTGATAATAGTCTGACCTCCGTATGGATTCTGAGGATAAGCCTGACCATTGATTACAGGCTGCTGCTGAACGTAGCCACTCTGCGGATATGCTCCCATTGGCTGTGGTGTCGGCTGACCGTATACAGGAACATTCTGAGCAGGATTTCCCTGCGGCTGTCCACCGCTGATAAAATCAGGCATTCCGTTAATTGCTTCAGGCGCACCTGAATTCTGTCCATCTGATGGTGCTTCATAAAACGGGTTATTCTTATCAGCAGCTACTGAGTCAACAAATTCTGCTGAACCACCTATAACCGGCACAGGCTGGTCAGGTGTTACGTCATCAAAATCGAAACCTGAATTGAAATCGTCACCGTCAAACACATCTGCAGAAGCAACCGCTTCAGTTGAAACTGCATTTTCTTCCTCAACAACTGCATCAGCAACCTCTGTTGCCTTTACTGCCAAATCAAGTGAGAGTGCAACTTCACAATTCTCATTCATCTCATTCGCACGTAAAAGAAGCTCAATATCCTCTGTAGAAGGACGACAAATCTTATAATCGCTGAAAGAAATTGTGATCATATTTTCAACACTTGACTGTGTTGACATTATAAGTGACACAATGGTATTATATTCAGCAGAGATTGTTGTAACCTGATCATCTGTTATTTTGATTCCACTGATACCTGTGAATATTTCACTGTCACTTGTGATAGCGAGACAAAGAGAAGAATCCGAAGCGACAGCATCAGGTCTTACAGCTTTAACACGCTCAACCATTGCTTTAGCTGTACTGTACATTGCATTTATGTCCATTTTTTCTAACCTGCCTTTCATGAAATCGGTCTGTCAGTCTGACAGACCGTTTTTGTTTTTTAAAATTATCTTGCGTAGAAGAAAAGCTGATTTGTTCCGCTGTCCTTTGAAGAATACATTGCAGACTCAGCGCATCTGAAGAGGTCTTCAGCACTTCTTGCATCAATCGGGAATGTTGCAGCACCGTAGTTACCTGTGAGTGAAATTACGTCTCCTCTGATATCAACAGGTTCACCGAAGAGTTCCTGAAGCTGACCAACGAAAGCAGCAATGTCATCACTTGTGTTGCCTGAAGGAAGAATGAAGCCGAAGTCATCACTTCCGAGCTTTGCTGTGAATATTGCATCACCGCAAAGTTCTTCAATTCTTGCAGCATAAGTCTTGAGAAGGTCGTCACCTGTTGCGTGTCCGAGATTCTCATTTACCTGTCTGAAACCGTTAAGACCTGCATAAACAATTGTGTACTCTTCACCTGTCTTTGCCTTTTCTTCAATTGTATCGATGAAAAGGTGTCTGTTAGGCATCTGTGTAAGTCTGTCATAGTAAGCAAGGAATGTAAGAACTTCGTCCTTCTCCTGAATGATTCTGTTACTTTCAATAGCCTGTTCATAGCTCTCTGTAAGATCATTATGCATCTTTGTATTCTTTTTGATGTAATTATAGATAATTGAGAGAATGATAATTGAAACGAAAGAAATTGCAATACCAGGTAATGCAGCTGTTCTTCCCAATATAAGTACGGAATAGAAGAGTGTGTAGAGCATATTTAATACGTTAATTACGATTACTGTGATATATCCAGGTTTCTTACATGTAAGAACAAGTGAAACAGTAATAAGTACCTGTAACTGTGCAAGGACACCGTTAATTGAACCGTTTCCTGAATGTGCAAGACCCTGAAGTGGTCCCATAAGAGAGCTGACATCAACTTTGTTTTCCTGTGCGAACTGACCAAGCTGTGTGATAATCGCCATTACCTGCGGATTCTCTGCCGCAGAGTTTTTACCCTGAATAAGCCAGAGTATAAGGTAAGCAATCGAACCGACTATAATAATGGCGATTTCTTTTTTTGAAATTTTCTTTTCCATGATAATCTTTCTCCATTCATTTATTTTAAGGGTTTACCCTTAATTAACCGATATATTATTCAGATTCTGAGCAAGTTCGTTCTGCTTTGTACCATAGACGTCAAAAGAACTAAGCTCACCGCTTCCATCTCCTGAAAGCGTCATATTTTTACTTCCTATCTGTGCGGAAGTAATTGCAATAACTTTTATAAGCTGTGCAAGTTTGTTTCCTGAAACAGCGTGAACAACAGTATCAGGATCACCTGTAAATTCTGCAAGCATTTCATCATTTGTATCAGAACCTATGCCGAGAGCGGCTTTCAGGCCAAACTTGAACCAGCTGTTTGTACGAAGATTTCTTAATGCCTCCTGATAATCATCTGACGGATAACCGTCTGTCAGAAGGAATATGACAGGTGCAAAAGAAACAGACGGTGAATCCATAAATTCACTTCTTGAAAGCTTGGTATTAAGCTCATCAAAAGCTGCTCCCATTGCTGTCGTTCCGTCAGCCCTCAGACGTACCCACTCAAATTCCTCTATCGAAACAGGTCTCTGATGCATCCAGCCTACATTCGATGCAAAAGTGAGAACAGCAGCCTTAACCTCTGTATCTGCCTGACCTATTCTTCTTATTTCGGGTATCAGCTCTTCCATTGCAGAATTAAGCTCACCCATTTTAGTACCCTGCATACTTCCGGAAGTATCAACGAGGAAGTATATCACAAGGCTTTTTTTTGCAACAGCGGTTACGCTGAGCGGATCATAAGTATTATCCTGCTTTGCAAACCTGCCGAGATCCTCAATGCCCATACAAAGCAACTCCTTTTTTACATATTAGCCTGTATATCACCGAAACTGATAACAAGACCATTCCATATCGGAAAACCTTTTCCGGGTGCAATATCATAGTACGCACCATCGGGGAACTTTACTTTCCATGTTCTCTCAGAACAGTTCTTGATACCAAATACTCCGGGTTTCAGCTTGTTTTCAACCATTTCTCCTGCAACCTTCTGGAAATCATCAGATTTCGGATCGATTTCACACTCATAGAATCTGCTTCCTCTGAAAAGCGGAAGTCTCCATTCCCTGTTACTGAAAGCGAGAGTACCTATTGCCTTGCCGCACTTAGGACATCTGTAAACTTCATCACTCGGTTTTTCAAACATTGATGAATAGTTTGTTCTTCCGCATCCTGAACATACAACAATTTCAGAACGAAGACGAACAAAAAGCTTCTGCCACTCGTTTTCAATCATTCTTCTGTTAGGTTCCTTGATACCTGTAGTGAAAGAAAGAATAAAGGCATCTCTGATATAATCAGGGTAAATTCTCCAAAGCTTAATTACATTGTCGTGAATTCCCTTAACAGGTCTGTTTGAACTGTCATCAGGATCAAAAATAAAAAGTGCATTCTGCCCATAATGACGAAGTTCTGATGATTCTGTAAGACAAATATCCCTTACAACCTTCTCTCCCTCCATAGGATCACCTCTGAAAAGGAGCTTAAAAAGAACAACTGCAAGAGAATATTTATCGGTCTGAACATTCGGCTTTGCAATACCTCTAACAACTTCGGGTGCCATGTAACCCGGCTTACCGCCGATACCGAAGTTACTTCCGTCAGGTGCAATATTGTCACAGTCGCAGACAAGAATATCTCCTGTATTAACATTGATAAAGAAACCACCGTCATTAAGATCCTGATAGCTCTTACCTGAGCGGTGAAGCTGACGGAATGCGTTTACAATATTGATTACTGCTGTAACCATTGCAAAAAGACTTGTAAATCTGACAGGTCTCTTAGTTGCACAGCCTGTCATAGGATCAATTTCAAGCTTATATGTATTGAGAATGTCAACAAATGAATCAAATCCTCTCGGACGAAGATCCATGATATATCCGAAGGTACCCTCATCATTTTCCTTTGTAAGATATCTTGGCCAAAGGAACTTATCACTCGGCGGACCTGCTTTGATATTGTTCTGAATGTTGTTTCTGAAGGCCTGTGGATTTTTTATTTTATCCACATCATACCATTTCAAAGCCCAGTTCATTCCGTTGAATTCAACAAGATATACAATACCCTGACCACCGCTGCCGATGACATTGAGAACCTTTGCATATCCTCCGAATTCCATTTCAACTTCCTGACCAATTTTAAGCTCGATCATTAAATCTCAACCCTTTCTGTTCCGGTCAGAATTTGAACACTGCTCCTCTCGAAATAGGTTCAACCTTTATGTTATTGACCAGACAATATTTATGTATATAAGAATTTTCGTAACAGCGTATAGTAAGATTCGGACAATAAGCAAAAGCATTATCATCAATGAATTTTATACTGTCGGGAAGATACAGCTTTCTGAGACCTTCACAACCCGCAAAAGCCATTGTTCCGATACTGCTGACTGTCGGAGGTATTTCAACAATTTCAAGACTTGTGCAGAACTGGAATGTACTGTCTTCAATTTCAAGGACTCCGTCAGGAACCTTCACCATTGTCAGTTTAGCACACTTGTTGAACGCACCATGCTTAATAATTTTAACTGTCGGTGGAAAATCAATTTCTTTAAGACGTTTGCACTCCGAGAACGAATATTCTCCGATAGCAACAAGACCTTTTGGAAGCTCAACGGTTTTAAGGAATCCAAAGCCGTCAAAACAGAAACTGTCAATTCTTGTATAACCTTCAGGAATAACAACATTTCCTCTCATTCGGTACTTGGCACCATCAAGTTTCTTGAACACTTTAGCATTCGCATCTATACGTTCAGTCTTTGTTTCCTTTGTTTCAGCAGCTTCAGTCTTTGGTTTTTTCAGTTCTTCAAGATGTGATGGTTCATAATCCCAGCCGAGGACGCTTGTAAAACAAACCATAACAAATTCAGCTGCACTCTTTGAAAGGTACATCTCATCAGTAATAAATTTCTCAGCTTTCATAATAGCAATCTGCTGATTTGGTTCTCTGAGCATATCATTAATCATGTTAGCATTGAGCATATTTTTCAGCAGTCTGCGTTCTTTTTCATACTGAGGCATATAATCATTGAGCAATGCAATGAATTTGGCAGGACTGGTGACGAATTCCTCGCCCTCCAGTTCAAGCATTTTTTTAAGTTTCTGTTGTATAGCAACGGTATTTTCAAATCCTTCAATATTGCGGGCAGGATTCTCACTGCCGCCTGATACCGCTGAACCGCAAACAGGACAAACTGAAACGTCTGATGCAATTTCTGCATTGCAATTTTCACAGCGCATAATCAACTCTCCTTAATAGATCTTTTTGGCAGTATATACAAAATCAGATCCAACCGAAATGTACATACAAAAATGCACAATATCACTTATAGTCAGTATAACACTTTTTGAGAGAATTGTCAAGCAGTTTTTAGCATTCATTCATAAATTTTTTGTTGTGATTTTTAGTATTTTTGCTCATTAGTAAGAAAACATTAAAAAATCGTTGAATTTCTGACATTCCAAATAAAGTAAATATATAAAATAATTAATTGCTATTGACAATTCACTTGTTTAGTGGTAGAATATATACGTTATCGAGGTGTGGCTCAGTTTGGTAGAGTACTACGTTCGGGACGTAGGGGCCGCAGGTTCGAATCCTGTCACCTCGACCATTGAAAATAGGCTTAGATACGTAAATGTGGCGTATCTAAGCCTTTTTCTTATTCTTATTTTTTCCGACTAAAGAAACAAATTTCGCAAAAGTGCCAACTGGATTTCAGACTTTTTTTTCTTTAGTGTCATGATTCACCCGATTGAAATTAAAAATTTGATGACATCATTCTCCATTGTTATGATTTTTACACATGAAATCCAACATCGATATTCAGTTATCGATTATAAAATCAGAAATATAACATTCAGATGTACGACAAATACTCTCATTATGTTAAACTCAAAATAATGTCTTGACTTTTTCGATATTTTCGTCTATAATAAGATTGAATCGTATTTTAGCCATGGAGGACTTTATGAAATATATTGAACGTGATATTAAAAGCAAAATTCTACAATTAACAACTGAATACTCTGCAATTATGCTGACAGGTCCGAGACAGGTTGGTAAAACTACTCTTTTTAAAGAGATTATGAAAGATGACCGAGAGTATGTTACTCTTGATGATTTTGAAGAGCGCAAGCTTGCCAAAAATGATCCTGCCATGTTTTTTCAGCTTCATTCCCTTCCGATTTTTATAGACGAAATCCAATACGCTCCGGAACTGTTTTCATATATTAAGATTGCCATCGATAACGGAGCAGAGCCCGGAAGCTTCTGGATGTCAGGTTCTCAGTCATTTAAACTAATGGAGCTTGCTCAGGAATCACTCGCAGGCAGAATTGCTATTCTTCATATGCAGTCATTATCACAGCACGAAATATATGGCGAGGGCGAATTAACTCCTTTTTCTATAGAACTTTCAGATATAATAAAGAGAAAGAAAACTAATAAACCAACTGATTTAAAGGGGATGTATGAGCGTATCTGGAACGGATCGATGCCGGGTCTTGTAAGTGGCAAATATACAGACAGAGATATTTTCTATAACAGTTATATTCAGACATACATTGAAAGAGATGTCAGTGAGTTTGTTGATAAGGTTGATAAGCTTCTTTTTTCTGATTTTATTCGTTCAGCAGCCTGTCGTGCCGGTCAGATGCTGAATATCCACGATATAGCCTCTGATGTCGGTATATCTGATGATACAGCTAAGAGATGGCTGTATGTTCTTGAGAAGTCAGATGTTATTTTCTATCTTCGACCATATTCAAACAACCTCTTAAAGAGAACTATTAAGACACCAAAGCTGTATTTCTTTGATACAGGCCTTGTGGCTTATCTTACAAGATACACTACGCCAGATATACTTGCTAATGGTGCATTGAACGGAGCTGTTCTTGAAAACTATGTTGTTGCTGAAATAAGAAAAACATATTTTAACAATGGCAAGGATTGTTTGATGTGGTACTATCGTGACAAGGAATCAAACGAAATCGATATGGTTATAGAGAGTAATGGTGAGCTTCATCCTCTTGAAATCAAGCGTTCAGTTAATCCTTCAAACGAACTTGTTAAAGTTTTTGAGATTTTGGATAAAGCAAGTGTACCGAGAGGCAATGGAGCAATTCTTTGTATGAGACCAGAACTATCTGCTGTCAATGAAAAGAATCTGATTATTCCGATATGGATGATATAAATAAGATAAAATTATAAATCAAAGCGCACAAAAAAGCGAGTGCCAACTGAAACTGCCAACTGAATTTTAAAAGTGGCTGTATTTCGTGTATTTCGGGCAAAATCCCACATCTTCGAATCCTGTCACCTTGACCATTTCAAAAAGGCTTAGATGCGTAAATACAGCGTATCTAAGCCTTTTTACTTTAATTACCTGTTTCAAAAACCTTTTGTGTTCATCTTTTATTAATGGACATAATAAAAAATATATGGTATAATTGAATTATAATTTACAAAAGGATATGATACTAATGAATATACTTCACATGAAATACGCAATAGAAGTCTCAGAGACGGGATCTATAAACAAAGCATCTGAGAATCTTTTTATTGCCCAGCCAAATCTAAGCAGGGCAATTAAGGAACTTGAATCCGACCTCGGAGTAACTCTGTTTGAACGTACAAGAAAAGGAATGACTCTGACAGCTGAGGGAAGGGACTTCGTTGGACAGGCAAAGCATATTCTCGAAGAAATAAGAAGTGTGGAGAATATGTATAAAGAAAAGAATAACTGTAAACGCCGTCTTTCTGTATGTTCATGCAGTTCAGCATATATAACGTCGGCTTTTATTAAAACAGCCGATTCAATGTTTGATTTACAGTATGAACTCTCATTCCATGAGACGGATTCAGAGAGTGTTGTAAAATCAGTCTGTTCAGGAGAATCAAGAATCGGTATAGTCAGAATTACTGATGATAATAAAAATTTCCACGAGCTGTTATCCGAAGATAAAGGAATCTCATCTGAGATTATTTGCGAGGGAGAATTATATATGCTTGTCAACATTGACAATGAAACCTCAGACAATGATTTATCTGATTTTACAGAAATATGTTCAATACACTCTATTGACAAATGCAGAAAACATATATATGCAGAAGGCATTGAAAAACAGGCTGAACTGGTCTCCGCAATAAAAAATTCATTTATGTTCTGCATGGACAGTGAATATGATTACTTGGAAAAATACGGACTTAAAAAAGCTGAATACCCCGAAACAAAAAAATATTTCGAGGATATTCTGATTTACAGAAAAGAATGCAAACTGACAGAAACTGAACTCAGATTCATAAATGAACTCAGATTTTTCGGCAAAAAGGAGAAATTATAATGATACTTGAAAAAATAATTGCTGTCAGAAATACAAAAACAATATTTCAGCAGGATGATAAATGCATAAAAGTATTCAATCACGAATACACAAATGCGGATGTACTGAATGAGGCGTTCAATCAGGCAATGGCGAAGGCATCAGGATTAAGCGTCCCTAAAGTAATTCAGGTCTCGGAAATTGAGGGAAGATGGGCTATTGTATCAGAATATGCAAAAGGAAATTCTCTCGCATATCTTATTGAAAAAGAACCCGAAAAAAGAGAATATTATCTGAATATGTTTCTTGATATGCAGATAAATGTCCATTTTAAAAGCTGCCCTAATCTGAAACGTCTGAGAGATCAGATGAACAGGAGAATTCAGGCATCAGACCTTCGTGCAACAGACAGATTTGCACTTCATACGACACTTGCTGAAATGCCTGTGAGAAACAAGCTGCTTCATGGTGATTTTACTCCGTCAAATGTCATTATTTCACCTGACGGTACACCTTTTATTATTGACTGGTCTCATGCTGTGCAGGGCAATGCTTCAGCAGATGCTGCAATTACATTTATGAATTTCATGCTTAAAGGCTTAAATGATACAGCGAAACGATATATTGAACTTTATTGTGAAAAAAGCGGAACAGATATCGAGTATGTAAAAAAATGGATTCCTGTTGCCGCCGCCGCAATGTCTGTAAAATTTCGTGGAAATCAGAAAAAGTATCTTACAGAATTTGCAGAAAACACAATCAACAGGAGGATAAGTATATGAAAGTTACAATTTGTATCTGCCCGTCATGCCATGAAAAAGGAACAAAATCTGTTGTATACAGCTTGCAGAATCTTGTTTCAGAGTATAGTGTCGGAGATGATGTTGAACTATCCGGTTCTGTTTCGGTAGGCGAAAATGATTGCGGTGTATGTGTTGCTGTTGATGACTGCGTTTACACAGTAACACCTGAAAATGTTGAGAAATTCTTTAAAGAAAGAATTATGGATAATCTTTGATTCGGAGGAGGATAAATGAGAAAATTTGATACAAGAGTTCAGCTTGCAAAATACAATGTTCTTAAAGAGGTTGCAAGATTTGCATGGAACGGAACATTGCTTGAAAAGCTTGATGATATTCCTAATTTAATCGTTCCCGGCAGAGATGCCTCAATAGGATGCTGCAGTCACAAGGAAAGAGCAGTCGCAAAGGAAAGAGTAAAACTTGCAATTGGCGGAAACAAGGCAAATCCAAACATTATTGAAGTTATCGAAACAGCCTGTGATGAATGTCCTGCCGCAGGTTATGAAATAACCACATCTTGCAGAGGATGTCTCGCACACAGATGTGAACAGGTTTGTCCGAGAGGGGCAATAAGCTATGACAACAGACACGTCGGGCATATTGACAAGGAAAAATGTATCAACTGCGGAAAATGTGCGGCTGTATGTCCGTATTCTGCAATTGTAAACCGAAAAAGACCTTGTCAGAATGCCTGCAAGATAAAAGCAATTTCAATAAAGGAAAACAATGCTGCATCTATAAACAATGATAAATGTATTCAATGCGGTGCCTGTGTCTATCAATGTCCGTTTGGTGCGATTATGGATAAATCATTCATTCTTGATGTTATCGACCTTATTCAGAAAAGTGAAAATAACACAAAATTCAAAGTATATGCTGTTGTTGCTCCGTCGGTTGCAAGTCAGTTTTCGTATGCAAAGCTTGGTCAGGTAATTTCAGGGCTGAAAAAACTCGGATTTCATTCCGTAATCGAAGCGGCTCTCGGTGCAGATATCGTTGCACTTTCCGAATCAAAGGAACTTGTTGAAAAGGGATTTATTACAAGTTCGTGCTGTCCCGCATTTGTAAAATATATCAAATCAGAGTTCCCCGAACTCACAGATAAAATTTCACACAATCTTTCTCCTATGGCGGCTATAGGTAAGTATATCAAGGAACATGAAGAAAACAGCAAAGTTGTTTTTGTAGGTCCATGTACTTCAAAAAAAGGAGAAGCACTACTTGATGAAATCAGACCATTGGTAGATTCCGCAATTACCTTTGAAGAATTGCAGGCACTTTTTGACAGCAAGGATATTGACCTGAATGAACTTGATGAAGACAATCTTAATGATGCTTCCTATTTTGGAAGAATCTTCGCAAGAAGCGGAGGACTTTCTGAAGCTGTAGCACAGGCACTTAAAGAAAATGGCAATGGTGATTTTCCGCTTGAAGCCTGTGTTTGCGACGGTATTGAAGAATGCAGAGCCGCACTTATGAAAGCTAAGCGAAATCTTCTTAAAGCTAATTTCATTGAAGGTATGGCTTGTTCAGGAGGCTGTATTGGCGGTGCAGGGTGCCTTACTCATGGTGACAAAAATAAATCGCAGGTTGATAATTACGGAAAAGAAACTGATAAGAATACAATTTCTGATGCAGTAAAATCACTTTGATAACAGACGGGAGTATGAAATGAGTAAATTCAGAAATCAGCATATGGCAATAAAATGGCATGAGATTGTTGATGCTGAAAGCGGACAGTCAGCTGTTAATGCCTCATTAAAAGAAAAGGCGACACTCGTAGGAAGAGTCGGACTCATGATGCTTTCAGCGGGTACAGGTGCATGGCGTGTACGTGCCTCAATGAATAAAATTGCACGAGCATTGAATATTGTATGTAACGCCGACATAGGATTACTGACGATTGAATATACTTGTGTCGAAAACGGAGAAACGTATACAAACGCATTGGCTCTCAGTACAACAGGAGTGAATACGGATAAACTTACGGAACTTGAAGCCTTTGCAGACGGATTCAAGGATAGAGTTGACAGATATTCCGTTGAACAGTTCCACATGATTCTCGATAAATTTCAGGAAATGCCGATGAATTACAAGGCGATTAATCTCGCCCTCGCATCAGCTCTCGCCTGTGGAGCATTTACATTTCTTCTTGGCGGCGGAATAACCGAAATGATACTTGCATTTTTCGGTGCAGGAGTTGGTCAGTTCGTCAGAAAGAAACTTCTCGAACACAAAATCACCCTTCTTGCAAATGTAGCTGTCGGTGTTGCGTCAGCCTGTTGTGTATATGTTTTGCTGATTAAACTTGCTGAAATTCTATTTAGTATATCAGCTGTTCATCAGGCAGGTTATATATGTTCGATGCTGTTCGTGATCCCCGGATTTCCGCTTATTACAGGCGGAATAGACCTTGCAAAACTTGATTTGCGTTCAGGACTTGAACGTGTGACCTATGCAGTTCTTATAATAACGATGGCAACAATTACAGGCTGGATAACCGCACTTTTATTTCATTTTTCACCATCTGATTTTGAAAGTCAGGAAATCAACCCGATATTGAAGCTGATTTTAAGAATGATTACAAGTTTCTGCGGTGTTTACGGATTTTCTTTCTTGTTCAACAGTAAAAGAAAAATGGCATTGACAGCAGGAATAATCGGAATGATAGCAAATACTCTCAGACTTGAACTTATTGATTTTACAAATGTTCCCGTAAGTGCAGCGGCATTTGCAGGTGCATTGTCAGCCGGACTTCTTGCTTCGGCAATAAAAAAGAAAGTAGGTTATCCGAGAATAACACTTACTGTTCCATCAATAGTAATTATGGTACCCGGAATGTTTATGTACAAAGGAATTTACTATCTTGCTCTTAATGATGTTGCAACAGGCTCTCTGTGGCTGTCAAAAGCAATATTAATAGTTCTTGCACTTCCGCTCGGACTTATTTTCGCAAGAATACTGACAGATAAGAATTTCAGAAAAAGCAGTTAAAAGGAGATACATTTATGATTAAAGGATTACATCATGTTTCATTGAAAACGTGCAGCGACGAACAGTATGACAGAGTTAAAAAATTCTATTCAGAACTTCTCGGTCTTCCTATAATAAAAGAGTGTGAAGCTTGTGCTTTATTTGATATTGGTTCAGGAATCGTTGAGATTTTCAGAGACGGAAAAGAGAATCTCAATCAAGGCGCAATCCGTCATTTTGCATTCTCTGTGGATGATGTTGACGAATATATTGAAACGGTCAGAAAAGAAGGCTATGAAATATTCATTGAACCAAAAGATGTACTTATTGGCGGAGATGTAAATTTTCCTGCAAGAGTTGGTTTCTGTAAAGGACCTCTCGGTGAGGATATTGAGTTTTTCTGTCAAAAATGGTAAAAAGGAATTATAAGACATGATTACAGAAATTAACGATTTGAATTTACCCGACTTAAAACCCTACACTATTACAAATGAAGTTCAGCTTCTCAGATGGAATGAACCCGAACAGGGAATTTTTATTGCCGAAAGTCCGAAAGTCATACGCAGGGCGCTTGATGCAGGTTACGAGGCTTTATCACTTCTCTGCGAAAGAAAATATATCAACGGACAGGCAAAGGATATAATCACAAGATGCGGTGATATTCCTGTATATACAGCAGACTCTGATATTCTGACTTCAATAACCGGATTTCATCTTACTCAGGGTGTTCTTGCTGTTATGAAACGACGTCAGCTTCCCGATTTAAAATCTGTGTGTCAGAACGCCTCAAGAATTGCAGTTCTTGAAGATGTTATGAATCAGACAAATGTTGGTGCGATATTCCGTTCAGCCGCAGCACTCGGATTCGATGCTGTTCTCCTTACACCATCATGCAGTAACCCTCTGTACAGACGGTCTGTCAGAGTCAGCATGGGTACGGTATTTCAGATTCCATGGACTTATTTTGAATATAAGAGTCCAAAATATGTACATCTACTTAAAGAAATGGGATTTACAACAACCGCTATGGCTTTGAAAGATGATACTCTTTGCATCGACGACAAACGTCTGACATCTTCCGAGAAACTTGCTGTTATTCTTGGGACTGAAGGTGACGGACTGAAAGATTCTACTATCGAAGCTTGTGATTATACAGTTAAAATCCCTATGTATCATAATGTCGATTCGCTTAATGTTGCCGCTGCAAGTGCTGTGGCTTTCTGGGAACTCAGAAAAAGGTGAATATCCAGTATAGACAACACCTCAAACATTGCTTTATAAAAATTAAAAATGGAATCCCTGTGAGGGATTCCATTTTTAATTTACTTAGTACCGAAAATTCGGTCGCCGGCATCACCGACACCGGGAACAATATACTTGTCCTCATTAAGACCTTCATCCATAACACCTGTATAAATTTCAACATCAGGATGAGCCTCCTGTACAGCCTTAACTCCCTCAGGAGAGCAGACAATACACATAAACTTCACGTTCTTTACTCCCATTTCCTTGACAATATTAATTGCCTCAACTGCTGAGTGACCTGTTGCAAGCATAGGATCAACAATAATAACATCTCTCTCAGAAATATCATCTGGAAGTTTTGAATAATACTTGACAGGCGACTTTGTATCAGGATCTCTGAAAAGACCGATATGACCGATTTTTGCTGCTGGAACAAGTGCAGTTACACCGTCTATCATACCGAGACCGGCTCTTAAAATAGGAACAAATGCAAGTTTTCTTCCTGAAATAATCTTTGTTTTTGCTACTGCAACAGGTGTTTCCATTTCTATTTCCTTTAATGGTAAATCTCTTGTTGCTTCGTAACAGATAAGCATTGCTATTTCTGAAACAAGCTCTCTGAATTCCTTTGTACCTGTGTTCTTATCCCTGAGAAGTGAAATCTTGTGCTGTACAAGCGGGTGATCAATTATACGAATTTCTGCCATGACTATCTGCTCCTTTACTTATTTTCAATATCTGTTATGAGGTCAATTCTTCTCTGATGTCTGCCGCCCTCAAATCCTGTTGTAAGGAATATTTCTGCAAGTTCAACACCAAGTCCCTGACCAAGTGTTCTTGCACCCATACACATTACGTTTGAGTTGTTGTGAAGTCTTGTAAACTTTGTTGAGAATGAATCTGAGCAAAGCGCAGCTCTTATTCCCTTAAACTTGTTTGCGGCAATTGACATTCCGATACCTGTTCCGCAGATAAGTATACCTCTTTCGCATTTTCCCGAAAGAATCTCGTTGCATACAGCCTCTGCAATTACAGGATAGTCACATGGTTCACCGTCTGTTCCCATGTCAACAAATTCAAATCCTTTTTCTGAAAGTTCGCTGATAACAGCTTTCTTCATCTCAACACCAGCATGATCACAGCCAATAGCTATCATTCTTCAACACTCCTCTGTTTATTTTTTTCTTCAAGTTCTTTTTCAGCCTTGACTTTCTGGAGATAAGAAACCTCCAGTTCTTCTGCATCTTTAAACTCATTGTTCACAGCCGCAAGACATACTCCGCACGCATTCTGTAATCTGCCATGAGGAGGGGCTGTTCTGAATTTATCTGATTCAAAATCCTTTATAAAATCCTCTGCACCGTCTCCGCAAAGAAGAACCTCACATCCGAGATCTTTAAGATATTCGGAAAGCTCACTTCGTTCAGTTAACGCTTCTTCTTTTATTGGTTCAAGTATTTTTCCGTCACTCTTGTACACCGCACAGTAAACAACATCCGCTCTTGCTTTCATTAACGAGCAGATTACTCCGCTGAATGCAGTATTATTGTAAGCAAGACTTTCAAGAGTTGATACACCACAGCATTTGCATCCGAGAACAAAACTCATCGCCTTAACTGCCGCAACTCCTATTCTGAGTCCTGTATATGAACCGGGACCGTTTGCAACTGCAATACCTCCGATTTCATTAATGCTTTTTCCTGTCTGTTCAAGCATCGCCTTAACTTCAGGCATAATCACCTGTGAATGAGTTTTCTGTGTGTAAAGAGTACTTTCAGCAAGAAATACTTGATTTTCAGTATCATATAATGCGGTACTTGCTGTCTTTCCCGATGTATCAATTCCAAGCAGCAGCAAATCTCCCACCGTCCTCTATTATTATCTCACGACCGTTTTCACCGTCAGAATTTATCGTTATAAAAATTGTATCTTTCGGAAGATACTCCTCTATGTTTTCAGACCATTCAACAGCGGCAACATTATTCTCAAAATCGTAATCGAAAAAACCTGTTGATTCAAGATCATCACCAGACATAATACGATACATATCGAAATGATAAAGAGTAAAATTGTCACCTCTGTACTCATTAACAAGCGCAAAAGTCGGTGAATATACCTCATCCCCAAGTCCGAGACCTACAGCTATTCCCCTTGTAAATGTAGTCTTTCCCGCACCAAGTCCGCCCTTGTAGGCTATCATGTCTCCTGCCTTCAGCATTTTACCGATTTTTTCGGCGACGGCAACTGTTTCTTCGGGGGTAGCTGTTTTTATTACCAATGCACTCATATCAGAAAAGTCCTGTAATACATCCGTTTACATCACAGTCAATATTGAGTGCTGACGGAGTCTTTGAAAGACCGGGCATTGTAAGAATGCTTCCTGTATAAATAACAACAAATCCTGCACCCGATGATACTCTTGCATCACGAACTGTAATGTTAAAATGCTTCGGTTTTCCAAGAAGTGAAGGATTATCTGAAAGTGAATACTGTGTCTTTGCGATACATACAGGCATATCATGGAATCCGAGTTTCTCTATCTCTTTGATTGCCTTTTCTGCCTCGGCTGTATATACAACTCCCTCGGCACGGTATATTTCCTTTGCAATCTTCTCAACCTTATCCTTTATGTTAAGTGTTGTAGGATACAGCGGACGGAACTTTGAATCATCATTCTCACAAAGTCTTATTGTCTCACATACCTTTTCAGCAAGGTCAATACCGCCTTCTCCGCCCTTTGCGAACACCTCGCACATTGATACTTCAACACCCATTTCAGCACAGAACTTCTGAACGTACTCAACTTCTGCATCTGTATCGGTTGCAAATCTGTTTATGGCAACAACAACAGGAACATGGAACTTATGCATATTTTCAATATGCGCTCTGAGGTTTTCGATTCCCTTTTCGAGAGCCCACATATTTTCCTTTGAAAGTTCTTCCTTTGGAACACGTCCGTTATATTTCAAAGCACGGATTGTTGCAACAAGAACGACACAATCAGGTGAAAGTCCGCCGAAACGACATTTGATATCAAAGAATTTCTCTGCACCAAGGTCTGAACCGAAACCTGCTTCTGTTACGCAGTAATCACCAAGTTTAAGAGCAAGTTTTGTTGCTTTTAAAGAGTTGCATCCATGAGCAATATTTGCGAAAGGACCTCCATGAATGAGAACAGGATTATTCTCAAGAGTCTGAACGAGGTTTGGCTTCATTGCATCTTTGAGGAGAGTTGTCATCGCACCACAGCATCCGATTGATGATGCAAAAACAGGCTCACCGTCAAGGTTATATGCAACGAGGATATTTCCGAGTCTCTCCTTCAAGTCACCAAGGTCTGATGCAAGACAAAGCACAGCCATGATTTCTGATGCAACAGTAATCTGGAATCCATCCTCACGAGGTACACCGTTGAGCTTTCCGCCGAGTCCTACTATAATGTTTCTGAGCGCACGATCATTCATGTCCATACATCTCTTGAAAAGAATTCTTCTCTGATCGATTCTGAGTTCATTTCCATGCTGTATATGATTGTCAATCATAGCGCAAAGAAGATTATTTGCGGCAGTAATAGCATGCATATCTCCCGTAAAATGGAGGTTAATATCTTCCATAGGAACAACCTGAGCATAACCGCCTCCTGCTGCTCCTCCCTTGATACCAAAAACAGGTCCGAGTGAAGGCTCACGAAGTGCAAGAACTGTTTTTCTTCCTGTTTTGCACATAGCCTCAGAAAGCCCGACACTTACAGTTGTTTTTCCTTCTCCGGCAGGGGTAGGATTGACCGCTGTAACAAGGATCAGTTTTCCGTCAGGTCTGTATGAAAGAGATGAGTAAAGTTCATCCGAAAGCTTTGCCTTATAATGACCATAAGGCTCAATAAACTTCTCATCTATTCCAAGTCCTGCGGCTATTTCTGTAATTTTTTTCATCTTCGCACCCTGTGCGATCTCAATATCTGAAAGCATTTTTAATCCTCCAACTGAAATTTATATTATCATTATACCATATCATAATGTAAAAATCAACCTTTTATCACACAAAAACAGCCGCTGTTTATAAAACAGCGGCTGAATTTTTTATTTCCAAAATGCAAAAAGCTGTGAAAGATGATCACAAAGTGCAGGATACTCGTCTTTCGGGAATGTGAAATTGAATATCTGTACTCCATTGATAATGAATGATGCAACGCTTGAAAGTGCCATAAACTGAGTAAACAGCTTTTTCTTATCAGCACTTTTGCTCTTCTGATAGAGATAAAACAGTACAGCAAATGCACCCATTATTATCTGCCATGAGAAATCTGCTGTGTAGCGTACTGCATATCCGCTTTCCCAAATTGAGAACATGATTACAAGCGGCATGATAATACATGGAAGTCCGACAAGAAGGATACTTCTGAGTCTTTCCTTTAATGTCGGGAGTTTTGAAAGCACTTTTTTGCTGTAAATATATCCGAATACAGGGAAAGCAAGGAAAATGATTCCTGATGTGTTTCCTGCATCCGAGAAGTAATATCCGTTTACATCAAGTCTTGTAAATGGAGTTGTAATGAAAGGATAATCCGTTGTAATACTTGGTACTGAGAACAGATACTGCCAGATAGTTATAAGTACAAAGTGTGTATGATACTGTGAATGTGTGAAGTCATTGATTGTAAGTGAATACTTTATTCCGAAATCAAACGGTGAATCAAATCTCACATAATTATACCACATCTGGAATATTCCGAGACACACAAGTGGAAGCATTGCGCATACCCAGTATGTTATCTGTCTTGAACGGTTTGAAGATGATGAAATCGCATAGTAAGATGTTCTGCCTGATTTTGCTGTTCCGTAGAAGAAGTATATACACGCACATATAGCATATACTGCAAGTGTAGGACGTGAAAGAACAGCAAGTCCGAAGAAAAGAGATGAAAGGAAGATTCGGACAAGAGAAGTTCTGAAATTTCCAAGTACGTTCGATGAAATAAGAAAATATGAACCGAGTGCGACAAATGCAAAACCGGCTGAAATAGAAATTTCATAGAAAATATTTCTTCCCACGCTGTACCATATTCCGCACGAACTGAAGAGAATAACCATTCCCGACAGTACAATTCCGCTCGGAATATTTCTGAACCAGCGTTTTATTATGGCCATGTATGTGAGTGCAAGTCCTATAAGTCCGATTATACTGAATAAAAGGATTGAAATATTGGTTGAAAAATAATAGCCTGTAATCATGTGATAAGGTAGATAAAGAAGAATTACAGGAGCAATACCGTAATATGTATAGTACTTTCCGTTATACATTACATGATCCCAGAGTGCAGATACTCCGTTATCGTTTCTCATTCCCCAGTCATACGGGTTTTCAAGATCAACGAGTTCCTGCGGAGGTTCTTCAAGAAGTGAAATCTGTCCGTTTTCAAATGCGTCAACTATCTCCTGAGTAATCTGATTTCCGCTTGTAAGTTCAAACTGTTTCTTCAAATTCATGTCAGGAAGTTCCCTGTATACTATTGAAAACGCAAGTACAACCACAGCCGCTGTCATTATTCCAACGCTGACATTACAGAATCTTCTTGAACGGCTGTAAGGTTTAAGCATAACACCTGAGTGAATAACTGCATATACAAACGTACTCAGAAGGACAATCAAAAGAACTCTAATCCATGAAATAACAAAAGGAATAGGTTTATTGATAATGATGTTCTTTATTTCGATTCTGCTGTGTTCTTCGGGATTTGTAAATTTAACTCTGATAGTTCCGACTTTTCCCGAAAACTGACAGGCAAGATATGCTGTGTTTTCACGTCCGTAAATTACTCTTGAACGTGCTATATCATATCTGAACGTGTAATGTGATTCATCTGTTATATCGAGGACAAGTTCGGTTCTCTTTGTATTTGTTCCAAAATCAATATCTGCATACAAAGAATCAACAGCCTCGTTGAGATTTTCAAATGTGATAAGTGCTTCTTCTTTTCCTGAAACAACAAATCCTTCATCTGTAATCTCACAGCTTCCCCCTATCTGAGCCGCTGAAGGAGAAAGCACAATTTCCTCATTATTTCCTAAAAAAGTATGATATGAAGGCATCTGGAAAACAGTAGCTTCAAGCAATACAGCACCAAGGAGTATTCTTCCAAAAAATTTCAGAGTACCCGATGAACTGTTTCTGCCGATGTTAATCATTACAATCGTTACTTCAGCAAAAACAGCAAATCCTATCAATGTGAAAGCGCCTTGCACTTCACCGAAATCTGCAAGCTTTGTAAGATCAGCCAGTCCGAGAATCAAAAAGAATAAAATAAAAACAGTTTCAAGAAAACTGAATGAATTTTTCGCAATTACAGTTACATCAATTGCCTTCATTTTCTCAACTGTATCAGAAACATGAGATTTTTTCTTTTCCTCTTTTTCTGTCTTTTTCTTTTCTTTCGGCTTCTCCGATTTTTTTCCATTTTTCTTTTCAGAAGATACTTTTTTCGTTTTTTCTGAGACTTTATTTTTCTTTTCCGCATTCAGCTTTTTCTCTCTGCGTTTTTCAGTATTTCTTAATATACTGAATGACAGTACTGAAAAAGCCACACAGCAAAAGAGAAAAAACAAATTAATAAAACTCATTTTATACTCCCCTTAAAGATTATTTATTCCGAAGAATACTTAAATTATACCACAAAATGCACAATTTGTCAATCATTTTGATAATTTTTAAAGTAATAATTCCCACTAAATATATTCAGTGGGAATTATATATATTTACTTTATCGGAAGTTCTTTTACTACACCTGCATCAAATTTCTGAATTGCAAGTGCATCCATTGCTGTAACTCCTTCTTCACCGTCAACGTCACCGTTAATTTTTCCCTGAGCTGTAAGTTCATACTTTGATGAATTTGCAAGATTCTGGAGAATAATAACAGCATCTGCCATTGTAACTGTACCGTCACAGTTTGCATCACCATATAATACATCTGTTGACGATGATGTCTTTGCAGTTGTTGCAGTTGTTGAAGCCGGCTTTGAAGTAGTTGCTTTTGTAGTTGTTGCAGAAGGAGTAGCAGTTACAACACTTCCGTCAGATTTTTTACCGCCATCAATGTTGCTTCCCTCTGTTTTCGCATAATTTGCATAGAAATCATTCAGAGAAATACCATTCTTGCCGAGTGCTGTCTGGTGGTCAAGACCGATGTACTTTCCTGAGTCAAGAGTCTGCCAGAGAGCCTCTTCAAACATTCCGTATTTTTCCTCATCCCATGAATAGAAATCGTAGCTCAAAAGACCGGCAGTATCTCCTGAGTTCGGATTGAGGCACCAGAATGTATGGTTTATATGATGCTTAATCATATAATCACGAAGAAGTTCCATCCACTTCTGATTTTTTGTACCGTCCATGTGACCGCCCCACTCACCTATAAGGAGAGGTGCAATTTCTTCCTCGTTTATATATGCCCATGTGTCATACCAGTAATCGTCAAGAAGTGTCTGCTCTGTAAAATCTTTGTCAAACCATGTCTGAGCGTATACAGACGGACCGTAATCGTGAGGTGAATATACAATCTGACTTGTACCGCTGTCAGGTACAACAGGATAATCTCTTACACCTCTGAGATTTCCGCCCCACCATGCACCATACCATGGTGACTTGTCAGCAGGTGCATCCCATATATCGGGGGTTTCGTATGTATAACCCGATTCTGTCTTCGGATACTGTTCAACGCCCTCAATAAAAATCAACGCATGAGGATTTACCTCAAGAATTGCATTTGCACAAGTCTGAGCTGCATAAGCCCAGTTGTTTTCATCTGTTGTGCCATCCCATTTAGCAATTTTATCAGGCATATCAGCAGAGTAACCTCTCTTGCCATGTGGTTCATTCTTTAAATCAAAACCAAGCAGAGTGTCATCATTCTTATACTTATCTGCCATCCAGACAAGGCTGTCTATCCAGACCTTTGTAGTAACACCCGCTTTACCGTACCAAAGTTCATAATCGTGACCTGAATTGTTTGCATCAGGACTGTGAATATCAATAAACGCCTTGATACCATACTGTTTGCACTTTGCGAGAATAACATCAAATATTTCTTCACTGTTTTTGAGTGTCTTTCCGTCTTCAAGTACAAAATCTCTGTTAATGTCTCCGTATTTTCCGGCAGGTGTAATTGTTCCATCCTCACCAACTACATCAGTCGGAGGACTGTATGAACCCTGAACAGATGATACTTCATTTGGTGAACCGTTCATCCAGGAAACAATAAGTTCTGTGGAAATAGGAAAACGAATGACATTGATACCTCTGTCGGCAACATTTGTAAGGAACTTGTCAACATCAGCGGCATAAAGACCGTGAGGCGCATTTTCAGAACAGTTCATTCCAAACCAGTTTGCACCTGTAAGCCAAACCTCGTTTCCGTTCATGTCATAAAGTCTGCTCCCTTCAGCATGAAGCCAGTCGTCGTTTCCGTCATCAACAGCAGAAGCGTTAATATTTGTTTTCTCAGTTGATTCAGGTACAGTGAACTGTGAACCCGTTGCTGACAGCATTACAGCAGAAAGCAATGCTGTCGCAATTCTTGTGCTTTTCTTCATAATAATTACCCCTCTCAATAAAAATCAGCTTTTCAGCTGAATATATTAAGTATATTCTATCATTACAGATAAATATTGTCAAGAGAATTTGGCAAAAATTTGATATTTACATGATAAATACTACCTAAAATATACAATTCATCTATTTATATTTAATATTTATACATATTAACATAATGTTGACTTTTAATTCTATTGTGAAATTACTCAAATTTACTTGACTTCATTTATATATAATGATAAAATATACTTAATAAAAGCAGTTTTGGTAAACTGTAATTTATTGAGAGGGGAATTTTTAAAAATGAAGAAATTAGCAAAAATCGCTGCTGTTGCTGCTTCTGCGGCAGTACTGACAGTTGCAGGAACAGGTTATGTTGCTCCTGTCGTTCTTACACAGCCTGATATATCAGCTGTTGCTGTTGATGACAACAACGACGACTGGCTCCACGCTGAAGGAAGCAGACTTTATGACATGAACGGAAACGAAGTTTGGCTTACAGGTGCTAACTGGTTTGGCTTTAACTGCGGAGAAAGATTCCCGCACGGTCTCTGGAGTGCCGATGTAGATGAAATTCTTTCCGCAATCGCTGACAGAGGAATCAACGTTCTCCGTTTTCCAATCGCAACAGAACTCCTCCTCGACTGGATGGACGATGTTGACGACAGCTCTATGATTTCAATTAATCCAAAGAACACAGACGGTTACAAGTTTAACCCTGATTTCTGCCGTCCTGATGGTTCATGTATGAGTTCACACGAAATTTTCGATGTTATTCTCGCAAAGTGCAAAAAATACGGTATCAAGGTATTCATTGATATCCACAGTCCCGCACTCCACAACTCAGGTCATAACTACAATCTCTGGTACTACAACGAAGGTGCAGGAAGCTACGACAGCATGGCTGTTACCAAGGAAGGCAACGGTGTTCCCGTAACTTCAGAGATGTGGCAGGACAGCCTTGTATGGCTTGCTGACCAGTATAAGAACAACGATACTCTTATCGCTTACGACTTAAAGAACGAGCCTCATGGTAAATGTCCTGAGGGTGATGCAGGTGCTAAATGGGACGGTTCAACTGACGAAAACAACTGGGCTTATGCATCAACAAAGTGCGCTCTTGCAATGCTCGAAAAGAATCCTAACGCTCTCATCCTCATCGAAGGTGTAGAACAGTATGCCCGTGAAGGTCATAAATGGGGAGATCCCGATTCAAGGACAGATCCGCCTGCATACGGCGGCTGGTGGGGAGGTCAGTTCAGAGGTGTAAGAGATTACCCTATTGACCTCGGAAAATATCAGAATAAGCTTGTTTACTCTCCTCACGACTACGGTCCGGGTGTTTACGCTCAGTCATGGTTTGATAAGGACTTCACAACACAAACTCTCCTTGATGATTACTGGTATGATACATGGGCATTTATCAATCAGGAAGAAATCGCACCGCTCCTTATCGGTGAATGGGGTGGATTCATGGACGGAGGAAAGAACGAACAGTGGCTTACACTTCTCCGTGAATACATGATTAATAACCACATTAACCATACATTCTGGTGCCTCAATCCAAACTCAGGTGATACAGGCGGACTTCTTGACTACTCATTCAAGAGCTGGGATGAAGAAAAGTACGCTCTTATGGAACCTTCGCTCTGGCAGACTCAGACAACAGGAAAATACATCAGTCTTGACCATCAGACAGCTCTCGGAGCAAACGGTATTTCTCTCAACGACTTCTATGCAAATTATGCAAACACAGAGGGAAGTAATCTTGACGGCGGCAAGAAATCCGATGGTACTGTAGTTGATGCAGATAAGACAGAAAGCACAACTTCTACCACAACTAAACCTGTTGGATCAACTACTACAACACAGAAAACAACTTCAGCTCCCGTCAGTTCTGTCAGCACTGATAACAGCGGTGATACTATTCTTTACGGTGATGCGAATGAAGACAAAACGGTAACTATGGCAGATGCTGTTCTTATTCTTCAGAATCTCGCTAACTCATCAAAGTATGAGCTTACCGCACAGGGCAGAAAAAATGCTGACGTTGACGGAGAAGAGGGCATTACAGCAATGGACGCTCTTATAATCCAGCAGTATGATGCAGGTTCTGTTACAGTTCTTCCAGTTAAATAAAATTTTTCTCCCTGCTGAAAAGCAGGGAGATTTTCTTGTTTATAATCCGAATAAATATGATATGTAACATTAAACAAAAAAGCTCTCAGAATAAATCTGAGAGCCTTATATTTATCGATTAGTCACTTACGTATGGGAGAAGAGCAATGTGTCTTGCTCTCTTGATAGCAACTGTAAGTTCACGCTGATGGAATGCACAAGTTCCAGTAACACGTCTTGGGAGAATCTTAGCTCTCTCTGTCATGCACTTTCTGAGCTTAGCGAGATCTTTATAATCAATTCTGTCAATTCTGTCTGCACAGAACATACAAACCTTCTTGCGAGGCTTCTTTACAGGACGAGAATTTCTTTCCTTATCCATTGGCATTTTCTATTCCTCCTATCTTAATAAAGTAATGTTATCAGAACGGAACATCTCCGTCGCTGATGATTTCTTCAAAATCATTCGAGTTACCATACGACATACTGTCATTGTTCTGAGGCTGTGGTGCCATCGGCTGCTGAGGCTGATTAAATCCGCCATTATAACCGTTATTATAACCACCGTTACCGTAGCCGCCATTATTATAGCTGCCATTTGAACCGTTGTTATAACCACCATTATTATTGTAGCCATTATTATAGCCACCGTTAAAGTTATTTCCGTTAGGCTGGAAATTGTTGTTTCCGCCTTCCTTCTTTGAGCCTGTAAACTCAACATTATCAACATAAACTTCTGTTGTGTAATGTGTAATATCAGGGTATTTTTTATCCTGATAACTTCCTGTTCTGATAGAACCCTCAACCATTATCATACTGCCCTTGTTGAAATAACGAGTTACGAACTCAGCCGTCTGTCTCCATGCAGTGCATGAAATGAAATCAGCCTGTCTTTCACCTGTATTTTTATCAACAAAGCTTCTGTTTACAGCTACTGTAAACCTGCATGATGCGATTCCGTTCGGAGTCTGTCTCAACTCAGGATCAGCAGTAAGTCTGCCCATTAAAATAACCTTATTCATCTGACCGCCTCCTTAAATGAAAAGTACGATTATGCGATTACAGTAACAAGTGAACGAAGAACACCGTCTGTAATGTTGAGACGTCTTGAAAGCTCAGCAGGATAATCTGGAGCTGACTGGAATGAGTAGATTACGTAGTAACCCTCTGTTTCGTCCTCGATAGGATATGCAAGCTTACGCTTACCCCAATCCTCGTTGACTTCAACAGCTTCAGCGTGACGCTCAATTCTCTCCTTGAACTTCTCAACGAGAGCCTTCATTGGTTCTTCACCGTTCTTAAGACTGAAAACAACCATTACTTCATATTTAGCGGATACCTTTGCCATTATGCACACCTCCTTCTGGATTATGCCCTGCAACCATCTGAGGGCAAGGATAATTATACCGTTTACACGATACTTGTATATTATAACAGCTTTTTCCTCTTTTGTCAAGGAAAAAGCTATTATTTTTTTATTTTAATCAAGTATTCTTATCAACTGTGTGGAACTGCTTTAAATTACCGATTTTTTCATTTCTTTCGTCGAGGATTCTCTCAACCTCTGTCCATTCGAGTCCCTGATTTGCACAAAGAACCATGATATGATAGAGAAGGTCATTAATCTCGTTCATAAGTTCATCATTATCACCATTCTTAGCGGCAATAACTGTTTCAGTAGCTTCTTCGCCAACCTTCTTGCAAATTTTGTCTACACCCTTGTCAAAGAGATAGCAGGTGTATGACTTTTCAGGTGCAGTTCCGTTATCGTACTGCTTTTTTCTTTCCTTGATTACTTCAAAAATTTCGTGATATACTGACATTTTCAATTACTCCTCGTTATATAATTCGTTAAAGAAACAGCTGTAGCTTCCTGTATGACACGCAACGCCTGTCTGCTCAACATTTACAAGCAGAGTATCATTGTCGCAATCGCCGTAAATTGAAACCACTTTCTGTAAGTGTCCCGATGTTGCGCCCTTGTTCCAGTATTCCTGTCTTGAACGGCTCCAGAACCATGTATAACCTGTTTCAAGTGTCTTTTTAAGACTTTCCTTATTCATGTATGCAAGCATGAGAACTGTTTTTGTATTGACTTCATAACAAATTGCAGGAATTAATTCTCCCTTTTCAAAAAATTTGTCGAGGTCATTAAGGTCAATCTTTATCATATCTTACCTCACTATAACTCCCTTATTTCTGCAGTAATCCTTTACTTCACCGACCGTAAGCTCTTTGAAATGGAAAAGTGATGCCGCAAGAGCCGCTGTTGCTCCTGTCTTTTCAAACACTTCTGCAAAATCATTGATTTTACCTGCTCCGCCGCTTGCGATAACAGGAATTGAACAGTTATCACAGACAGCTTTCAGCATTTCAATATCAAAACCTTCCTTTGTTCCGTCAGCATCAATGGAATTAAGACAAATTTCACCTGCACCGAGTTTTTCAATCTGATGCACCCAATCAATAAGGTCAAGTCCCATATCAACACGACCACCGTTTATGTATACTGTCCATTTATGGTCTGCAATTTTCTTTGCATCAATTCCGACGCATATACACTGACTACCGAAAATATCTGCTCCGTCGTGTATAAGCTGTGGATTTTTAACAGCCTGTGAGTTTACAGACACCTTGTCTGCACCTGCTCTGAGTGTCTCTCTGATGTCGTCAACAGTCTTGATTCCACCACCGACTGTAAGCGGTACAAATACCTTTTTTGCAGTTTCTCTTACAACATCAAGGAATACTCCTCTGCCCTCAAATGAGGCTGTAATATCATAGAATACGATTTCATCTGCACCCTGTCTGTTGTACTCCTCAGCACATTCAACGGGATCACCGACATCACGAACTCCCTCAAAATTTACACCCTTAACCACCTTGCCATTTCTTACGTCAAGGCATGGGATAATTCTTTTTGCAAGCATTTTTTACGCTCCCTTTTATTTAAGTGAATATTCAATTGCCTCTTTAAGATTAAGTGTACCCTTGTAAATTGACTTTCCGCAGATTGTTCCGTAAAGTCCCATTTCCTTGCAGGCAATAATATCATCCATTGTGTGTACACCACCGCTTGCAACAATATTTGCTCTTCCCTCTGTTGCATCAGCAAGTTTTTTAAGCTGAACTGTATTAACACCCGAAAGTGTACCGTCCTTTGAAATATCTGTGAAAATAAAGTACTTTACGCCCGAATCAATCATCTTGTTCGCAAGGTCGATATAATTCACGTCTGAGCTTTCAAGCCAACCCTCAGTTGCAACCATTTCGTTCATTGCATCAATTCCGACTACGATTTTTTCGCTTCCGAATTTCTCAACAGCATCACATACGAGCTTAGGATTTTTAAGAGCAACAGAACCGAGAATAACCCTTGTAATTCCCATATTCAGATATTCCTGTATGGTTTCAAGGCTTCTGATTCCGCCGCCGAGTTCAACCTTTAAATTTGTTTTCTCAGCAACATCTGTGTAAATCTTTGTGTTTACAGGTCTGCCCTCTTTTGCTCCGTCAAGATCAACCATGTGAATCCACTCTGCTCCTGCATTTTCAAAGCCCTTTGCAGTTTCAAGATAATCAGATGCAACCTTTTCAACTGTATTGAAATCGCCCTTGAAAAGTCTCACACAGTTTCCGTCTTTTATATCAATTGCAGGGAAAATAATCATATAAGCCCTCCGAAGTTTTTAAGTATTCTTAATCCTGTTTCTCCACTCTTTTCGGGGTGGAACTGCGCTCCGTATACAAATTTGTTATCATATACAAGTGCAGGAACTCTGCCTCCATATTCAACAAATGATGAGATATCGCTGTCATCACATTCAGCTTTGTATGAGTGGACGAAATACACATATTCATTGTCCCCTATTCCGTTCATAAGAGGACAATCATTCAGTTTTTCAAGCTTGTTCCATCCCATGTGTGGAATAATGAGGTCGGGTTCTTCCATTTTGATTACAGAACCCTTTATAAGTCCGAGTCCGTTTGTTTCCTCGAATTCATAACCCTTTTCAAAAATTAGCTGCATTCCGAGACAGATTCCGAGGAATGGCTTTTTCTGTGCCTCAGCCTTGATTGTATCAACAAGCCCTGTTGCCTCAAGTTTTTTCATTGCCGCAGGAAATGCACCTACACCTGGGAGAATTACTGCATCTGCCGATTTTACTGATTCTGCATCTGAAACAAGTGCATTTTCAAGTCCGAGATAGTCAAGCGCATTCTTTACGCTGAAAATATTACCTGCGCCATAGTCAATCACCGCTATCATCAGAGTACCCCCTTTGTAGATAATGTTGTGCCGTCGTAATTGTAAGCCACAGCGATTTTAAGTGCGTGTGCAACAGCCTTGTATACTGCTTCTGCCTTATGATGGTCATTTGTTCCGTACATAAGATTTATGTGCATTGTAATGCCTCCGTTGAAAGCAAATGCCCTGAAAAATTCCTCTGTCATGCACAAATCATAACCTCCGCATGACTGATTTGTAAAGTCACAGTTGAATACAAGAAACGGTCTGTTACTGAGGTCAAGACTGCACATTGCAAGGGATTCATCCATAGGTATATAGAATGTTCCGTAACGCTGAATTCCTGACTTCGAGCCAAGTGCCTGATAAAGAGCCTGACCGAGTGCAATTCCTGCGTCTTCTATTGTATGATGACAATCAACATGAAGGTCTCCCTTAACTTTGATTGTCATACTGATTCCGCTGTGTACAGAAAGTGCTGTCAGCATATGGTCGAAGAATCCGATTCCCGTATCAATATCTGCTGTACCCTTATTGTCAAGCACAACCTTTATAAAGATATCCGTTTCCTTTGTTGTACGGGTAATTTCGCCTGTTCTGAGAATCTTATCCATTTATGATTTCCTCCAGCACATTGAAAAGAGCATCCATTTCTTCATCAGTACCTACTGTAATTCTGAGATAATCGCAGATAACAGGCTTATTCCAGTATCTTACATAAATCTTTCTCTTTTTGAGTTCATCAAAAATAAACTTCGCAGATTTTCCGTTTGGCTTTGCAAAAATGAAGTTACTCTTTGAATCTGTGAATGTAAATCCGAGTTCAGCAAGCTTTTCTTTTGAACGTTCACGGGTTGCAATTATCTTGTTTACCGTACTCTGAAAATACTCCTCATCCTCAATTGCCGCCGCACCGCAAAGCTGTGTTACAGTATTCATTGTATATGAATTTATAGAGAATTTCACATCGTTCATGAACTTTATGAGTTTCTCGCTTCCTATTGCGTATCCGATACGCATTCCCGCCATACTTCTTGACTTTGAATATGTCTGAATCACGAGAAGATTCTCATACTTTTCAACGAGAGGGAGACAGCTTTCACCTCCGAAATCAACATAAGCCTCATCAATCATTACAACAGAATCGGGATTTGCCTTTAATATCTCCTCTATCATGTCAAGGCTTTCAAGCACACCTGTAGGCGCATTAGGATTTGGGAATATAATACCTCCGTTTTCAGCCTTGTAATCATCAGGATTTATTGTAAAATCAGATTTAAGGGGCTTTGTTTCGTATGGTATTTTATATACATCTGCCCAGACATCATAGAATGAATAAGTGATATCAGGGAAGAAAATCGGCTTATCTGAGTTAAAGAAGGTCAGAAATGCCATTGAGATAACGTCGTCAGAACCTACTCCGACAAATACCTGTGAAGGCTTCACATTATATCTCTTTGCAATTGCATTTACAAGTACCTCGGCATCGGGTGTCGGGTAAAGTCTCATGCGTGATATATCAAAACCATCAAGTACCTTTTGTACAGAAGGTGACGGAGGATATGGATTCTCATTTGTGTTGAGCTTTATCACCCCTGTTTCCTTCGGCTGTTCACCAGGTACATACGGTACAACTTTTCTTACATTTTTTTCCCAGTTGCTCATCGGGAATCACTCCTTATTATTAGTCCTCAAAACGTACCTTTATTGCATTGGCGTGTGCTGTAAGCCCTTCCTTTTCTGCAATAAGTACGATATCATCCTTAGCCTCTGCAAGTGCCTCTCTTGTGTAATATGTATAGCTTGTTCTCTTTGTGAAGCTTGCTACGCCGAGAGGCGAGAAAAATCTTGCTGTTCCGCTTGTCGGAAGAACGTGGTTAGGTCCTGCAAAATAGTCACCGAGCGGCTCAGATGCATAGTGTCCGAGGAAAATTGAACCTGCATTATCAAGGCTTCCGAGAAGCTCCATAGGATTTTCCATGAGAACCTCAAGATGCTCAGGTGCAATTTCATTTGCAAGTTCAACACAACGCTCACGACTGTCTGCAATAATAATTGCGCCATAATCTTCAAGTGACTTCTCGATTATTTCTTTTCTTGAAAGGTATTCTTTCTGTCTGTTGATTTCAGCAATTGTTTCATCTGCAAGTTTTTCACTTGTTGTAACCATGATTGATGAAGCAAGTTTATCATGCTCAGCCTGTGACATGAGGTCAGCCGCCGCAAATTTAGGATTTGCTGTTTCATCTGCAATAACAAGGATTTCGCTTGGTCCTGCAATCATGTCAATATCTACAACACCGTAGAGGAGTTTCTTTGCTGTTGCAACGAAAATATTTCCCGGTCCGACAATTTTATCACACTTAGGGATTTCCTCAGTACCATAAGCAAGAGCGGCAATTGCCTGCGCTCCTCCTGCCATGAATACTCTGTCAACACCGCAGATTGCTGCTGCAACGAGAATATCCTTGTTCGGTGTTCCGTCTTTGAGAGGAGGTGTAATCATTATGATTTCCTTTACACCTGCAATTTTAGCAGGAATAGCGTTCATAAGTACGCTTGAAGGATAAGCCGCTGTACCTCCCGGTACATAAAGTCCTACTCTTGAAAGTCCACGTATTCTCTGTCCGAGAATTACTCCGTTTTCCTTCGGATTGATGAATCCCTGTTCAACCTGTCTGTTGTGGAAATCAGCAATGTTCTCCTGTGCATTGAGAAGCGCATTTACAAATTCCTCATCAGCCTCTGTAAGTGCATCATTTATAACCTCTCTCGGTACTTCATAATACTGTGGGAGATTACCGTCAAATTTAAGTGTATAATCCTTAACAGCCTTGTCTCCGTTTTCTCTTACATCCTCGATAATTGCAGAAACTGTCTCTGTTACTTTCTTATTTGTCTCCCCTGCTCTTTTGTTAAGTTCAGCAAGGAAAGCGATTTCGTCTGTTCCGTTTGCATATATCTTTCTCATCAAAGATTCTCCTCTATAAGTTTAATCAGCTTTTCAATTTCAGCCTGTCTCATTTTAAGGCTTACTGTGTTTGCTATCAGTCTTGCTGAAATAGGCGCAACATCTTCAATTACTTCAAGTCCGTTTTCTTTGAGAGTTGTTCCTGTTTCAACTATATCAACGATACCGTCCGCAAGTTCAAGAAGAGGTGCAAGTTCAACAGAACCCTCAATCTTGATGATTTCCGTATCCATACCCTTTTTCTCGAAAAAGCTTCTTGATACATTAGGATATTTTGTGGCAATTGTCTTGATTCCGTATCCGCTGTAAAAATCGTATCCCTTCTTTGTAGCAAGTGCAAATTTGCATCTTCCGAATCCGAGGTCTACCAGTTCATAGAATTTACCCTTCATCTCCATGATTGTATCCTTGCCGACAACACCGAGATCACATACACCATGTTCAACGTATGTAATAACATCATTTGCCTTTGCAAGTACAACTTCAAGATTTGCATCCGGTACAGGAAGAATAAGTTTTCTGCCCTTTTCTCTTACCGCTGTACAGTCAAAACCGAGTTTTTCAAGAAGTCCGACTGTATCCTTCTCAAGTCTGCCCTTTGTAAGAGCAATTCTTATTGGTCTGCTCATTCTTCTGCCTCCCTGCTGCTTTCATCAATTACGATAACTCTGCCTATTTTCTTTTCTTTCGCATATTCTCTTACTGATTCAATATCGCTGAACAGCGCATTTTCTACTGTCATTCCCTGTTCACGCAGATTCTGTGCTGTCTTGATAGCCTGAACTTCAAAACCTTCCTCAGCAAATACAACAGCATCTATACGTGGTACTGAAGGGAGAATTCCACCTTTTTCAATAAGCTTTGAAATAGCATTTACATCAACTGCAAATCCTACAGCAGGAACATCACAGCCGAACTCCGAAATAAGCTTATCGTATCTTCCTCCTGAGATAACCTCGTCACCATGTCCCTGTAAATAGCCCTTGATAATGAGTCCTGTATAGTAGTCTGTCTTATTTACAAGTCCGAGATCAACAGTTATATTGCCCTCATTTCCGCAAAGTTCAACTGTATCCATGTAAACTTCACGAAGTTCATCAAGAATATGCTTAATTTTCTCATCAGGTATGAGTTCTTCAGCCTTCTCAAATACTTCCTCACCGCCAAAAAGTGCAGGGAGTTTTTTAAGCGCCTCAGTAACAAAACTGCTTCCGTATGAATCAAGCATATCATTGAGTGCAGGGAAATTCTTGCTTTCGATAAGCTTTCTGATTTTTTCCTTTTCCTTATCTGTAACCTCAAGTCTACTGACAAGTTCCTTGAAAATTCCTATATGTCCGAGTTCAAGAGAAAATTCCATACCGAATGCTTTAAGTGAATCAACAGCAGTAGAAATAACCTCAAGATCAGCCATTTTAAGCTGTGAACCGATAAGCTCGATACCTGCCTGCGCTGTTTCATCACTTCTGCCCTTCAATGCAGCCTCATTACGGTAAACGCTCTGATTATAGCATAATTTAAGTGGAAGTACAGCATCTTTTAGACGTGTCGCAACAACTCTCGCAATAGGCATTGTCGAATCAGGACGCATTACAAGAAGTCTGCCCTTGCTGTCAGTCATCTTGTAAAGCATTTCCTGTGGAAAGTATCTTGAATTAAGGCTGAAAACATCAAAGAATTCAATACCCGGAGTGATTATTTCATAATAACCTCTGCCCTTGAATATTTTAAGCAGAGTTTTTTCAATATTTCTTCTAACGATACACTCAGCAAAAAGAAGGTCCTTTGTACCTTCGGGAGTGATAAGGTCATAATTTTTCATATTGAGCCTCTCTTTCGTATATTTAAAAATTATTTCACTTTAGCGTGTTAACATGGTAATATGATAACATAATACTATAATAAAGTCAAGTTCAGAAGAATGACATCTGGGAAGATTCGGGTAAATCACCAAAAGCTCCTATGCTTTTCAACATATCAATTGTAGTTTTTGATGCTCCGCTAACCTGCTGAAATTCTTCAATTGAAATGAATCCGCCTTTCTGAGCAGCTTCATATATACTCTTTGCCGCATTCTCTCCTACGCCTGACATAGCCGAAAACGGTATTCTCAGTTTTCCTTCCTCAAGAAGAAAATCCGCTGAATGTGACTTAAATATATCAATCGGCAAAAACTCCATTCCTCTTGAAAGCATCTCATTGGTTATGAGAAGAATATCATAAAGGTCTGATTCTTTCTTTGAACGGTCATTTCCGAGTTCTATAAGTTCACGTATCCTTGTGCGTACAGCTTCCTTTCCCTTAACAGCAAGTTCTGCATCAAAGTCCTCGCCTCTTACTGAAAAATACGTTGCATAGTATTCAAGCGGTTTATACAGTTTGAACCATCCCAGTTTTATCGCTGCAATTACATAAGCAGCGGCATGGGCTTTCGGGAACATATACTTGATTTTCAGACAGCTTTCTATATACCAATCAGGTACATTATGACTTCTGAGCATCTCGATTATTTCGGGAGTAAACTGCTTCGGTGCCTTTCCTTTTCTCGTCCATTCCATTATCTGGAATGCCATTTTAGGCTCAACATCATGATAAAGCAGATATGTCATAATACTGTCACGGGTTCCTATAACCTCTGAAATTGTACAGGTTTCGCTCTCAATAAGGTCTTTCGCATTTCCGAGCCAAACATCTGTACCATGTGAAAGTCCTGAAATCTGTAAAAAGTCGCTGAACTTCGTAGGCTTAGCATCAAGAAGCATCTGTATCGTGAAGTTTGTACCCATTTCAGGAATTCCGAGACTTCCTGTTTTACAGAATATTTCATCGGCTGTAACTCCGAGAGCTGAGCAGTCTGTACACATTTTTATTACTTCAGGATCTGTTGTCGGAACATCCTTTATTTTTATACCTGTGAGGTCTTCAAGATGCTTATACAATGTCGGAACAACGTGTCCGAGTTCATCAAGCTTGAGAATTGTGTCATGCAGTGAGTTAAAATCAAAATGCGTTGTTATAACCTCAGAATCCGAAGAATCGGCAGGGTGCTGAACAGGTGTGAAATCATATACCTCATAATCAGACGGTACAACAACCATTCCTCCGGGATGCTGTCCTGTTGTTCGCTTTATACCCGTACATCCGAGCGACAGTCTTGTCATTTCTGAGTTATTAAGTGTTATACCGTTATCCTCACAGTATTTTTTTACATAACCATAAGCTGTTTTTTCGGCAACAGCCGAAATTGTACCTGCCTTGAACACATTTGCCTTACCAAAAAGCTGTTCGGTATATCTGTGAGCATAGAACTGATATTCGCCCGAAAAATTAAGATCGATATCAGGTGCCTTGTCTCCGTCAAATCCGAGGAATGTCTCAAACGGAATATCATGTCCCTCCCTGAGCATATCTGCGCCGCATTTCGGACAGTTTTTCTGCGGAAGGTCAAACCCCGAACCATATTTACCATCAAGAAGAAATTCGCTGTGCTTACATTCGGGATTCGGACATATATAGTGCGGCGGAAGCGGATTTACTTCGGATATTCCCGCCATTGATGCCACAAATGAAGATCCTACCGAACCTCTTGAACCTACAAGATAGCCGTTTTCAACCGAATTCCATACGAGTTTTTGCGCTATAATGTAAAGTACAGAAAATCCATGCTTAATAATAGAACCAAGCTCTCTGTCAAGTCGCTTTTCAACGAGTTCAGGAAGCGGATCTCCGTATATTTCATGAGCTTTGTCATGTGTGATTTTTACGATTTCTTCCTCAGCTCCGTCGATTGTCGGTGTGAATGTTCCCTTCGGAATAGGCCTTACAATCTCAACCATATCGGCTATCATGTTAGTATTTGTGATTACTACTTCCTTTGCCTTCTCCTCACCGAGAAAAGCAAATTCCTTCATCATTTCATCTGTAGTTCTGAAATACAGAGGAGCCTGATTTTCAATATCCTTAAATCCCATACTTGCAAGAATAATCTTACGGAAAATTGCATCCTTAGGATCTATAAAATGAACGTCACAGGTTGCACATACAGGAATACCAAGTCTTTCACCGAGTTCAACAATATATCTGTTGTAGTTTCTGAGTTCTTCCTCATCCCTTGCAGTTCCCTCACGAACCATAAATTCATTGTTGCATATCGGCTGTATTTCAAGATAATCATAAAACTTTGCAAGATGCTCAATGTGCTTTTCTGGTTTCTCAGCAAGTATCGCCTGAAAAAGCTCACCTGCCTCACAGGCACTTCCGAAAATAAGTCCCTCTCTGTTCTTGATAAGCTCAGATTTAGGAATAAGAGGTTTCTTGTAAAAGTAATCAAGATTACTTAATGAAACAAGCTTATAAAGATTTCTAAGACCTGCCTGATTTCTGACAAGAATAATCTGATGGTAACTTTTAAGTTTTTTGATTTCAATTTCTTTTACAAGGTCGTTTAAGTCATTGAGTGTTTTAGCGCCTCTTTCGCTCTTTGCCCTGTTTACAAGTTCGATATATATTTTTGCAAGCATCAAAGCATCATCCGACGCTCTGTGATGGTCAAATTTGCCAAGTTTAAGCTGTTTTGCAACCAGATTAAGCTTATGTCTTCCCATTTCAGGGAGCATAGCCTGACACAGAACCAAAGTATCAATCCAGTTGTACTTAAAGTCTATTTCGTGCCTTTCTATTACTTTGTTAATAAAATTCGTATCAAAATTCGCATTGTGAGCAACAATTACTGCATTGTTTCCACAGAAATCCCTGAACATTTCAACAGCCTTTTTTTCTTCGGGAGCATTTTTTACATCCTCGTCGCTTATTCCCGTAAGTTCGGTTATTTTTTCGGGAATGTGCATTTTAGGATTTACCTTTGTGTTAAAGCTGTCAATTACCTGTAAATTTCTTAGTTTGACAGCGCCTATTTCCGTCAGTCTGTCATCTGTATAGTTTAATCCTGTTGTCTCAACGTCGAAAATGATAATTTCATCTCCGAGACTTCGGCTGTCAGGATTTTTAAGTATAAGTTCCCTGTCAAGATCATTGACAACGTATGCCTCACATCCATAGATAACCTTGAAATTCTTAGGCATATTATACATACAGTCAGGAAATGCCTGTACACAGCCATGATCGGTAATTGCCATAGCCTGATGTCCCCATTCTGCCGCACGATTAATCAGCGTTACAGGATCTGTTACAGCATCCATTGCAGACATATTCGTATGACAATGCAGTTCAACACGCTTTTCAGGGTATGTATCTCTTTTAGGATTTCTTTTAACTTTTATTATGGAATTAGGTGAAACTGAAATATCCTTCGCAAACTGATCATAGTCAATTTTACCCTCAACAAGAATTGTTGTACCTTTCTTTATCGGAGCAAGTTTTTCAAGTTCCTCTTTATTACTGTCTCTTACATAAACCTTTATCATAAGTGAGCCGCTGTAATCGGTTACATTAAATGTTGCAACCGTACTTCCGTTTCGCAGTTCCTTATATTCAAGAGCAAATACATCTCCGATTATGGTTGTCTTTGTTCCAAGATTCATTACAGCTTCTGAAATTGCTGTCGGTTTCTCACGAATTGCACGTCCAATTATAATCTCAGCAGAATCAGGTATAAATTCGGTATTCGTTGATGTATTGTCAACGGATTGTGAAGGAACAGCCTCAGCAATTGCCTCATCCTTTGATTTTGGTTCAGCAAACTGTGCCGAATAATCAGGAAGTTCAGCTTCTCTTTCCTTTGAAATACTGTCATATTCCTCATCAGTAATTTTTTCTCCGCCGCTGAAACTGATATTCAGATTCACACCATACTGATTATATATCATCTGTTTCATTTTCTGCCTGAAATGTGCATTTTCAAGGATTTCCCTGCCGGAATGTTTCAGGGTAATGTTCATATTTTCGCCATTGAGAGACACTTCGGAATCTTCAAGGAAACCATTTACAACAGAAATATCACGCTTCATCTGACGAATTACATCGTCATAGCATTTCATTCCGAAAATCTCAGATGGATAGCGGCAGAAAAGTCTTACGCTGTCTATTTTCAGAACTGTCTGTAATTTTCTCTCAAATGCCACAACGTCATCATACGGCACAAGGCTGTCAAAATTCGCAAAAAAATGCATTACATTGACATTCTCCGTATGCGTCAGCTTGAAAACCTCACCGTTTTTTATGGTATCAGGAATCTCAGTAGTAAATTCTTTCAGAAAATCAGCTAATTTTATATTCATAGGTTAAAACTTGTCAACCTCTTCAAGGAGTTCGCTGACAATTTCCTCCTCCCTTATTTTTCGCTGTGTACCGTCTTTCCTGAAGATAATTGCACAATGCTCACCGCCTGCAATTCCGATATCGGCTTCACGAGCTTCGCCCGGTCCGTTTACAACACAGCCCATTACAGCAACGGTAATATTCTTCGGGCAGTCTTTTAATGCCTCTTCAACTTTTTTCGCTGTCCCGATAAGGTCGATTCTTGTTCTTCCGCAGGTCGGACAGGCTACTATTTTTACTCCGCCTCTCTTGTCAATGCATTTGAGAATGTCTTGCGCCGCCGCAATTTCCTTTACAGGATCGTCGGTAAGTGAAACACGTATAGTCTCTCCGATTCCGTCGCAGAGAAGTGAACCGATACCGACAGCCGACTTGATAAGTCCCATTCTCTCTGTACCTGCCTCAGTTACTCCGAGATGCAATGGATAATTGCATTTTTCAGCCGCAAGACGGTATGATGCTATCATTCTGTTCACATCTGATGATTTAATGGAGATTACTATATTGTCATAGTCGAATCTTTCAAGAAGTGATGCATGTCCCATTGCACTCTCAACAAGTGCCTCAGGTGTAGGTGAACCGTATTTTTCAAGTATTTCCTTTTCAAGAGAACCTGAATTTACTCCGATTCTTATTGGTATATTCTTTGCCTTGCAAATATCAACAACCGCCTTTACTCTGTCCATACTTCCTATGTTGCCCGGATTAATTCGTATTTTGTCAATCCCTGCCTCAGCAGATGCAATTGCAAGTTTGTAATCAAAATGTATATCTGCAACAAGAGGAATATTAACAGCCTCCTTGATTGCAGGAATCAGTTTTACAGCTTCCATATTCGGAATTGCCGCACGAATTATCTCACATCCTGCCTTTTCAAGTTCAACAGCCTGTTTAACGCTGCCCTCGATATCATCTGAACGAACATTCAGCATTGACTGTATGTATATGTGTTTTCCGTCAAGGACACAATCCCCGACTTTAACAGGTCTTACATTTCTCATTTAGCAACACTCCTTTAAAGTAAATCATAGTTCTGTTCTCTGACCGTCAGCTGAAATTACAACTTCGGGAAATATTTTTTTAAGTTCTTCTTCGTATAACTCAGGATTTTTTTCAGCCGGGCTGTAATGTGTCAGCCAGAGTCTGCCAACATTTGCTTCCCTTGCTATTTCACAGGCATCCTGCATAAGCATGTGCCCCTTTTCATTCATTGACTGCTTTTTATCTGCGGTACCGTACATTCCCTCACATATAAACAAATCCGAATTCTCAGCAAAATACCGAATATCCTCAATCGGAAGCGTATCTGTCGTATATGTAATCTTAACAGGAGGTCTTTTTTCGCTTGTCACGTCCTCTGTTGTAATTGTTCTTCCATCATCAAGAGTAACACTTTCACCTGAATGAAGCTTTTTCCAGAACATAACCGGCACACCAAGCATTTTTGCCTTTTCAGGTTCAAATACAGGCTTTTTTTCAAGGTTAAGACTGTATCCTATACATGGTGTACTGTGATTAAGCGGAAGTGTCTTTACTGTAAGAAGCGGATTTATTATATCCGCTTCAAACGAAGTCGGGAAATCATCTGGTAAAACATTGAGTATAGTTTCATACGGAAGTCTTCCGCATACTGAAATAAGACTCTGTACCGCAGTATAACAGCTTTCAGGCATATATATTTCAAGAGGTTCTGTTCTTGCACAGTTTCCTATGGAAAGCAGTAAACCGGGAAGTCCTGTTATATGGTCAGCGTGTGCATGGGTTATAAGAAGCATATCAACCTTACTGATTTTTAAACCATGCTGTGCGAAAGCAACCTGCATTCCCTCTCCGCAGTCTATAAGAATCGCCTTTCCGTCAAACTCGGCATAAAGCCCCGTAAGGAATCTGTCTTTAAGCGGAAGCATTCCCCCCGTACCTAAAAGGCATATATCCGTCATAAATCAGCCTCCGTTTATAAGTCTTACAATATCGTTGTATGTGGCAAAAATCATTATTCCGAAAAGAAGTGCCATACCTGCAAGATGTACGTATCCTTCATGTTCGGGTTTTACAGGCTTTCTTCTGATAAGTTCGATGAAACAAAAAATAAGTCTGCCTCCGTCAAGTCCGGGAATCGGAAGAAGATTGAAAATACCTATATTTATGGTAATCAAGGCTGTCATATAAACAATGTTGAATACGGCATCAATAAAGCTTTCGCTCTGCTGTGTTGATTCACTTATAGCTGATACAACTCCGACGGGACCTGATACATCATCCTTGCTCATTTTTCCTGTCACCATCTGTTTGAGTGACATTCCCACTATATGTCCCATAGACATAAAAATATCACCTGAACACTTCAGCACAGAAAGAGGATTCTTCTCTTTGTATACAAGACCGAAATCAACAGTACCCCCATCATATTCGGGGTTGCTGTCATGGAATTTAACATCATCAAGCTTTACTTTCTCTCCGTCACGCTTAACAATAAGATCATGAGTATCACCTGTTGCAGTTGAAAACATATAATTCACGTCAAGCATGCTGTAAACCCTTGTGCCGTCAATCGAAAGAATAATATCATTGTGTCTTAATCCCGATTTATAGCTTTCAGCGTAATATGTTACAGAATCATCATCGTTCCTGATTCCGCTGAATCCCTGAATCTGTGCTGTCGGTATTTCGTCAAAAAGCGAACACATTATTATTACCGCAATAAATCCGAGGATGAAATTCATAAATGCTCCTGCGGCAAGAACTATCATTCTTTTCCAGAGTTTTGCACTTCTGAAACTTCTTTCATCCTTTGCATCGAGATCCTCCTCCATTGCACAGAAACCGCCGAGAGGAAGGATTCTGAGAGAATATTTTGTCTCGCCTTTTTGTTTCTGTACTATTTTCGGTCCCATTCCAACAGAAAATTCAAGCACACGTATTCCGCTGAGTTTTGCACAGATGAAATGCCCGAATTCATGTACGGTTACAATAATTCCGAAAATCAGCAGTGCTATAACAATACCCATTTCTTCTTATTTTCACCCCTTATCTGCTTTCTATTTTGTTTCTGACATACTCTCTTGCGAGTTTATCAGCTTTTGTAACATCCTCATAACACTTAATATCAGTATATGCAAAATTATCCTGAACAGATGATACTATTTCACCAATTTCAATGAACTGAATCTCATCGTTGAGAAACGCCTTTACAGCCTCTTCATTTGCTGAATTGACAAGACAGGGGTATGCGCCGCCTGATGTAATTGCACGAATTGCAGATGAAAGGCACTTAAAAGTATCGTAGTCAGGCTTTGCAAATGTCAATGTTCCGTAATCTGTAAGAGAAAGCGGTTTTGTCGGACACTCCATTCTGTCAGGGTAAAGAAGCGCATACTGAATAGGTATTTTCATATCAGGTACACCCATCTGTCCGATAACCGAATAATCATTATATTCAACCGCTGAGTGCAGTACACTCTGGCGGTGGACAACTATCTCAATCTGGTCAGGACGGAGATCAAAAAGCCATTTTGCCTCAATAAATTCAAGTCCTTTGTTCATAAGTGTTGCAGAATCAATCGTGATTTTACTTCCCATATCCCAGTTAGGATGTTTCAAAGCCTGTGCCTTTGTTACGGTTTTTAGTTCATCATAAGTTTTTCCGAAGAAAGGTCCGCCTGACGCTGTAAGAATGATTTTTCTCAGCTGTTCTCTCTTATTGCCCTGTAAACATTGAAATATAGCCGAATGTTCGCTGTCAATAGGATAAATTTTTACACCTTTTTCCTGTGCAAGTGACATTACAATCTCACCGCCTGCAACAAGAGTTTCCTTGTTTGCAAGAGCGACGTCCTTTCCTGCATTTATTGCAGTCAAAGTAGGAAGAAGTCCTACCATTCCCACTACGGAATTAAGAACAACATCATTTTCTTCAAGAGCTGATATTTTGCAAAGTCCTTCCATTCCGCAGAGTATTTCAGCGTTCATATCCGAAAGACGCTGTTTCAGTTCGGAATATTTGTTTTCATTGTAAATGCATACATATTTCGGAGAAAACTTCCTTGCCTGTTCCTCCAGTAAATCAATACTGCTGTGTGCGGCAAGTGATATTATTTCAAACCCATGCTTTTCACACACTTCAAGTGACTGTGTCCCGATAGAACCTGTTGATCCTAATATTGAAATCTTTTTTCTCATAAATATTATCCCCTTCTGATTTAAAAAAATTCCTGATTATTGTGAATCATCTTATTTCAGAAAATGCGAAAGGGACTATCCGTTTTTTATACGATTAGTCTCCTTTCTTATCATCATTATTTTATTATTCCTGTCAGCGAAATAAAAGTATAAAATGTCGGCACAACAAATATTACGCTGTCGAATCTGTCCATCATACCGCCATGTCCCGGCATTATCTTTCCGTAATCCTTGAATCCGATCTGTCTTTTAATCATTGAGGCAGACAAATCCCCTATTGTACCGATTCCGGCACATATCATTCCTACAAATGCAATGAACAGATATCCTGCGGCATTCATATTAATCGGATTTTCAGTAATATAGTTCTCATATACGAAGAAAATTCCAAAAAATACAACAGCAGTTGTTATTAAGCCTCCGACAAGTCCCTCGACTGTTTTTTTAGGACTGATTTCAGGACAAAGCTTATGCTTTCCAAGTGCAACTCCTGCGAAATATGCTCCCGAATCAGCTATCCATGCACCGCAAAGTCCGAGTACAAGGAGCAGAAGTCCATGAGAACTGCTGTATCTGTCAAGACGGACAAGACATGTCATTGACTGCGGCACAAGAAACATACACGCAAGTGAAAACATTATCTGGTCGTATCTGTACATTTTGTGTTTCATAAGCCATGTGAGAAATACAGCAAATGAAGCCGCAAGTGATACAGCAAACTGGAATTTTTCAATTCCGAATGCGCTGAAAAGAGGTGTACAGATTCCGCATACCTCAACAGCACCAAGAACAGTCACGCACTTGTGCATTTTTACTGCTCTGAGCAGTTCATACAGCATTATCCCTATTATTACTGCCACAGCGACAGGAAGTACAGGTGTTGAATGAAAAAACAGCACCGTAAGAACTATTACAAGTCCCACAGCAGCAGATATTATACGGGTAAGCATCAAACACCTCCGAAGCGTCGCTGTCTGTTACTGAATTCAATAAGAGCCTTATCAAGCTCTGATGGTGAAAAATCCGGCCATAAGATATCTGTGAAATAATATTCTGCGTATGCACACTGCCATATAAGATAGTTTGAAAGTCTCATTTCACCGCTCGGACGGATAACAAGGTCTACATCAGGTATCCCTGCTGTGTAAAGATAATCCGAAACTGACTGTTCCGTTATATCCTCAGGATTAATCCTTCCGTCCTTAACCTGCTGTGCAAGAATTCTTGCTGAATGAACAATCTCGTCACGTCCGCCGTAGTTTACAGCCATCATGAGTGTCATTTCATTGCAGTCAGCAGTATCATTTTCAACCTTTATCATTTTTTCTCTGAGATTTTCAGGAAAAACACTCTTATCGCCAAGAAAAATCATTCTTGTGTTTTCGCAGAGAAAGTTTCTGACATCATCAAGGTAATCATCAAAAATATTCATGATAGCAGATACTTCTTCAACAGGACGCTTCCAGTTTTCAGTTGAAAAAGCGTAAAAAGAGATATTCTGCAAACCTATATCCTTACAGTATCTTACTATCTTTCTGAAATTCTTTGCACCTTCAGTATGTCCGAATGTTCTCGGAAGTCCACGCTTTTTAGCCCATCTTCCGTTTCCATCCATAATAAATCCAACGTGTTTCGGAAAATTCTCCGGAATAAGTATATCCGATTTTTCCTCTTTTTTATTGAATAAAGCCATATCTCACCAATTAAACTGTCATGATTTCCTTTTCTTTTTCTGCGATTGCCTTGTCAATATCAGCAACATACTTGTCAGTAAGATCCTGAACTTTCTTTTCGCAGTCTTTAAGGTCATCCTCTGTAATTTCGGAATTCTTTTTCATTGCCTTGAATTTCTCCATTGTATCACGGCGGATAGAACGAATAGCAACCTTTGAATCCTCACCGATTTTCTTTACATTCCTGCAGAGATCCTTACGTCTTTCCTCTGTAAGCTGTGGGAAAGCAAGACGGATAACATTACCGTCATTTGTAGGATTGATACCGATATCTGATGCCTGGATTGCCTTTTCGATCAGTTTGAGAGATGACTTGTCCCATGGCTGAATTACGAGAATTCTTGCCTCTGCAACTGATACAGCAGCCATCTGATTTACGGGTGTCGGTGCTCCATAGTAATCCACGAGAACCTTATCAAGAACAGCAGGGTTTGCTCTTCCAGCTCGGATTGCAGCATACTCCTTATCAAGAGCAGCCATGCTCTTAGTCATTTTTTCTTTCGCAGCGTTAATTACTTCTTTCATTGTAGTTATTCCTTTCGGTTAATATTATTTTACTATTTTACTTTTCGCCGTATACTATTGTACCTCTGTTCTCGCCCATTACAACATCATATATATTATCAGGACGTGAAAGGTCAAATACATACATATTGGTCTTATTGTCACGACACATTGCAGCAGCAGCACCATCCATAACTTTAAGGCGGTCATTGATTACCTCGCTGAATGTAAGTTCATCATACTTCTTTGCGTCATCATACTTATGAGGATCCTTGTCGTAAACACCGTCAACAAGAGTAGCCTTGAGAAGTATATCAGCATCAATCTCATTGCATCTGAGAGCAGCGGCTGTATCTGTTGACATACCTGTGTTACCTGTTCCGCATCCCATGATTACAATTCTTCCCTTATTAAGATGACTCAAAGCCTTATTGCGTATGTATGGTTCTGCAAACTGAATCATTGAAACAGCTGTCTGAACTCTTACATCACATCCGAGTGACTCGAATACATCGGCAAGCGCAATGGCATTCATAGCTGTTGCCAGCATACCTATATGGTCAGCTCTTACATTATCCATGCTTCCGCTTGAACGCCCTCTCCAGAAGTTTCCGCCTCCGACAACGATAGCAACCTGAACACCTGCATCTGAACACCTCTTGATGCTCTTGCAGATTTCCGTGATAGTAGCATAGTCAAGACCTGTCTTCTTGTCACCTGCAAGTGCCTCTCCGCTTAATTTGAGTAATATTCTTTTATACTTTGGTTCCATAGTACACACTCCTAAATTTAATCTATGTATATTTTACACTAAAAATCTTTTGTTGTAAAGTACATTTTTCGGAATTTTTGATTTTTTATGACGTTTCTGCCCTGTTTTAGGTGAAAACAATAATCTTTTGTAACTTTGTACAAAAATGTTGAATTTACTTTGTGCAATATTTTATTAAATTAGGTATTGACTTTTTAGGGAACAGGTGATATAATAATATACGTTGAATGACACGCAACACAAACGAAAGCGAAAGTCAGGCAACACTAAATAGTTAAAATGGAGAGGTATCGAAGCGGTCATAAC
>JAZLGM010000047.1:0-21973 GCA_045616285.1 Ruminococcus sp.
GACAACACCGACAACAAGCACATCCGCAACAGAAACAACAAATGGAACAAGCACAACAACAAAGACAACAGCAGGTGTGACAACACCGACAACAAGCACATCCGCAACAGAAACAACAAATGGAACAAGCACAACAACAAAGACAACAGCAGGTGTAACAACACCAACAATTACAAGTACAACAAGTACAACAACAACTACTACAACAAGCACTACAACAACAACAACTACTACAACAAGCACAACAACTACAACTACAACAACTACTACAAGCACAACAACAACAACTACTACTACAAGCACAACAACAACTACTACAACAAGCACAACAACAACAACAACTACTACAAGCACAACAACAACAACAACTACTACAACAAGCACAACAACAACTTCATCAGAAATTGCTACAACAACAGGAGTTATAGTAGCACCTGGTGATGAAACAGCAACAACTACAACAAGAAATATTCTGATAGACGGTGATGGTGATACTGAAACAAGTACAACATCAACAACTGTCACAACAACAGAAACTACAACTACTGAAACTACAACTACTGAAACTACAACAATTGCTAAGGCAGATGTTGAAATCAGTAAGGAAGATGTATTCGGTACAGAAGTAAGCGGAGCTACACTTACACTTACAGGTACAGATTCAGAGGGAAGCGAAGTCACATTCAATATTGGCGATGTTGAACTCGGAACAGGTGCTATGATTGTAAACGGCGGTTCATCACTTACATTCATCTCAGGTACAGATTCAACAGTAGTGAAGAATCTCCCTGACGGTACATACACACTCCACGAAGTTGCAGCACCTCATGGATTTGAAGTTGCAACAGACATTAAGTTCACAATCGAAGGCGGAAAGGTAATCGGCGGCTCAGAAGTAACAGGCAACACAGTTACAATGGTTGACGATAAACTTCCTGAGGTAGAAATCAGCAAGTCAGACGTATTCGATAATGAAGTTTCAGGTGCAGAACTTACTCTCAAGGGTAAGGACAGCAGCGGAGAAACAATCACATTCATCAGCAGTGATATAGTTCTCGGAGAGGATGCAGAGTTCGTTAGCGCAGGAAATTCAATCACATGGATTTCAGGCACAACACCTACTGTTGTAAAGAATCTCCCTGACGGAACATATACACTCCACGAAATCGCAGCTCCTGACGGATATGAAGTTGCAACAGACATCACATTCACAATTGAGAATGGTAAGGTAATCGGCGGAACAGAAGTTAACGGAAATACAGTAACAATGATCGACGATATACTTACAGATGTAACAATCAGCAAGGCTGACATCTTCGGTGACGAAGTAGACGGAGCAACACTTACACTTACAGGCAAGGATTCAGAGGGCGAAACAATCAGATTCTTCGGAAGTGATGTTGAACTCGGAACAGATGCAATGCTCGTAAGCAGCGGTTCATCACTCGTTTGGGTATCAGGTACAGAGTCAACTGTAATAAAGAATCTCCCGAACGGAACATACACACTTCACGAAACTGCAGCTCCAAGCGGTTATGAAGTAGCAACAGACATCACATTCACAATCGAGAACGGTAAGGTAATCGGCGGTACAGAAGTTGATGGCAATACAGTAACAATGATCGACGATATGACTGAAACTGAAATAGAAATCAGCAAGGCTGATGTACTCGGAAGTGAAATCAAGGGAGCATCACTCACACTCACAGGTAAGGATGTAAACGGAAACGATATTACATTCGATAAGTATGACGTAACAGTACAGCCTGGCTTGTCAGGAACAGTTCAGAACGTAAAGGGAAATGAAATCAACTGGACATCAGGTCTTACACCTACAAAGGTAAGACATCTCCCTGACGGAACATATACACTCCACGAAGAGGTTGCACCTAACGGTTACGTTGTAGCAACAGACATTACATTCACAATCGAAGGCGGAAAGGTAGTCGGCGGAATCGAAGTTAACGGAAATACAGTTACTATGGTAGACGACGCTGTAACTGATGTAACAATCAGCAAATCAGACGTATTCGATAATGAGGTTTCAGGTGCAGAACTTACTCTCACAGGTAAGGACAGCAAGGGTGAGACAGTAACATTCAGCGAGGGACAGACAGAACTCGGAACAGGAGCAGAACTCAAGGAAACAGGTTCATCACTTGTATGGGTATCAGGCTCTAAACCGACAATCGTAAAGAATCTTCCTGATGGTACATATACACTCCATGAGATTGCAGCACCAAACGGATATGAAGTTGCAACAGACATCACATTTACAATCGAGGCAGGTAAGGTAATCGGCGGAACAGAAGTTAACGGAAATACAGTAACAATGGTTGACGACATTCTTACAGATGTAACAATCAGCAAGGCTGATGTATTCGATAAGGAAATCCCCGGTGCAGAACTTACACTTACAGGCGTTGATACAAACGGAAACGAAGTAACATTCGATGGCGGCAAGGTAGTTCTCGGTGAAGATGCAGAACTCAGAAGCGAAGGAAGTTCACTTGTTTGGATCTCAGGTTCAACACCTACAATGGTTAAGGATCTTCCAAATGGAACATATACACTTCATGAAGAGGTTGCACCTGACGGCTACGTTGTGGCAACAGACATTACATTCACAATTGAAAACGGTAAGGTAATCGGCGGAACAGAAGTTAACGGAAATACAGTAACAATGGTAGACGATATCCTTACAGATGTAACAATCAGCAAGTCCGATGTATTTGATAACGAAGTAAAGGGCGCAGAGCTTACACTTACAGGTATTGATGAAAACGGAAATGCAGTTACATTCTCAGGTGAGAAGGTAATCCTCGGCGAGGAAGCAGAACTCAGAAATGACGGAAGCGCACTTGTATGGATTTCAGGTTCTACACCTACAGTTGTAAAGAATCTCCCGAACGGAACATATACACTCCACGAAGTTGCTGCTCCTGAGGGATATGAAGTAACAACAGATATTGTATTCACAATCAGCGACGGAAAGGTTATCGGAACTTCAGTTGAAGGCAACACAGTAACAATGGTTGACGCTGTTACAGGTGATGTACAGATCAGCAAGCAGGATGTATTCAGTCAGGAAGTTTCAGGCGCAGAGCTCAGACTTACAGGTACTGATACAGATGGAAATTCAGTTGAATTTGATGTTAGTGACGTAGTACTCGGAACAGGCGCAAGTCTTACAAGCGGAGACGGCACTGAACTCACATGGATTTCAGGTACTGAGCCGACAATGGTTAAGAATCTTCCAAACGGAACATACACACTCCATGAAGATGCAGCACCTAACGGATACCTTGTTTCAACAGACATCACATTCACAATCGAAAATGGTAAGGTTATCGGCGGATCAGAAGTAACAGGCAACACAGTTACAATGATTGACGAAATGATAACAGCAGATGTTGAATTCAGCAAGAAGGACACAGTTGGTGAAGAACTTGCAGGAGCAACACTCACACTTACAGGAAAAGACACAAACGGAAATGCAATCGTATTCAATACTGAAATCGTACTCGGTGAAAATGCAGTTCTTAACAGCGGCAGAGGAACTGAGATTGAATGGGTATCAGGAAATACACCAACATTCGTAAAGAATCTTCCAAACGGAACATATACACTTCACGAAGTTGCAGCTCCTGACGGATACGAAGTAGCAACAGACATTACATTCACAATCGAGAATGGTGAAGTTAAGGGCGAGGTAAACGTAAGCGGAACAACTGTAACAATGGTTGATAATAAGAAGGTTATCGTAATTGATACTGACGTTGAATTCAGCAAGCAGAACACATTTGGTGAGGAACTTGCAGGAGCAACACTTACAATCACAGGAGTGGATGCAGACGGAAACGCAATCGACCTTAGCGGACTTGACGTTGAACTCGGAAAGGATGCACAGAAGGTTAGCCAGAGCGCATCAGAAATCAGCTGGATTTCAGGAACAACTCCGACATTCGTAATGGGACTCCCGAATGGTACATACGTACTTCACGAGGTAGCATCACCTGACGGATATGCAGTTGCAACTGATATTACATTCACAATCACAGATGGTGAAGTAACAGGCGGAATCGAAGTCAGCGGCACAACAGTAACCATGATTGATAAGGCAATTGAAGATGTATCAGATACAACAGTTAAGATCAGCAAACAGGATACAAAGGGTAACGAGCTCAAGGGTGCAAAACTTACACTTACAGGTGTAGATGCAGACGGAAACGTTATCGTATTCACAGCGGATGTTGAACTTGGCGAAGGAGCAGAGCTTGTAGGCAAGGAAGGCACAGAAATCAAGTGGGTATCAGGAACAACTCCGACATTTATAATCGGTCTTGCTGATGGTGTATATACACTCCACGAGGTTGCAGCGCCTAACGGATACAAGAAGGCAACTGATATAACATTCACAATTAAGGATGGCGCAGTAACAGGTGAAGCTGTAGTTGATGGAAATGAGATCGTTATGATTGACGAAATCAATGATAAGGATTCAACAAGCGGTTCAGATAATGGAAAAAATCAGAACAGCACAGGTTCATCAAGCAATACAAGTTCTTCAGGCAGCAAGACAACAAGCAAAGACAAGGATAAGACAGATGCTGAATCACCAAAGACAGGTGTTGCAGGCACAACAGTTCCAATGCTTATGCTTATGTTTGCTCTCGGAACAGCACTTGCAACTGCACGTTCAAGAAGAAAAGATGAGGAATGATTCTTAATCTTTCTTAAAACTAAAAAAAACTCCCGCAGCAATGCGGGGGTTTTTTGTTTGAATAACAAAAGTACGCGCCAACCAATCCAAGCCACACTCAAAAAGAAAATGAGCCGAGGGAAATCGGCTCAAGTGTATAACTGTGTAACGCAAACTGTTCGCAAGTGTATGCTACAGCATATTGAACACGGTTTATTTGACGCTTACGAATATTGTAGGGGCGGCGTTTTGTCGCCCGTAATTATCCGAAAAGAATATAGTTTTTCGACACGCAAAAACGCCCGAAATAAATTCGGGCGTTTATTTAAAAAGCTGAAATTTGGTTGTATACTGTTGTTTTTATTCTACGTCAATATGACACATTTTCATTGCAGAAAGTGCGTTATTGTGTGATTTGGGTGTAACTCCCGCACAGCATGATGAATCAACTGTGATTTTGAGTTCAGGAAGCTTTGCTTTAATGAGAAGTGCGTTTGAAATTACGCATATATCAGTACAAAGACCGACTATCACAACCTCATTTACTCTCGGATTTGATGCGACAAACTCAGCCAGTTCATACGAACCGAAAGTCGGTTTGTCTATGATTGTGCATCCCGAAGTATCAAGCTTTTCTGAGATTTCCCAGCCATGAGTCCCCTTGATGCAATGTTCAACGGGAAGCTTTTTGCCTTCCATAGTTGAGAGGTAATCCTCATAGTGAGTATCACGGGTGAATACAATTTCACAATCGGGATTTCTGAATTCTTCAATTTTCTTTGAAACATTGTCAACGATAGAAACAGCTTCGGCAGTGCCGAGAGAACCGTCAATAAAGTCGTTCTGCATATCAATTACAGCAAGTATTTTCATTTTTATGACCTCCTATATCTGAGAGAAAACCTCTCCTATTTTTTCATCAATCAGTAAATCAGCGTTTCTGTCCATCTGAGTAGGGGATTTATTGATTATTACAAGATTACTGCCTCTGAAATAACGTATCAATCCTGCGGCGGGATAGACATTCAAAGATGTACCGCCGATAATAAGTGTATCGCAGTTTCTGATTGAATCAACAGCACCATTTACTATATCATTGTCGAGACCTTCTTCATATAGGACAACATCGGGCTTGACAATTCCTCCGCACTCACATCTCGGAATTCCATCAGAGTTATAAATAAATTCAACATCATGGAATTTACGGCAAACGGTACAATAGTTTCTGAGTACGCTTCCATGAAGTTCGTAAACATTTTTACTGCCCGCTTCTTGATGAAGTCCGTCAATATTCTGAGTTACAACAGCTTTAAGTTTTCCTTGATGTTCGAGTTCGGCAAGTTTTATATGTGCGGCATTAGGTTTAGCTGACAGAAACAGCATTTTTGCACGATAAAAACGATAGAATTCCTTTGTATCCTTGTAGAAGAAAGAATGGCTTATGATAGTTTCGGGCGGATATTTCCACTGCTGATTGTAAAGTCCGTCAGCACTTCTGAAATCGGGAATACCGCTTTCGGTTGAAACACCTGCGCCGCCGAAGAAAACAATATTATCTGAGTTATCGACGATTTCTTTCAGTTTTTGAATTTTCCCGTTCATTTTGAACCTCCTTTACTTTGTGATTTATAGTATTTGCAGAAATAATTTAAAGAACATTCTTCACATTTCGGACTCCTTGCTTTGCATACATCTCTGCCGAACTGAACTGTCTGATGACAGAAATGATTTGAAACGTCGGGAGGGAGAAGTTTTCTAAGGTCGGATTCAACCTTTGCAGGTTCCTTGTTTGATGTTAAACCGAGTCTTCCTGATATTCTGATACAATGAGTATCTGTTACAACTGCGGGTTTTCCGTATACATCGCCGAGGATAAGATTTGCGGTTTTTCTTCCGATACCCGAAAGAGAAAGAAGGTCATCCATATTGTCGGGAACTTCTCCGCCGAAATCAGAAATAAGCTTCTGTGCAGTTTCGATTATGCTTTTTGCTTTTGTGCGATAGAATCCGCAGGGCTTAACATCCTGTTCGAGTTCAGATAAATCAGCATTTGCAAAGGCTTCAAGATTCGGGTATTTTACAAAAAGAGTTTTTGTAACGATATTCACTCTCGCATCCGTACATTGTGCCGCAAGGCGTGTAGCAAAAAGAAGTTCATAAGGCTTTTCGTATTTGAGGGAACATTCAACATCGGGATATAGTTTCTCAAGTTCCTCAACTGCGAGTTTTGATATTTCTTTCTTAGTCATTTTTTCGCCTCTTTTCAAGTATGCGGTCATAAACTTTATACATTTCCTGTACTGTGTTTTCAAGAAAATAATAGTGCTTTATATAGAATGCAAAGAGTATGAGAATCATTGTCACAAGGACGAGAAGCATTATATTTTCAGCGAGGAGAAATCCGCAGATGAAAATGCAGAGTATTACTGCAAACATGAAAGTAACCAGAAAATGAACGATTCTTTCATGCTGCATAAACTGAATTTTATCAAGATGTTCAGCAAGTATTTCCTCAAGTTCTTCTGATGAACTGCATCTTTCAATTTTTTCGTTTATGTAATTCATATAATTAGTAAGATATTCCGTCATTTCATCACATCCTTTACAGATAAATTATACAGCATAGAAAAATAAAAGTCAAGAATCAGATAAAAAACGCATATTTGCATATTAAAAGTGTTATATACATAATGTGAAGCATATACGCAATACAGGCGAAAAGTATGGGTTGTGTTAAATAAGTTCTTATGAACTTGATAAAAGAGCACAAGAACTCATATTCTTTTTTATTTGATTCGGTATCACAGGAGTATATAACGATTTTTCCCGATATATTGACAAAAATCATATTTTACTGTATAATTGTATACGTAATCGGTAAGGGGTTCGGGAATGTCCCGGCAGTAGTGTACCGAAGAAAAACGGAGGAAAAATTATGGATAAACTTACAACAATCATTCCAGTTGCTATAGCAGTAATAGCAGTGATAATCATTTTGGCTATGGGATATATCAAAGCACCACCGGATACTGCATATATTATTTCAGGTCTTAGAAAGAAAATCGTTATCGGCAAGGCAAGTGTAAGGATTCCTTTCTTTGAGCGTGTAGATAAGCTGAAACTCCAGCTTATTGCAGTAGATGTAAAAACTTCAAGTGCTGTTCCTACAGCAGACTACATCAATATCAATGTTGATGCAAACGTAAACGTAAAGGTAAGTTCCGATCCTGCACTCATCAAGCTTGGTGCTGAGAACTTCCTTAACAAAGAAACAACATATATTGCAAAGGTTGCAAGAGAGGTTCTTGAAGGTAATATGCGTGAAATCGTAGGTCAGATGACTCTTGTTTCAATGGTTAATGACAGAAAGGCTTTCGCTGAGAAGGTTCAGGAAAATGCTGCTCCCGACCTTAACAGAATGGGACTTGAAATTGTTTCATTCAATGTTCAGAATTTCACAGATGACCAGAATCTCATTGAGAATCTCGGTATTGACAACATTACTACAATTCAGAAGAAAGCTGCTATTGCAAGAGCTGAATCCGAAAAGGAAATTGAAATTGCAAAGGCTCAGGCTAAGAAAGAGGCTAATGATGCAAGAGTAATCGCTGAAACAGAGGTTGCTCAGAGAAACAATGAACTCGCTATCCGTCAGGCTGAACTTAAAAAGGATGCTGATACACAGCTTGCTATTGCAGATGCCGCTTATCAGATTCAGCAGGAGGAACAGCGTAAGACAATTGAAATTACAAGAGCAAATGCAAACATTGCCGCATCCGAAAAGGAAATTGACCTCAAATCAAGAGAAGCAGAGGTAAAGGAAAGAACTCTTGATGCTGAAATCAAGAAAAAGGCAGAGGCAGAGCGTTACAAGGCACAGCAGGAAGCTGATGCAAAACTCTATCAGTTAAAGAAAGAAGCTGAGGCTGACCGTTTCCAGAGAGAGCAGGAGGCTGAGGCTCAGAAAGCTGAGGCAGAAGCTCAGAAGTTTGCAAAAATGCAGGAGGCTGAAGGTATTGCCGCTGTTGGTCAGGCTGAGGCTGATGCAATTCGTGCAAAGGGACTCGCTGAGGCTGAGGGTATAAATGCAAAGGCTGAGGCTATGAAGAAATACGGCGAAGCCGCTGTACTTGAAATGTACTTCAAGGCACTCCCTGAGGTAGTAAAGAATGCTGCTGCTCCGCTTTCAAGTGTTGACAAGATTACAATGTACGGTGATGGAAATACAACAAAGCTTGTTGGAGATATCATTAATTCCACAACTAAGGTTACAGACGGACTTACAGAGGCAACAGGCGTTGACATCAGAGCATTACTTGCAGGATTCTTAGGAGGAAAGACAGCGGCAACAGTAAATGCTGAACCTGTTTCAGCACCTGTTGAGGAGATTACAGAATTCACAGAAATTTCTGCTGAAGAAGCTGTAGAAACAGAGGATTAATTACGCAATATTTTAATTACTGCCCCACCGTCCAAAAACGGGAGGGGCAGTAAATTTATAATGCCCTCCCAAAGATTCAGTATTGAAAAAATCCCGTCATGTCCTGTTAAATGCATAAAAAAATAAACAGCAATATTAATTACAGGACCTGACAAAAGAATGAAAAGACCGCTTCCCACAGAAGTAACGGGGGAGGCGGTCATCTTTATTCCTGTGCCTCGGAATTTGATTTTTCTTATTTTACCATCAGTAAGAATAACCGCCCATATATGACTGAGTTCGTGTATCAGACATACTGTGTAAAATGCGGTTATTACACTTATATCACGAAAAAGAAATACAAAGCTGTTGAAAAGGAGAAATGAAAAGTCTATGCAGAATAATACTGATCCTATTTTAAAGCTGTACAATACCTTAATATACAGTCAATCGGATTCGGGAAAAGTTCATCCGAAGAATCCGAAAGATTTTTCAGTTTGCTGAAAATATCCTCTCCGATTTCCGGAAAGGCTATATTCAGACTAAAAATAAGTAATGCTGTAAGTATACATACAACAGTCTGCATTGAAACAATATCATCCAATCCTTTTCTCTTTTCAGTATTTTCTTTGCTGTCATCACATAATTCGATAAAATCTTCATCTTCTGTTTTTTCCATTTTATACACCTCCTTTATACTATATGCGGATAAACAATTTACTATTCTATCACACTTGTAACAATATCTTAATTGACATATATTGAAAGTTGTGTTAAAATAGTAAAAGAGCAAAAAAAGAGACACACAAAATATCTAAGGAGGACAACCTTGTGAACAAATTAAAATATATATCAGCCGTACTTTCTGTGCTTATGGCATTCTCTTTCACGGGATGTGAAAGTCAGAAGGAAGAACCGATTATTGAGGAGGAACCTGTGATAATTTCTCCCGAAAGTATTGTCATGGATTGGCAGCATCCTTATGAAGAGAAAATTAAAGAATTCATGAAGGGCGAAAATTATTCAGCAGATGAGGGTAACGGTTCGATGTTCGATATTACCGATATTACCGGTGATGATATTCCCGAACTGATTATTTCCCCTAATGTGGGAAGCGAAAGCAAATGTGAAATCTTTACACTTTCAGGAACTGTAATTACAAGTCTTGGAACATTCGGTGAAAACGGTACAATTGCATATCTGCCCGAAAAGAAGCTTATTCATGATGAAACAATAGGAACAGGCTTTGTTGTTGGAAAGTATCTTGCATTTGATGAAACAGAGAATTGTATCGCTCCGTTGATTACTTACTACGACAATACAGCGTCGGCATCACAGGGCGCAAAGATTGTACATGAAATTAACGGTGAACAGCTTTCACTTCCAGATTATGATGCGGCACTTGATGAATACAAAACAGATGAGACAGTTTCACTCGGAAGAAAATATACCTTTGGCGAAGATTCAATAAAGTATGCTGTTCATTATTCTGAAAGCTGGGGTGATGTTCTGAACGACCAGCAGAAGGAGTCATGCAAAAATACTCTTCTTTCAGCGGTTGAAGAAGCAGAGGCATCAAAGACTAATGCGGCATTTGAATTCTGCGACCTTAATGCAGATGATATTCCTGAACTTATTGTTTCAGAGGGTAATTTCAATGCGGCATCATGCAAAATATTCTATTTCAGCGGAAATGAACTTGTGGCACTTGAAGGAAATTACGGTGAGGACGGAAGACTTTTCATGGATGTCCATGAAAGAGTATTCTATTCGAAGGGCGCATCCGGAATTACATACTGGAGCCTTATGGAAACACAGTTTACAGCAGAAGAATATGTATCGTCAGGAAATATAATGGAATTCGGAAGAAAAAATCTTCTTAGCAGACATAATATTTTCAAGGCTCTGAAACTTGAGGATAACGGTGAAACTGCCGCTGATGAAACAGCAGAAGGAGTAACTGCTGAGGGTGCTTCTGAATCAGAAAGTGAAGAATCAGAGGAAAATGGCGAAGTCTAAGTATAGGTACACCTGTAATCAGTGTGGATTTGAGAGTTCAAAATGGAACGGAAAATGTCCGTCGTGCGGTGCGTGGAACAGTTTTGAGGAAGATATTGCCGAGAATGTTCCTGCATCAAGAGGGGGCGTTTCACGTGCTGACGGAGCAGATTTATCCGAAAAAATAATGGAACTTGCCGATATAGGAATCGACAGCGATGTAAGATATGATACAGGGCTTGGTGAACTTAACAGAGTTCTCGGAGGAGGACTTGTAAAGGGTTCTCTTGTGCTTCTCGGCGGAGAACCGGGAATCGGAAAAAGCACCATACTTCTGCAGATTTGTCAGTATCTTGGAGAGGACCATTCTGTTCTGTATGTTTCGGGAGAAGAATCTGCAAGACAGATAAAACTCAGAGCGCAGAGACTTGGTGTTGATACTGAAAATCTCTATATTCTTACTGCTACGGATGCTGAAGCAATTGCAGAAACTATTTCTGCATCTGCGCCCGATATTGCTATTATAGATTCAATTCAGACCATGAGCATAAACAGAATCACATCCAGCCCGGGAAGTCTGACACAGGTTAGAGAATGCACAAATCTTTTCATGTATACAGCGAAAAGTCAGGAAATACCTGTTATTATTGTCGGTCATGTAAACAAGGACGGAGCAATTGCAGGTCCTAAGGTAATGGAGCATATTGTTGATGCTGTACTTTACTTTGAGGGAGAGCGCCATCAGAGTTACAGACTTCTCAGAGCAGTAAAAAACCGTTTCGGTTCGACGAATGAAATCGGTGTGTTTGAAATGCGTGACAAGGGACTTGCAGAGGTTGAAAATCCCTCACAGATGCTTTTGTCGGGCAGACCTTTGAATGTATCAGGAACCTGTGTTGCCTGCGTAATGGAGGGTTCAAGACCTGTGCTTGCCGAAGTTCAGGCACTTGCGGCGAAAACAGGCGGTTCGGCACCAAAGAGAATGACGACAGGATTTGATTATAACCGACTTTATATAATAATTGCAGTTCTTGAAAAAAGACTCGGAATTTACATGGGCGGACTTGATGTCTACCTTAACATAGTCGGAGGATTTCGTCTTGATGAACCTGCGGGAGACCTGCCTGTTGCAATGGCTTTGTATTCGGGAATCATGGATAAGCAGATTGATGACGAACTCATCGCATTCGGAGAAATCGGACTCGGAGGGGAAATCCGCTCGGTATCTCATGTTTCGCATCGAATAAAAGAGGCTGAACGAATGGGATTCAAAACGGTTGTAATTCCGAGACAGTCGGCATCTTCAATTAATCCCGATGACTATAACATAAATATAGTACCTGCTTCAACTCTGAAACAGGCATTTTCGGTAATAAAATAATAAAACGGGATTGTTAAAAACAATCCCGTTTATTTTAGTATGTGAAATATTACTTAACTTCAACAACCCAGTTGAATGTATCTTCAATCTTGCCCCACTGAATGCCTGTCATTGTATCATAGAGCATCTGTGAGATTTTGCCGATTTTGTTGCCGTTGATTTCCATAACCTTGTCATTCCACTTGAGGTGACCAACAGGTGAAATTACAGCGGCTGTACCTGTACCGAATACCTCTTCAAGCTTGCCTGAATCATAAGCATCAGCAATTTCCTGAATTGTGATTCTTCTCTCCTCAACCTCAATGCCCTTGCTCTTGCAGACATCAATAGCTGACTTTCTTGTGATACCGGGGAGGATTGAACCCTGAAGCATAGGAGTAACAACCTTTCCGTCGATTACGAAGAAGATGTTCATTGCGCCAACTTCCTCAATGTACTTCTGCTCAACACCGTCGAGCCAGAGAACCTGTGAGTAGTTCTGCTTGTGAGCCTCGTCCTGACCGATAAGAGAAGCAGCGTAGTTACCGCCTGTCTTAGCGAATCCCATACCGCCTCTTACAGCTCTTACATACTTGCTTTCAACATAGATGCTTACAGGGTTGAGACCTGTCTCATAGTATGCACCTGATGGTGAAAGGATAATCATGAAGAGATACTGTGCGCCCGGCTTAACACCGAGGAAAGGATCTACTGCAAAAATATATGGTCTGATGTAGAGTGACTCTCCGTCCTTTGAAGGAACCCAGTCCTTTTCAACCTTGAGAAGTTCCATAAGGCACTGCATACCGAGTTCAACAGGAAGCTCAGGAATAACAAGTCTCTCGTTTGATACGTTAAGTCTCTTGAAGTTTTCTTCAGGACGGAAAAGCTGTACATTACCGTCAGCTGTACGGTAAGCTTTAAGTCCCTCAAAAACTGTCTGACCGTAGTGGAGACACATAGCGGCAGGTGAAAGCTCGATTGGTCCGTATGGACGAATTTCAGGATCGTGCCAGCCCTGACCTTCGTCATAAGGCATAACGAGCATATAGTCTGTGAAGATGTGACCAAAACCAAGTTTGTCGCCCGGCTGTGGCTTGTTTTTTAATGTCTCTGCTTTTGTGAATTTGATTTCCATTTGTTTCAACCTTCTTTGATAAATTTCCCCGATTCATCATTGAATTCGGGAATTAATATACTGTAAAATATTTTTTCTGATAGATTTTCCTGCACACATAAACAGCCGCTGCCGCCGCAGATGCTGCAAGGACAGTTGTTGTAACTGTAACTGCAAGAACAATTTTACCATTTTTACTCATAAAGTCCTCCTCATACATGCGTGTCGGAATTCTTTTCAATACAATATTATATCATATTTACAAGTTAATTTCCATAGTATACGAAGAAAAATATGCACAAAAAATATTATATAAATATGTTGCAATTAACCAAACTGATTATTCGTCGTATTTTCTTACCCTTAATTCGGCACCGAGATTTTCGCAGATTCTGCGTGATGCTTCGATTTGTTCGGGAGGAATAACATCAACAACGGACATCATAACCCTGCATTTTCCTGTTTCAACGCAATCTTTTGTGAATTTCTGCATTGCTTCAAATGCGTTGTCGAATTTTGGACGTGTTACCTTCATGTATTCGTCCTCGGTACCTGCATTGAGACTGACTGAAATTACATCAAAAGCCTCTGAAAGTTCAGCGGCAACTGAACGTCCGTTCACAAGATCACCGAGACCGTTTGTATTCAGACGGAGTTTTGCACCTGATTTTTTCAGTTCTTCTGCAACTTTAATCATAATGTCGATTCGTGAAGTCGGCTCACCGAATCCGCAGAAAACAACCTCATTGAATGAAGCGGCATCACGTTTTGATAAATCTTCCATGATTTCCTCGAATGAAGGTTCATGTTCAAGCCACAGAGGATCCGAACCGTATGCACCGTCGGAGTTGTTTCTTATGCAGAAAGTACAGGCACAAGGGCATTTATTCGTGATATTCAGATAAAGATTTTCTCCTACAACATAGGATATTGTCATTGTTTTTTTCATAATAAACTCCTTAATCAAAGATAAATTCTCGGAACACGTTTTGAAATTCCGCATACCACTTCATATCCGATAGTACCGTATACGGATGCAAGTTCGTCGGCTGTAATGCAGTCGTCACCGTCTTTGCCGATAAGAGTAACAATATCGCCTGATTTTGCCTCGGGAACATCTGTTACGTCAATCATAAGCTGATCCATACATACTCTGCCTGTGATTTTACAGCGTTTTCCGTGAACGAGTATTTCGCCTTTTGAAGAAAGCAGACGAGAGTAACCGTCGGCATAACCGATTGTAACTGTAGCAATACGCATTTCGTGGTCAGCTGAGAATGTACGTCCGTAACTTATGCAGTCACCTGCATTGACTGTCTTAACGTGTGAAATTACAGCTTTCAGATCCATTACAGGTTCAAGTTCGTTCGGAATTTCAAGACTTACGTCAGGATGAAGTCCGTACATGATTATACCCGCACGGGAAAGAGTGCTTCTGCTGTTGTTTCTGTAACAGGTAGCTGCGCTGTTCATGAAATGTACATGAGGCAGTTTAATTCCTCTTGAAACGAGGGAATCATAGGTATCGAGTATGAATTTTTCCTGTTTGTCAGTATATTCAATATTATCAGGATTATCACTGTCAGCTACAGCGAAATGAGTGTAAATTCCCTCAACGGAAAGTTTTTCATTTTTCATCATTTCTTCTATTTCATCAGCACATTCAGACGGAGTATCATGCTTTAAACCGATTCTTCCCATTCCTGTGTCGATTTTTATGTGACAGCGTACATTTTCGGGAGTATTTGATGTGAGAGCCTTTGCGTATTCTGTTGAAACCACACCCTGAATTATATTGTACATTGAGATTTCGTGTGCGTATTCGGGGGGAGTATAGCCGAGAATCAGGATTTCAGCATCAGGGCAGAATCCTCTTACTGCAATAGCCTCGTCGAGATTTGAAACTGCAAAATATTTTATTCCGCAGTCCTCTGAGAGACATTTTATGACTTTTTCATCACCATGACCGTATGCGTCAGCTTTGACAACAGCCATAATTTCAGTATTTTCCGAATTAAGAGATTTAATTGTTCGGATATTGCCTATGAGCCTTGGGAGATTTACCTCTGCCCATGCTCTTTTCAGATATGGTTTCATACTTGTTCCTTTCCGTTTTGGCTGTGATTATTAAAAAAAAGTTACAGCTGTAAAAAACTTCTTGAAATATATTAAGATTTGTGTTATAATCGTAAATGTGAATCTGTGATACAGGGAGGTTGATACTAAATGTACAGATCACTTGTATCGGGTGCTGAGGTTTTTTCTTCACAGACCATGATTCCAAAGAAAGGCAGAACCATCTGCTTTACAGGACACAGGGAGAAGAAAATAAGACCTTACAGAGATAATCCCCTTTTCATAAGCGAGACACTGTATGTACTCAGACAGATGCTTTACAGATATATTGATATGGCTGTTGAAAGCGGCTATACCTGTTTCATAAGCGGGCTTGCAGAGGGATTTGATCTATGGGCGGCTGAATATGTCCTTGAGAAAAAGAAGATAAACAGCGGAATCTGTCTTGTCGGAGTGATGCCCTATCTCAGTCACGCAAAATTTTTCTCACGTGAAAATCTTGAATTGCTCAGAAAAGTGGAGCAGGGAGCAGACGTACTGATAACGACGGATGACAATCCCGATGTTGCATACGGAAGCGGATACAATCGTTCAACCGATTTATACCGTGTCCGCAATTACTACATGGTAGATAATTCCGATGCTGTAATATGCTACTTTGACAGGAGAGAGCGGCGTTCAGGTACGATGCAGACCATAAGTTATGCTAACCGCAGAGGACGGACTATAAGAGAAATTGTACCTGATGATGTATATGCAATTCTTGAATCATACGGAGATGAAGAAGAAAGAATAGTATCAGGAGTTTCAGAACTCGAAAATGTATTCGAGCTTCCATTCTGATGGTACAACAATATTATATCACACTTGTAAAATATTTCAAGTGGTGTTGAAAAAATAAGTCATTAAAACAATAATCTTTGTCTTTTACACTTGATTTTCGGCAATATTTGTGATATGTTACAAAACCTTGTGTTGTGTTATATGCAACATTACTCTGGCAAAGCAGAGATAAATTCAACAGTATGTTGAATCGGATGTTTAAACAATGACCAACATTCATTTTATGTTGAAAATGTTGAAAGATGTGTTGATAAACGTAATCATGGGAAATATTTATAAACATACATAGTGTGGAAAGTTTTGGAATTCATTTCCGAATGAATATTTTTCAGGTTATTTATACAAAAAGTAATCAAGCGGATGCAAATAATCAGCACCGCTGAAATAAGGAAGAAAATTGAAAGGGGTTTTTCAAAATGGCAAAGAAAAAAAGCGGAAGCATTGCGGTACCGTTCCTTGTAACGGTATTTCTCGGACTTCTCATAATCGGCGGAGGCGCATTCGGAGTATATAAATACTTCGGACTCGGACAGGCAAAACAGCTTCCTGAACCGGCACCACGTGCGGTAGCAACGACGACGTATGAGGACAGCCACACGATACTTCTCATCCTTGATGAACCTGAGGAAAAATGTTCATCAACATTCGTTCTTCTTCGTTCCATTCCGAAGGAGAAAAAAATCATGTTCCTCGGACTCCCGACAAATATGATTTATCTTATTGACGGAGAACAGCACAGCCTTAAAGGTTCATACGATGCAGGCGGTTCTGCATCAGCAGTATCATTTGTTGAATCTGTATTCGGAATTGATGTTGACAGATACATGAAGTTCAACAGCGATGCTCTTGTTAAAGCCTGTGATCTCGTAGGAGGCGTTACATATCCTGTAAAGGTTAATATGGTAGGTTTCTACAATGACGGTTCAGAGCAGTATCTTGACGGTCATAAGATTGATCAGCTTATGACATATTCAATGTTCGATGAGGGTGAAGTTCAGAGAGCATATATTGCAAGTTCACTTCTTTCAGACATGGTGAATCAGGCTGACGGAAACAGACTTTCACAGAATTTTGATAATGCATTCCAGACAATCATTAATATGATTGATACAGATGTTACACCTGTTGACTACAAAAAGCGCAAGGCAGCAATCAAAGGAATGCTTGAGAGAGGAACAACAATTTCAAGATTCCTTACAATGGATGGTTCAAGAGCGGATTCAGACTTTATTCCGAGCGAAACATTCATACAGACAATAAGAGCAGAGTACTTTGCTGACAAGGGGAAGACATCAGGAGCAAATAGTGCAGATGAATAATATTTTTGATACTCATGCACATTATGCAGATCATGCGTTTGATGAGGACAGGGAATCTGTCCTCAGAGAACTTCCTGAAAATGGTGTAAGGTATGTTATGGCGGCTGCATCATCTGTTGAGGATTCAGCTGAAAATTCGGAACTTTCAAAAAAATACGGATATATATGGTCTGCGGCAGGTGTACATCCCGAAAGCGTAGATACGAATCCTGATAATTATATTGAGATTTTAACTGATATTATACATTCAAATCCGAGAGTCAAGGCTGTCGGAGAAATCGGACTTGATTATCATTACGAAGGATATGACAGGGAGAAACAGATTAAACTTTTCAGAGAACAGCTTGAACTGGCAAAGGAACTTGATATGCCTGTCATAATACACAGCAGAGATGCTTCGGCAGACACAATGGAAATTCTCAGAGAATACCGTCCGAAAGGCGTTGTTCATTGTTTCAGCGGTTCTGCTGAAACTGCCAAAGAAGTAATAAAACTCGGAATGTACATCGGTTTTACAGGTGTACTGACATTCAAAAATGCGAAAAAAGCATTGAAAGCACTTGAAGAAGTACCGATTGACAGACTGTTGCTTGAAACAGACTGTCCGTACATGGCACCTGTTCCTTTCAGAGGGAAAAGGTGTGACAGTTCAATGATACCATACACAGCTGAAAAGGCAGCAGAAATAAAGAATATGCCTGTTCAGGAACTGATTGATATAACCTGTGAGAACGGAAAGAGACTTTTTTCTATAATTTGATTTTACTGGTGATACTATGTTTTACATATACGGAATTACTGAAAAGGGTGTAATGCCCCATAATGAGGACGCAATGCTTATCTGTAATGCGGTTGCAAGCGGAGGAAAACTTTCCGAAGAATGTGAAAAATCCTTTATTGTGGCTGTATGTGACGGAGTTTCGGGTGAAACTTCAGGAGAAATGGCATCTGTTCTGTGTCTGAATACAGTAAGTCTTATTGATGATTTCAGTACTGAGAATCTTAGTGAGAATTTATATAAAGCGCATATACGCCTCACAGAAATAAGTGAGGGAAATCCGCAGCACAGCAATATGCAGACAACTCTTTGCGGAGTTGCTGTGGATGAAAACGGTTCGGTTACATCATTTAACGTAGGAGATTCAAGACTGTATGTTTGCAGCAGAGAGTCTCTCAGGCAGGTAAGCCGTGATCAGTCGCTTGTGCAGATTCTTTATGAGGAAGGAAATATAACTTTTGAGGAGAAAAAAACACATCCGAGAAAGAATATAATCTGTCCTGTATTTGGAAATATGAAGTCCAAGCCTGAAATAGACATTAAATCGGTAAGAATACACAACGGAGACATTATTCTTATGTGTACAGACGGACTTTCCGATTATGTTGAGAATATTGATATGTGGCATGTTCTTGAACTGCCTGAAAGCCTTGAGAGAAGAACAGAACTGCTTGTTGAAAAGGCACTTGAAAATGGCGGAAAGGATAATATAACAGTCATAACAATGATGTACTGTGAAGATAATGAAGAAAATCCCTGTGAATAATCACAGGGATTTTTATATGCTGAATATCCGAAACGAAAAAATCCCCGAAGGACGTGAGTTTCCATCGGGGATTATAATATTCAAGCAAACAAATTAACCAGCAGCGTTAAGCTTCTTAGCAAGCTGTGACTTCTTTCTTGCAGCCTTATTCTTATGCATAAGACCCTTTGAACAAGCCTGATCAACCTTCTTGATAGCTACCTTGATAGCATCTTCCTTGTTAGCTTCGTTATTAGCAACAGCGAGATCAGCGTTCTTGAGAACAGTCTTGAGATTTGACTTTCTTGACTTGTTAGCAGCAGCCTTTGTTGCATTAACCTTTACTCTCTTCTTAGCAGATTTAATGTTTGGCATTTTTGCACCTCCTTGAAATATATCGGAATATTTCACCGATTTTTACAAATACTTATCAGCAGATACGGTACGACCGAAGCTGCTCCGATAACTGCAACGCACAGCTATCGTACTGAGACAACTAAAATTATACCATTTTTTTTTCAATATTTCAATAGGCAAAACTGAAATATTAATACTAAATTTACGTGCTGTTTTAAAGCATAATGCACAACAGGAGGGCGTATGGACAACAGAACCGACCTTGCAGTAGAATCTGTAACAACAACAGGTATTCTTCCTGAGGGAATACATCGCTACAGAAGGGGAAGAATATTTGAAATCACCGAAATCGAAATATGCGACAACAGATATATAAGCACTCTCGGAAAAGAGGCAGGAAGATACATTACGCTTGAGTATGGCGGACTTTCAGGCTTCACAGATGATTATGAGGAAATGTCCATTGAACTCGCTGAGGAACTGCAAAGCATAATTCCGAAAGGCGAAACTCTTATAGTTGGACTTGGAAACAGGGATATTACGCCTGATGCAGTAGGACCGATGACCACAGATAAGATTCCCGCCACAAGACATCTTGAAAGCGGACTGTACGGTGTGCCGCTTTCATCAATGCGGAAGGTCAGTGTATATTCCGGCGGCGTACTTGGGCAGACAGGTATTGAAACTGCGGAGATAGTCCATGCACTTTGCGGTGAAATAAGACCTGCATCCGTTGTTGTGATTGATGCACTTGCCTGTTCAGATATAAAAAGACTCGGTAATACAATACAGATTACGGATACAGGAATATCTCCGGGAAGCGGAGTTGCAAATACAAGGCGTGAACTTTCAGAGAAAACTCTCGGTGTGCCTGTTACAGCAGTCGGGGTACCTACTGTTGTGGATATGCATACAATAGTCAGAAATATCACAGGTCAGGAACCCTCGGAAAAAATGCCAAATATGATGGTTACTCCACGTGATATTGACCGTCTTATTGAAAGAACATCCCGAATTCTTGCTTACGGTCTCGGGCTTGCCCTTTTTCCTGAACTTACATTTGATGATGTGAGAGGATTGTTTTAAGGCAACACCGAAAGAAAGGGGATTTTTGTACGGTGATGCCTTTACAGAATGAAGCATATAAGTCCCGAACAGCCTTCGTTTATAACACGTTCAAGTGTCTCCTGCAATTTCATTCGGGCATCGGAAGGCATTTTGCAGAGTTTGTTGTGAAGTCCCTCGTTGACAAGGTCATGAAGGGATTTTCCGAAAATATTGCTTTCCCATATTTTGGTCGGGTTATCGTCAAATCCGTCAAGCAGATACATTATGAGTTCCTCAGACTGCTTTTCCGTTCCGACAATGGGTGATACGGTTGTATTGATATTTGCTTTCATAAGGTGTATTGAAGGGGCTGAGGCTTTCAGCTTTACTCCGTATTTTCCGCCCTGACGGATAATTTTTGGTTCTTCGAGTGTTAATTCTTCCTGTTCGGGCATGACAATTCCGTAGCCTGTTGCCTCAACTTCAGCAAGTGCAGGTGCAATTCTGCTGTATTTTCGTTTGATTTCGTTAAGTTCCATCAAAAGCGGCATAAGGTCGCTTTCACTTTCTATTTCAATTCCCGTTGCCTCTCCGAGAATTTTATAGAAAAGACTGCTGTCGAGTTCGGCTGTTATCGTAACAGAGCCTTTTCCGAGGTCTATCGACGAAACTCCGCAGCTTACTATATGCGGACAATCTGCAATTGCACAGGCTGAATTTTCAGCCTCACGAACAACTTTAATATCCTTTGCCGCATTGCGTATACAATCGAGGATTTCCGTTTTAAGCCAATGTCCCTTTTCAAGAGAATTTATCCATCTTGCAGTACGGATATTGATTTCACGAATAGGGAAGGAATAGAGAAGTTCCTTTATGATTGTACGTATATCGTTCTCGTCGAGACCTGTTGCATTTACAGGGATTACCTTTGAATCATATTTGTCTGTTAGTTCGGATGCGAGTTTTTTAACTTCGGGTGCGGAAGGATTTACCGTATTGAGAATCACAACAAAAGGCTTTCCGAGTTCCCGAAATTCTTTTATTACACGTTCTTCACACTCTTCATATTCAGAACGTGGAATATCCGATATACTTCCGTCAGTGGTGACAACAAGACCTATTGTGGAATGGTCGGTTATTACTTTTCGTGTACCTATTTCAGCCGCCATATTGAACGGGATTTCCTCATCAAACCACGATGTCATAACCAT
>JAZLGM010000048.1:0-6895 GCA_045616285.1 Ruminococcus sp.
CTGAGGTTTAAACTTATCTTGATGTTGGTTTTATGTCTTGCAGCTGTACTTTCAACGGTAATGTTTTTGTTTAATTCGGTTTATAAAAAATCATCAGATATGGTTATGAAGTATTCATCACAAATTGCAAGTGATACTGTCAGTACATCATCACACGGATATTATCAGACAGCTCAGCATTGTTATTTCAATATGATTTCAGGAATGGGCAAGTATATCGGAAGTGCATATATCCCTGAATACTTTGGAGTCGGTATCAGCGACCAGCTGCTGATAGAAGAAAACCTGATTAATTATTTATCAATGGATATTTATAATCCGTTTACAGAATCAATAGGATTTATTCTTGCAAACGGAGAGCTTCAGGCAGTTCCGCCAACACCTGAGGCAGAAGCAATTCTTCAGGGAGCAATTCAGACTTATGATAAAGAAATCAGGCAAAGTGAAGATTTCTACGGCGAGGGATGTAACTTTTTAAAGCTTGTCACCAGCGAATCTTACAGCATGGGAGGTCTTTATTCCATAAACGGAAATGGATATATCTGTGTATGGGATAATTTGAAGAATTACACTTATAACGGATATGACCTTTGTTATGGTATTATATACGATAATCAGAACGACTTCATTCTTATAAAGGCAGAGCAGAATGAAAAGTATGTAACTGTCACTGTTAAGGACAACGGATGCGGAATATCACCTGAAGACCTGCCGCATATCTGGGAAAGATATTATAAAGGCAAAAATTCAGTAACAGGAACGGGACTCGGATTATTCATCTGCAAATTTATCGTTGAATCTCACGGCGGTGAAATTCACGCTGAAAGTGAATTTGGCAAAGGCACATCATTAATTTTTACATTGCCGATCGCAGAATAAAATATTTCAAAAAAAGCATATCACACATATCTTTATGATATTGTCGTGATATGCTTTTTTGTCACACAAAATATGTCGTAAATCTCGCTGAAACACTTGTTTATTATATCACAATCGTTGATAAAATACAATAGTTTATAAGTGAAATAACGTTTTTTTGTCCGATATTTCTTTTATATATACGAATCTTTTTTTAATCTGGCTATTTTCAACAAAACATTTCATAAATGGCGTATCCTTCTACATTGCTCCAAAGGAAATGGTAAAGGAATACACAATCGAAGTAAACGGCACATCAAAGACAATCACACCTGTTGATATTGTTGCATTGTATACTGCTGATGATGCAAAGCCTGAGATTGCATACTACGCTGATTTAGCACAGTCACTTGCATATTACTGTAAGGCAGCAGATGCTTACTTTCAATTCTGTATTTTTCAGCAATCTTTACCGTCTGATTTACAACCGGACATCCATCTGCGTCAATATATATTTTCATTTTAACACCTCATATTATTGATTCTTTTACCATTATACCACTTATTCTGAATAATGCCAATATATTTATTCAAATTTCCATAAAAAGGCTCTTGACAAATACATTTCAGTTGTGTATAATCAGATTGTACTCAATTAAATTATACTTATCAAAACGGAGGTTATTGATATGAACGCATACAATTTCACAGTAAAGGCACAGAACGGCTCTGAGGTTTCTTTATCTGAATTCAAGGGAAAGGCACTTCTCATAGTCAACACAGCAACAGGCTGCGGATTTACCCCACAGTATGAGGAATTACAGAACATCTATGAGGAACTGCACGAACAGGGACTTGAAATCCTCGACTTTCCATGTAATCAGTTTGGTAATCAGGCTCCCGGTGCAGATGAAGAGATTCACAGCTTCTGTACAGGAAGATTCGGAATTACTTTCCCTCAGTATTCAAAAATCGATGTAAACGGAGAAAACGCAATTCCTCTTTACAAATGGATTACTGAAAACACAAAGTTTGAGGGCTTTGACGGTGCAATGAAGCTTATTCTTGCTCCGATTGTAAAGAAAATGGATAAGGATTATAAAAATAACGGAAATATCAAATGGAATTTCACAAAAATTCTCATTGACCGAAACGGCGAGATTGTTGCACGATTTGAACCTACTGCATCACTTGACAAGGTTAAGGCAAAAATCAAGGAAACACTCTGAGGTGAGAATATGTCAGAATTCAGTATCACAGAATACGTTTCAAACGGCGTTGAAAACATAGTAAAAAGTGCGATTAAAGCTACTCTGTCAAATCCTGCTGAAAGCATCTTTATGGCTAAATTTGCAATTGCTGCAAAATCTGCATCAAAGAAACGAGCAAAAGCAGAAGCAAACGGCGAGCATATCCCTGCATTTCTGATAGCAAGCATCACAAGCAGCTGTAATCTTCATTGTGCAGGATGCTATTCAAGAGCCAATCATGCCTGCTCTGATTCTGCACCTGTTTGTCAGCTTTCGGCTGATGAATGGAAAAAGATTTTTACCGAAGCGGAAGAAATCGGAGTCAGCTTTATCCTGCTTGCCGGCGGAGAGCCTATGATTCGCCGTGATATTATTGAAACCGCAAGTGAATTCGGGAATATTCTTTTCCCGATATTCACAAACGGAACAATGATTGATGAAAAGTACATGACACTTTTCAAAAAGTCACGAAATCTTCTGCCTGTCATAAGTATTGAGGGTGAAGCTGATAACACTGACGACAGACGTGGAAAAGGCACATACGAAAAAATTATTTCTGCAATGGACAGCATGAAGAAAAACGGTATTCTTTTCGGTGCATCAATTACAGTTACAACTGAAAATCTTGAAGAAGTCTATTCTGACAGTTTCATTGAATCGCTGATTGAAAGAGGCTGTAAAGCTGTATTCTACGTTGAATATGTTCCTGTTACAGAGGAAAGCAGTCACCTTGCTCCTGACAATGAGCATCGTGAGCTTGCGGATAAAAAGCTCATGATAATCAGAGAAAAATATTCTGAAATGGTATTTATTTCATTCCCTGGTGATGAAAAAGCAAGCGGTGGCTGTGTTGCGGCAGGACGAGGATTTTTCCACATCAATTCACATGGCGGTGCAGAACCTTGTCCTTTCTCTCCATATTCTGATGTCAATGTGAAGGAGACTTCACTCAGGGATGCTCTGAAATCCGAATTATTCAGAAAATTGCAGGAAAACGGCACCATGAATGAAGAACACAAGGGCGGATGCATTCTCTTTGAAAAGAAAGCAGAAGTCGAAAGTTATTTGAAATAAATCAGGAGGACATACTATGTATCACTATGATTATATTACAAGCGGAACCTGTGCGCAGATAATTTCTGTTGATTTAGAGGGCAATATTGTTCATAATGTTTCTTTTATGGGCGGCTGTAACGGAAATCTTAAAGCTATTCCGATTCTTGTTGAAGCAATGACTGTTGATAATATTGAAAAGCTGTTAAGCGGAGTGGAATGCGGCAGACGTGGAACATCATGTGCCGACCAGCTTGCAAAAGCTGTACGCAGAGCATACGAAGCACAGCAGAATGGCGAAGTTCAGGAGTTTGACGATGAAGACTGCTGAAATCTGCTATGATGCTTTAAAACTTGAAAATCAGCTTTGTTTTCCGCTTTATGCGGCGGCAAAGGAGGTTGTAAAGAAGTACAATCCTTTTCTGAGTGAAATTGACCTTACATATACTCAGTACATCGCAATGATGGTGCTTTGGGAAAAACGTACAATCAGCGTTAAAGAGCTTGGTGAGCATCTGTATCTTGATTCAGGAACACTCACTCCCTTGTTAAAAGTCCTTGAAAAGAAAGGCTTTGTAACTCGTCAAAGGTCTGAAGCTGATGAGCGGGTTCTTATTGTAAAAATTACAGAAGACGGCTTAAAACTGAGAGAAAAGGCTGTTTCAATTCCTGAACAGGTCAGCTCCTGTGTAAATATTGACTCCAACGATGCCAAAGAGCTTTACATAATACTCTATAAAATTTTGGGAGGGCTGAAAAATGACTGAGCTTGAAGCGATTAAAGAACGGCATTCGGTTCGTTCATATCAGGACAAAAAGATTGAAAGCGAAAAAATTCAGAAGCTGAATGAGCTTATCAAAAAATGTAATTCCGAAGGCAATCTTAATATTCAGCTTGTGGAAGATGCAGGAAAAACCTTTAATAAGCTGCTGAATAAATTCATGGGACTTGGCTCGGCTCCAAGCGTTATTGCCTGCATCGGCAAAGATGATGAAACCCTTGACGAAAGAATCGGGTACTACGGACAGAAAATCGTTCTGTATGCTCAGATGCTCGGTCTGAATACCTGCTGGGCAGGGACTTTCAACAAAAAGAATGTAGATGCTGACATAAAGAATGGTGAACGTCTTGCTATTGTGATTGCAATAGGTTACGGCGTAAATAACGGCAAATCCAGAAAATCAAAATCCGCTGAACAGGTGGTTCGTGGCGGAATTACAGATAAGCCTGACTGGTTTATGAAAGGTGTGGAAGCCGCACTTCTCGCTCCTACAGCAGTAAATCAGCAGCAATTTGAAATTGTTCTTAATGATGATAATTCTGTTGAGATAATCGATAAAGGCGGTATTTTCAGCAAAATTGACAAGGGTATTGTAAAATACAATTTTGAAGTCGGAGCGAATATTTCAAAATAATTATTTTCTGATATAGATTCAGGCGAGGGTTACCTCGCCTGTTGTTTTTTAGCTGACTGAATAGTATAAATCAGCTAAATATTGAATAGCCGCTTAACATTTTCTGTTGTAACCGTTAAAACTTCAGCAACGTTAATGCATTTAATTTGAGCTATTCTTTTTGCTATATCAGGAATAATCAAACTGCTGTTTCTTGACTTCTTCAATTTGTTCCCTGATATTTCATCCGGTTTTACGGGTTTTACAAATGGGCCATACACAATCGAAGTAAACGGAACAACAAAGACCATCACACCTGTTGATGTTGTTGCATTGTATACTGCTGATGATACTAATGGATGAATATGGAAATGCAGTAACTATAGTAGCCTACATCGTGCCGTATACAACAACTACTACCACAACTACAACAACGGAAACAACCGTACTACCAACAGAGACAACAACGGCTACTACGACAGCTCAAACAACTTCTACAACAACTACAACTTCAACTACAATAGCATCAACAGTGACAACAGTGTCTGCGACAACAACTGTTACGACACCAATAGATAAAAACGTGATATGGAACGGCTCTTCAGATACTACATGGTATGACAGTGAGGAAACAGAATTTCATCTGTATACAGCAGAAGAACTTGCAGGTTTTTCTGATTTAGTCAATGAAGGCAGAACTTTTGAAGGTCAAACAGTATATCTCGAAAATGATATTTATTTGAATGACGTATCAGGTTTTGATGAATGGAAAAGCAGCCCACCGGCTAATGACTGGAATTCTATCGGTTCATCTTCAAAATTACTTTTTTCTGGAACGTTGGATGGTAAAAATCATACTGTATACGGAATGTATGATACAAGAGGAATAGGTGGATTCTTCGGATATATAGGCGAGGCTGCTGTTCGAGATTTTAATTTAAGTGGCTCGTATGTTTGTATATCAAATTCAGATAGAGAAAGTTATGCAGGCGGAATCATTGGATACTCTGTACAAAATGTGAAAATGAATAAATGTTCTAACAAGGGACTTGTAATTTCATCATCTTCTTTTAAAGAAGCATATGCAGGCGGATTGATTGGATGTGATTTATATTGATAATAGTGTGAATAATGGAAAAATATATTCAACAAAAAAAGAATATGCAGATGAAACAGGTTGTAGATGCTTTTATTACTCCGGAGGGTTTATAGGAAATGCTGCAGCAGCTATTTTGAAATGTAAAAATAATGAAATGATTGTTTCTGATAGTATTTCTGGTGGAATAGCTGGAGCAACGAGATATAATTTAAGAATAGAGGAATGTATAAATTGCGGTAATGTGATATCTAATGCAGATGCAGGCGGAATTGTAGGTATAAACAATTATAGTCTACAAATAAAGAATAACTACAATTGGGGAAATGTTGATAGTAGAATGTCAGGTGGAATTTTAGGCTATAATAATGAAAATGAGAAAATTACAAATGTCTATTCTATAGGTTCAATTAGTGCTTCAAGCCGAGGCGGTGGAATAATAGGAAGTCATGATAAGCTTATAGCAAGAAATAAGTGTCCTGTCAGACCTGATCGTAACGCCGCCAGAAATACTCGTTTCCATTCTGCCATATCTTTCAATTACAGATTATCATAATTCCTATCCTGTGTCAATACTTTTTTAGACAGATTTTTTATCTGTCTTTTCGTAGTGCATTTTTCAGATGATTACTATCAGCAGTATGCCTTCTTTTTTTGAAATATTTCTTGCTTTATTTTCTTATTTTTTTAGCTTAATGACATTAGGAGTATATCCGGAATCAGTTGCAGGAGGACATTGCCAATGACCAGGTGACGCTGTTTGAAAGCGTTGATCCGTTTACCGGAGAGAAGTACAAGAAAAAGTAATACCCCTTAAGGGGTAACTGAGAATGAAATGCAGTTGGCAGACCTTTCTCAGCCCCTTAAGGGTCAGTGTCAGTAACAAGCCCTTATAGGGCTATTGCAAACCACCCGTTCAACGGGTGGTTTTGATTTTGAAAAAATATTTGAGATGGGAAATGCTGAGGGAATGAAAGATTATCAAATATCTGAAAATACAAAATTGAAAACAGCACTTAATCGTGGATTACGGAATTCTATTACAAAGTGAGAGACAACAAAAAATTTGATAAAATTTTGCAGAGTCACTTAATCGTGAATCAAAAATCTATTACATAGTGAAAGGGGTTGAGAAATATGTTTACAGACTTTTTCTTCTTTACTGAACTTTTGACAAAAGCTTTACTCTTCGCAACAAAAACTGAAAAATAAATTTGAAAAAACACTTAATCGAATAAATCAA
>JAZLGM010000049.1:0-15686 GCA_045616285.1 Ruminococcus sp.
CTGATTAAAATCAATCTTTTTCTTTTTTGACCAATTCATTATTATTCTCTGCATTATCTTCTTTGCCTACGGAAGTATCTGCAACTGCCTCATCGTTTTCAGCTTTGAGTTTAAAATAATATTTCATAAGTTCAAAAAATAAAATAATCATAACCAAAATGGGCAGTACAAAATACCACCTCAACTGAACGAGTCTGACGATAATTCCAAGTTTAGGAACGCTGAACTGAACTTTTCCAATCAGTCGGCTTTCGTCTATGAGGAAAGAATCCTCGGAATCATTCGCATCACCCTTCGTTTTGAAACAGGTTACACCCGTACCCTCGTAGTTGGTAAGTTTCTCCGTTACTCGGTGGGTTAGATAAGCTGTTCCGCCGCTTGAAGGGTTAAAAGTAATTATATCATTTTCTTCAATGTTGTCTGCACCTGTTATTTTTACAAAAGCCATATCACCGCTTGAAAACTCAGGTTTCATGGAATCTGTAAGCACTACATAATATCTGTACCCGAACAATGACTTAGTCGGACTTCTGTCGGTTGCAAAAAACAATGCTGCAACAACTATGAAAAGTGAAAGGAGATACACAAAAATTTTGCGTGCAAGTGAAAAAGCAATATATCCCCTGCTTTTCTCAACGCTGCTGCTACTCATATTATTGTTTTCCACTAAATGGCACCGCCTCTTTCATTGATTAACTCCGATATTGTACTGTCGGAAGAACATCATTTTTGAAAAACTCGTAAATGCAATTAAATAATCGAATAACGATATATATATTTACAATCACCTATGATATATTTTATCATACTTTGCACTAATTTGTCAAGATATAAAATACATAATTTTTAATTATGATATTTATTACAAATTAACATAACAATAGTGAATTATTGATATTCAATAAAATTTATACAAACAACCCAAACCACAATCTCACATTCTTAACCAACTTGTTTACTTTTCATACATCATATTCAATTTTGACTACGAATAGGTTTGATTTTTGAAACAATAACTTTACTCGCTGTGTTTCAATAGTTTTTTGTACGTGAGGTCTATTGCAAAAGCGCCAAGCGGTGCAGTAATCATTATTGCAATAACAGAAACTGTAAGAATTGTGCTTCCGCACGAAAGACCTGCTGCAAGAGGAAGTCCGCCGATCGCCGCCTGAACAGTAGCTTTCGGCATATATGCCAACATACAGAAAAAGCGTTCCTTATTATTCAGTTTAGTTCCGAGAACACAAAGATACACCCCTGCCATTCTGAATATCAGTACAGCAAAAATCAGTAGAATCGAATATAAACCTGCTGATTTAAGACTGTCAACAGCTACTGATGCACCGACAAGCACAAACAGTATAACTTCTGACGGAATCCATATCTTATCAAATCCTGATGACAGTGATGAGGCAAGTTTGTTATTTTCCCTTTTTAAAGCTGCACCTATGCACATTACTGAAATCAGTGATGCAAACGGAAACGAAAATTCATCTTCTACGGTTGTCATGAAAAACGAAACACACAAAAGAATCATCATTTCTACTGTATATCTTACATTGAATTTTTTAAACAATCTGTCAAGTATTATTCCGAATAAGATTCCGACCGCAACTCCGATTATTATAGACAACGGAATATTAATGAAATCTGTAAGCGAAACGTCACCGCCCTGCGCAAGGCTCATAAATGTTGTAAACATAACAATAACAAACACATCATCAACAGAAGCTCCCGCAAGAATCATCTGAGGGATACTTTTTTCAGTTCCGTATTTCGCATCAATCAGATTTATCATTTTAGGAACAATAACCGCCGGAGATACCGCACCAATAACTGCTCCAAGAATTGCAGAGTCAGTCAGTGAAAGTCCGAGCAAACGTGGTGCGAGTAAAATCATTCCCGCCATTTCTGCACACGCTGGAAGAAAACACATAAGAACAGCAGGTCTGCCAACCTTTTTAAGATCGTTAAAGTCAAGTTTTAATCCTGCTCTTATGAGTATGATAATAAGAGCCGCCTTTCTAAGCTGTGACGAAATATTAAGCACCGATTCGTCAATAATATTCAGCATATACGGGCCAAGCAGTATTCCTGCTATTATCATGCCGAATAATGACGGAAATCTTATCAGCCTGCATACCCACCCGAAAGCGAAACCTGAAATCAAAATTACTGCAATACTGAATAACATAAAACACTCTCCTTACAAAAAATAAAAAAGCTGACAACTACTGCGTAAATGCAGACGTCATCAGCTTAGATTCAAAAAGCAGTTTCAACATAATGTTGCGGGAGAACATCATTCCCTGTTATTATTATATCACGAAACAAAAGATATGTCAATGGTATTTAATATATATTTTTTCTGAAAAGAACCCTAATTGTGCGGTGTTGACTTCGATTGACATTATCTTAGGTTTGTGTTATAATCTGTGTTATACTACTGCGCCACCAAAAGCGGAATGGTATAATTAATATTTACTAATGAAAAGGAATCTGCTATGGATAATTCAAAAATTAACAGAATGAAAGAACTGAATGAAATACTTGCAAAAGCTTCAGAATCCTATTACAATACAGGTCTTGAAATAATGTCAGACCACGAATATGATACTCTGTATGATGAACTTGCTTCTCTTGAAAACGAAACGGGCGTTATCCTCAGCGGAAGCAGAACTCAAAAAGTAGGTTACGAAGTACAGTCATCTCTTAAAAAAGTTAAGCATCCTTCAAAAATGCTTTCTCTTGATAAAACAAAGAATGTTAATGAACTTGCAGAGTGGCTTGGTAATCGTAAAGGTTTTCTCAGTTGGAAACTCGATGGTCTTACACTTGTTCTTACATACGAAAACGGTATTCTCACACAGGCTGTAACCCGTGGAAATGGAGAAATTGGAGAAGATATAACCTCAAATGCACGTCATATTATCGGAATCCCTGCAAAAATTCCATTTGAGGGCAAACTTGTTGTCCGTGGTGAATCACTTATGAAATACAGCGATTTTGAACGTGTAAATGCTGAAACGGAAGAAGGTTCAAAATACAAGAATCCCAGAAATCTGTGCGTCGGAACGGTGAGGAACCTCGATTCAAAAATAACAGCCGAAAGAAATATTAATTTTTTCGCTTTCAACCTTGTATCTTCTGAAAACTATGAAGAAAACTCATTTGTCAAGCGTCTTGAAAAGCTTGATTCTCTCGGTTTCCAGACAGTCTTCGGAAAACTCGTTGATTCTTCTTCTGTCATAGATGCTGTTCGGGAATTTGAAAGCTGTATTAGTACAAATGAATTTCCGTCAGATGGTCTTGTTCTGACATTCGATGATATTGCTTATGGTCTCAGTCTCGGTCAGACTTCACACGCACCAAGAAACGGTATCGCCTTCAAATGGCGTGATGAAACTGCTGATACTGTTCTGCGTGAAGTCGAATGGTCTGCAAGCCGCACCGGTTTACTTAATCCTGTTGCAATCTTTGATTCAGTTGAACTTGAAGGAACAACTGTTTCACGTGCATCAGTTCACAATGTAAGTATTGTTAAACAGCTTAAACTCGGAATAGGCGATACAATATCAATTTTCAAGGCAAATATGATTATACCTCAGATTCTTGAGAATAAAACAGGCTCAGATTCCCTTGAAATTCCCGATGTTTGTCCTGTCTGCGGCGGTTCAGCCAAAATCAGAGTATCAGATGATGATACTGAGACACTTATATGCACAAACTCCGATTGTCCTGCAAAAAATATCGGAAAATTCGAGCATTTCGTTCAGCGTGATGCAATGAATATAGTGGGAATGTCTACCGCAACGATTGAAACTCTTGTATCAGAGGGATTTGTAAAAGAATATAAGGATTTCTACCATCTCGATGATTACAGGGAGAAAATTATCAGCCTTGAAGGATTTGGAGAAAAATCATATCTGAAAATGAAAGAGTCTGTTGAAAATTCGAGAACGACCGAATTGAATCGTGTTCTTTACTCACTTGGTATTCCAAATATCGGAAGAACCGCATCAAAGCTTATATGCCGTGAATATCCTGATGCTGAACAGATTGAAAAACTATCTGTTTCTCAGCTTACTGAGATAGACGGAATCGGTGAGATTCTCGCAAACGATTATGTAAAGTTTTTCTCCGATAACGAAAAACTTGAAGAATATCACCGTCTGCTCAGTGAACTTACACTTACAGAAGCTGAAACAATAAACGAGGATTCTCCTGTTTCCGGAAAAACTTTCGTAATAACAGGTTCTGTGAATATATGGAAAAACAGAAACGAATTAAAGAACTATATTGAATCAAACGGTGGAAAAGTATCCGGCTCTGTTTCATCAAAAACGGATTATCTTATAAATAATGATTCAACATCAAACTCCTCAAAAAACAAAAAAGCAAAGGAACTCGGTGTTAAAATCATTACTGAACAGGAATTTGCCGAATTATCAGATTTTTCTTTGCTGTAAGTTCTTTCATCAATTATCGGCGGTAAGATGCAGCACCGCACAAAACACGTTTTTAGACCTTGTGCGGTGTTGCCTTGATAATTATGAAAGTTTTGTGTATTTTCCCGTTTTCTATTGATTTTTAAAATGAAATGTGTTAAAATACTTTGTACGATATATTTCAAATGGAAAGGTAGTTAAAAATGGATAAACCCGAAATTCTGTATATGGTCGTTCCCTGCTATAACGAGGAGGAAGTTCTCCACGAAACAGCAAAGCGTTTAAAAGAGAAATATTGCTCTCTTATTGAGAGAAAACTTATTTCAAAGGATAGTCGTGTTGTATTTGTAAACGACGGTTCAAAGGATAAGACATGGAGCATTATCTCTGAACTTCATGAAGCTGAGCCTGATTTTTTCTCAGGCATAAACCTCGCACATAATGCAGGACATCAGAATGCCGTTCTTTCAGGTCTTATGACAGTAAAAGAAATCTGTGATATGGCTATAACAATGGATGCTGATTTGCAGGACGACATAAATACAATTGATGCAATGGTTGAAAAATACTATGAGGGCAATCAGGTTGTATACGGTGTAAGAAGTGCAAGAGATACCGATACATTCTTCAAAAAAACAACAGCCGAAGGATTTTACAAATTCATGAAGGTTATGGGTGCCGATGTTGTTTATAACCATGCAGATTTCCGACTGATGAGCAAGAGAGTTTTACAGGAACTTTCAAATTTCAGAGAAGTTAATCTTTTCCTCAGAGGAATGGTTCCCCTTATCGGATTTCAAAGCTGTAACGTTTACTATGAAAGGCATGAAAGATTTGCAGGCGAAAGTAAATATCCGCTTAAAAAAATGCTTTCTTTCGCTATAAACGGTATCACTTCGTTCAGCACGAAACCCCTTAAACTTATCACTTCTGTCGGTATGTTCATGTCATTTATAAGTATTTTAATGTTTATATGGGCAATTGTAACAAAAATTACCGGCTTCACCACAATCGGATGGTCAAGCACAATGTGTTCAATCTGGTTTATCGGAGGTTTACAGCTTCTTGCTCTCGGTATTATCGGTGAGTATGTTGGAAAAATCTACGCTGAAGTTAAACAGAGACCAAGATACATAGTTGCTGAGTTCATCAATAAAAATTCAGAGAACAAATAAAAAAACGCCGCACAAAGCTGTATTATTTACTTTGTGCGGTATTTCTTATATTATTCCAAATGATACAAGAAGAAGAATTACAAGAAGAACAGGGGCTACGAATTTTACCATAGTAATATACAAAGTTTTTCTTCCGAATTTTTCACCATTCTTTGTAGCTTCATCAATAATTGTATTCGGTTTTAATACCCAGCCTATAAAAATACAGGTTCCGATTGCGAGAATCGGCATAAGGGCATTATTGCTGATATAGTCCATGATATCAAGAATCTGTGCATTTGAACCATTCGGAAGTTTCGCTTCAAAATACAGAACATTATAGCCGAGACAAATTATAACACCGATAACAAGTGCAAGTAAGGTTTCAACAGCAACCGCCTTTTTCCTGCTCCATCCGAACTTGTCCATAAGACTTGATACAACAGCCTCAAGAATAGAAACTGCACTTGTAAGGGCGGCGAAGAAAACCATTATAAAGAAAGCTGTTCCGACTATATTTCCAATAGTTCCCATTTCTTCAAAAACTTTCGGCAGTGCAACAAACATCAGCCCCGGACCGCTGCTGCTCAGTCCCTCTCTGCCCGAATATACGTATACAGCAGGGATAATCATTACACCGGCAAGAAAGGCTACAAGCGTATCGAATATTTCAATCTGATTTACACTTTTTACAACATTGTCATCATCCTTGAAATACGAACCATACGTTACCATAATTCCCATTGCTACGCTTATACTGTAGAAAAGCTGTCCCATAGCATCCATTATTGTCTTAAATACATCCCTTACCGAAAGTCCTGAAAAATCCGGAATAAGATATATTTTCAATCCATCAAGTCCTGATACACCATCCTTGCTTATAGTCAGCGAAAATACGGAAATACATACAACGGCAATGAGAAGTATCGGCATGAGAATCTTTGAAATAGTTTCGATACCTTTATTTACTCCCTTATACACCACAAATGCCGCCGCAAGGAGGAAAATGACATCAAACACAACAGGCTGTATATATCCTGTAATGAATCCGTTGAAATAACCATTCTGTGCCGCTGTTATTCCGTCACCCGTAAGAAAAGCAACTACGTATTTCATTACCCATCCACCGATTACACAATAATACGGCATTATCATAAACGGTATAGCGGCAGACAGAATTCCGAGCCACCCGAATCTCTTGTCAAGTTGTTTATACGCTGTAAGTCCGCTCTGTTTTGTTTTTCTTCCTATGGATACTTCGCTTAGCAGGAGCGTAAATCCGAAGGTAAGCGTTAAAATGAGATAGCAGACAAGAAACAGTCCTCCCCCATCCTTTGCCGCAAGGTATGGAAATCTCCATATATTTCCCAATCCGACAGCACTCCCCGCCGCCGCAAGTATAAAGCCGAGTGAACTTGAAAATGAATTACGTTTTTCTTTCATATTTTCCCCCTGTGTATATTATTATAAGTTATGGTGCTCGTTTATTACCGAATAATATTACTCCTCCCACAAAATACATCATTAGTATTAGTTTCTGAGAAACAATACTATTATTAAGTAAGACTGTTATATTATAACTTTTTTCTTTAATCTTGTCAATATTTGCAAATTAATTCATTATTATTACTCTTGAGCCACTATTAAGGTATTTTTTTTACTGTTTGTATCATTGTTCCTTATTTCTGAATACCATCTAAACAAAGCCGAAAACTTCAAGAGATTTGAGTAAAATACAACAAACTTTGACACATAAGCAAAAATTGACTTGACAAACAAAATTACCATGTAATATAATAAAAACAGAATTGCTGCTCTACAGATTAAACGGATGTCAGTATAAAAGATTATTCTTTGAGAGTATAATACATACGAGGTGCAGAATGGACAATAATTCAACTATTTCTTTAAAAGATCTTTTTACCCTGTTTATGAGTCATATATGGGTGCTTATAATATCGCTTGCAGTTGGATGCGGTGGTGCGTATGCGTATACATATTACACAATGTCTCCTGAGTATTCGTCACATATCTCAATGTATGTGCAGACGTATACGGGAATTAAAAACGATTATACGCAGGATTACAATGATATAAGCAAATCGAAACAACTTATAAATACATATATTGCAGTTCTTAAAGATGATGCAGTAATGGAATCTGTTGCCGACTCAATCAGTCAGCAGTTTGATGAAAGTGTTATTTCAGAGAATTTTGTGGTTTCGGGCGGCAAAATACGTCCCTCATCTCTTGCTTCAAAAATCTCAATCACAACAGTTACTGATACAAGTGCTGTAAATATAGTTGCTCAGACAAAAAATGCCGAACTCTCAGCATCTATCTGCAACGAACTTTGCAGTCAGGCAAACAAGTTTACAAAACGTGCAATCGGAGTCGGAGAAATAAAATCAATCGACACAGCAAAGGTTTATCCTAACCCTGTCGGACCAAACAAAATTAAGAATACTGCTCTCGGCGGCATTGCGGCTCTTGGACTTGCGGCTTTTCTGATTTTCCTTCTTGATTTCTTTGATAATACTATCAAAGAATCCGAATATCTTTCAAAGAAGTATAAAAAAGCAATTCTCGGCGAAATACTTGAGTCCGATATTCCTAAGAAGAAAAAGAAAGATAATTCGGATGACCATATGTCTCTACTTCACGATAATGTCTCATTCGATATCGTGGAAAGTTACAAAGCTATGCGAACAAACATCATGTTTGCAGTATCAACTTCCGATAACAAGGCTTTCGTAGTATCAAGTTCAAATCCTGATGAGGGCAAATCCACAACAGCATCAAATATTGCGATTTCTTTTGCTGACGGAGGACATAAAACTCTGCTGATTGATGCTGATATGAGAAAACCAACACAGCACAGAATTTTCGATTTAAAAAATGAGGTCGGACTTTCTTCCGTTCTTTCTAAAATGAAAGAGTCGAATGAGTGTGTACAGAAAACGGTTCTTCCTAAGCTTTCCGTACTTACGTCAGGCCCGATTCCTCCAAATCCTTCTGAACTTCTCAGTTCCGAAAGAACAGCATCCGTTATTCAGGAACTCAGTTCGGTTTATGATGTTATAATAATTGACAGTCCTCCTGTTAATGTTGTGTCGGATGCTCTTAATCTGAGTCCGTACGTTTCAGGTCTCCTTACTATTGTAAGAAGCAGATACACTTCCACAGAAGATATAAAGGAACTCGTCGGAAAAGCTGACCTCGCTCACATGAATATGCTTGGATTTGTAATTACAAGAATCAAGAAAAAAAGCAGCGGAAAGTATTATAAGCGTTATGGTAAATACAGCTATGAAAAATACGGTTATGGTTATGGAGAAAAGCCTGATAAGAACAAGAAATCAGGCAAAGAAGATTCATCAAAAAAATAATTAAACAGAAATCCCGATAAAGCCAATACTTTATCGGGATTTTCTACGTGTAAAAAACTATATTTTTTCATTTGCTGATATAAAGATTTCTCATTGCTGACAAATCAAATATATCTATAACTCCGTCCTCGCATAAATCCCCCGCTGTCCAGTCTGTCAGCGAACCGTTTTCGATAAGATATCTCTGCATCATAACGAGGTCGGAAATATTAAATTCTCCGTCTGCATTGACATCACCTTTTACCTTTAACGGCACTGATTCTTCAACAGCAGGTTCAAAAATAAACTTCTGTCCTTCTCCATTCCAGAATTCCCACTGACATATATTCGCTCTGTCTTCTTTGCTGATTTCAAAAACATCAACACAGCCTTTTCCGTCCGATACTTCGCTGAGAATTGAATATGAACCGTCTTTGTTGCATTGAATCGTGAATTTCTGCGATTTATCACCTGTGTATTTTCCAAGCTGAATATTTGCACCATCTTCTGACGAACTGTTTTCAACTGTCAATGCCTTATTATCGGGTGTAACAAATGAATAGGTACTGTCGTCATTTTTTGTTACTTTCCATGTATATGCTTTGCTCTGAACTGCATTTCCGTCTGAATCAGCAAGATAAAGTCCGCTATTCAGATTTCTTACTGTATATGAACCTTCAGGAATTGACGGATGCACAGCCTCGATTCTCCAAAGCTGACAATCATACTCTTTATAAGCATACTGATTTATGTTTCCGCCATTTTCCTTCGACCACTCAAATACATCAAGTCCGCCCTTATCTCCCGAACATTTTGATACAATTCCATAGTAACTTCCGCTTTTTTTGAGTCTGAAGAGCTGATTATCCGAACCTGTGTATTTCTGTAATTCAACATTTATTCCGTCAGCGGCTGAATTTTCAGCAACAGTAACACACATTGATTCATCTCCAAGAGTTACAATTCTGAAATAATCTTCATCAACTGAAATAAGCTTCCATTGCTGCGCCCATAACTTATTGAAATCCCATTGCTGAATGTTTGTTCCGTTATCTAACTTTCCATTCGGAAGGTCAAGCGACATTCCGCTGTTTTTGTTTGTGATATAATAAGTCGTTCCGCTGAGAAACTCCGTTCCGCTAAGCTTTATTGAAGCACTTTTTTCTCCTATTGTATCGGGCGACATTACAAGTTCTGCATCTTTATTTGTGAAATCAGATGAGGGAATTCTGTCCGTTCCTGTGTATGAAGTATTTTTCGTACCCCATATTGTCTGATTATTGCTTCCCACAGCAGTAAACGACATTACTTTAGTACCTTTTTCGTTTTCAGCCGCAATAAAATATCCGCTGTATTGCTGATTTCCTATCGTTATTGTCGCTGATGCACAATCGGGATCCTGACTCCATGTTCCTGTCACAGCACCTGTAACTGTATGGTCTGCATTAAGCTTTATGTTCTGATAATTTATGATTTTCCCATCTGTTGCATTCCCGTGATTTATAAATTCATAGTCGCCGACAATATCGCTTTCATTATATCCGCCCTCGGAAATATTGTCTCCGCCATACTCAAAAGGTGTTACGACAGGCCAGCCTTCTTCATTGAAAAACATTTTATGTACACGTACTTCATGGTATTCTGTTCCGTCGTCAAAACGTGCATGATAGAAAAGATACCATTGACCATCTTCATCCTGTAATACTGAGTTATGTCCGCAAGCCATGTACGCCTTGTCAAGCGTACTGAATTTATAGTTGCCCATTACTTTAAGACCTGTGCTGTCGAGATTTGAATTTGCTGTGTGAATTGCTGTCTTTCCCGATGCATCTGTGAAAGGTCCTGCAGGACTCGTTGAACGGAATACTCTCATATTATAGCCACCGTCAGATAATAGTCCGCCATAAGTCACCCAAAGATAATAATATCCTGTTTCCTTGTTGTACTCAATAAACGGACCTTCTCCCGATTTATGATAACCGCCTATGAGTTTTGTTCCGAAATAGCTGTCTACCATTCTTCCGTCTGAGGTTGTCCCTGTTTTCGGATGAATACATTTTCCAGTAGCCTGGTCGATTTCAAGTGTGAAAATACCTCCCGACCATGAACCATACACCATGTACATTTTTCCGTCTGTATCATAGTAAATTGTCGGATCAATTGCATTCGGGCATACATTGTAGTTATACGCTGTTCCGTTGAACCAACTGTTATTGTATGAAACTTCGCCTGACGCAATAAGTTCATCAATGTTTGTTGAAGTGTATTTTCTGTTTACGTTCTTTGAGGGGCTTGTCGCATAGGTATCGTTTGAGGTGAAACCTGAATAAATCAGAGTATCAACGAATGTGTAAGGTCCTTCGATTGTCTTAGATGATGCGAAACCTATAACAGATGTGTTCCACGTTGAAGAAGTACAGAAATACATCAGATATGCTCCTTTTGAACCGTCTGTATTAATGTAGTTCGGATTCCATACAACATCAGGAGCCCATACTGCGAAACCGCCCACACAGTCTCCGAGATCCTCGCCTGCCCAGTCAAATGCCTTTTTGAGATTCTGAGAGAGATTTCCGAATTCTACATTATTTGTCTTTGCATAACCGTTTGTAAATGTTTTCCAGTTCTGTAAATCGGTTGTTTTTGCCGCATCAATGTGCGAACCGAATACATAATAGGTGTTTCCGTCCTTGATGATTGAGGGATCATGTACGGATACACGTGATTTGTTTGCTGCGGCATCAGATGTCATAACTGAGGGGGTAATTACATTTGACGCAGTAAACAGGATTGTACCTGACATTACAATTGCTGCCAGTTTTTTTAGTTTGCTTTTCATTTTAAACTCCTTCCGCAGAATTACGCCTTTTCTGCTATGAATATTACACTTTAATTATAATCTATTATTAACATCCTGTCAATTATTAAAATAATATTGGTATTATTTCATTATGATTAAGCAACATTATTGCTCCCAAAATTAAACCCTGCATAATTTATGCGACGGACTGACAGTAAAAGACAAGGAAGAAAAATGCAGTAATACTGTCGTATTGCAACTTTTTCTGACGCAGTATTTTATTGTCGGTACAAGCAGAAGAATTCAAGATTTAATTTTGGGAGCAATAAAAACCCTTGATTAACAAACAGTCAATCAAGGGTTAAGAAATATTATTCTTTAACAAACATTATTTTTTGGGGATTGCTTTAATTTTATCTGCAATAAAATCAACAAGTTTCCAAAAGTACTTGCAGGCAATATACAGAATCAGACCAAAAATAGTTGAAAACAGGAAAATGTAAAAATTTGCGGACTCAGCATAATTTTCAGGAGGATTAGCATTCAGCTTTTCAAATACTTTGCCGCCTGTCCATTCCTGAACACAGTAGAATTCAAGGCTGAAAAGCCCGAAAAATCCTAAGATTTTGGTAATTCCTATTCCAAGATACTTTGTATATCTGAAATTAACGAGCTTATCAAAGCATTTTGACAATACAAAAGGCAATGAACAAGCTATTAAGAGGTTAGGTATACTGCAGTTTGAAACCTGAACCATGAATCCCATTCCGACGAAATTCGCAAGATAAGCGTAGTAAAGACCTGATAAAAACATTACTATAAGAACAAACCATGATGTTTTTGTAAAATCTTCTTTTTTATTCTTTGTCGCCCAACCCGCATAAATACCAAAAAGAAATACAGGTATTCTGTTTGTAAATCCGAACAAATCTCCTCTTAAATCATCTCTGAACCAGAAACTCAGTGAAAGCCACAGCACAAACATTGCTCCTGTAAAAGCAACTTTATTCGATGATTTTTCAAAAATTCTGTAATACAGCGGAAATAACAGATACAATGTCAGAATAGCGGGAACAAACCACAGAAACGAATACATATTCACTTTATAGAAATTAATGCAAAGAACATTGTCACGCAACGAGCTTAATTCCCATTTTTCCATGATACATCTTACTATTCCGAATACGAGAAAAGGTAAATATACTCGTTTGATTCGTCTGTAATAAAAACTGAAAACATTTCCCTTTCCTATAGCAAAAACAAGTCCTATTCCTGACAGGAAAAGGAAAATATCAACACCACAGAATCCGATTGTTTTGAGATAGCCTTCAATGTCAACATTACCGATTTTTAATTTTCCGTCAAATACTCCCTGCCATTCATGAAAAAACCAAATCCATAAAGCCGAAAGTCCCATTACAGCTCCTCTGTATCTGGATAATACTTCATAACCATTTCTAGAATTATATGTCTTTTCTTTTTTTGCAGGTTCAGATTTGACTGTTTCAACCTTTTTCTCAGCTTTTTCTATATTCTTCGCTTCTTTGGTCTCAACTTTTTTTCTGCTCATATTATCCCCCTGAAATTCGTTTAGCAACACCACACAAGGTATTGTGCGGTGTTGCCATTATCATTTATTTATAACTCTGCCTAAATTCAATCAGCAAACAACAATTTTCTTGAATGCCTTTTTACCCTTACGGATAATTACTTCGCCCTCAAGCTTAATCTGTGCCTTTGCATCTGTGATTTTCTCGTCATTAACTGTGATTCCACCCTGTTGAACAAGTCTTCTTGCCTCTGAAACTGACGGTGCAAGTCCTGACTTTACGAGGACATTGAGAAGTCCCATGCATCCGTCTGTGAGTTCTGATGCAGGAATCTCAGCAACAGGCATATTTTCGTTTGAGCCATTTCCGCCAAAGAGAGCCTTTGCAGCTTCCTTAGCCTTTTCAGCCTCTTCCTCACCGTGAACAAGCTTTGTGAGTTCGTATGCAAGGAGTTCCTTTGCCTTGTTGAATTCAGCACCTTCCATGTGCTGTTCCATTTCTTCGATTTCCTCAACAGGTACGAATGTGAGCATTTTAAGGCACTTGATAACATCAGCATCAGCAACATTTCTCCAGTACTGGAAGAAATCGTAAGGTGTTGTTTTTTCTGCATCAAGCCATACTGCGCCCTTTTCGGTTTTTCCCATTTTCTTTCCCTCTGAGTTGAGGAGAAGTGTAATTGTCATTGCATAAGCATCCTTGCCGAGTTTTCTTCTGATAAGCTCTGTACCGCCAAGCATATTTGCCCACTGGTCATCACCACCGAACTGCATATTACAGCCGTATTTCTGGAAGAGTTCAAGGAAGTCATAGCTCTGCATAATCATGTAGTTGAATTCAAGGAAAGTAAGTCCTCTTTCCATTCTCTGCTTGTAGCATTCGTGAGAGAGCATTCTGTTTACGCTGAAATGAGCTCCGACATCTCTGAGGAGTTCAACGTAATTGAGATTGAGGAGCCAGTCAGCATTGTTTACAATAATTGCCTTATCCTCGGAAAAGTCGATAAATCTGCTCATCTGCTTTTTGAAGCAGTCAACATTGTGCTGTATTGTTTCCTTTGTCATCATCTTACGCATATCTGTCTTACCTGACGGATCACCAATCATTGCTGTACCGCCTCCGATGAGTACGATAGGCTTGTTTCCTGCCATCTGCAAACGCTTCATAAGACAGAGTGCCATGAAGTGACCGACATGAAGTGAATCTGCTGTCGGATCAAATCCGATGTAGAAAGTTGCCTTTCCTGCGTTTACAAGTTCTTCAATTTCCTTCTCGTCAGTAAGCTGTGCGAGAAGTCCTCTGCGTTTGAGTTCTTCAAAAGTAGTCATAATTAAAATCTCCTTTTATATTAATAATAATTCAGTTTCAAATTTATCAATATAACGTTGAAACTGTTGTTTTCTCTGATTCATCAAAATTTGTATCACTGTCAATACATGGATTTATTATCCCACGTCTTTTCAGCTCATCACGCACCATTTCACATTTAAATTCACCTAATTCTATATTACCAGGATGTGGTGCGTACTTTGTGATAATATGAATAAAAAAACAAAAATTAGAACCAAAATAAATACCATCATTAATATCTTTTTCATGAGTACATGAAATCTTTACATCCAAAACATTATTTATATTTATTACAAATACCTCTTTAGGTGAATAAATAACAATATATTCTTTTCCTATGTTAATTCCAACCTGATTATTTATAACCATAGTACCAGAAAGGTATGATTCTTCTATCTCATCCAACCATTCACTATACTTTTTCTCGAATTTTCTTACCGGAATCGCCAAACACAAAACCACTCCCCCACCAATGCAAAAAAACGCAATACTTATTGTTATACCGCATAATTTGAAATTAAACAAATCTTTCCATATAAAACAGGCGAGAAAATAGAATGAAGATAAACTGATACCCGAAGCAATCATCCCTATATTGAAACTGTTAATATATCTTTTTTTCAAATCAGCAATCATTGATTTTTTAACAGGGTACTCATAGTCATTTTTCTCTCTGAATCTGTAATATCTCTCAGAAAATTGTGTTCTATTCTGAGTCTTATATGCTTTCCGAAGTCGGTCAGAACGTCTTTCAAAGTAAAAAGATGAAACACCAATAGCAATGATAATCATAGAAAAAATACTATTATACAAAACAGCATTTTCACCTTCTGAAAAAAAGCCCAAAACCCAAAATATCAACGTAAATCCTATTATACATAAAAGTCTTAGCATTGCTTTATCAATTTTTTTCATACGTTTTCCTCAACAAAAAACCCCCGAACAGCATTTGTACTGTTCGGGTACGAAATTACTCGTGGTACCACCCCAATTTATCGGCATTGCCGACCTCGTTA
>JAZLGM010000050.1:0-2988 GCA_045616285.1 Ruminococcus sp.
AAGGCATTTTATCCTGAAAAGCCGCCATTCCCGTTCATGCACATTGATACAACATGGAAATTCAAGGATATGATTAAATTCCGTGATGAGCAGGCAAAGAAGCTTGGAATTGAAATGCTCGTTTACAGCAACGAGGACGGAATTAAACAGGGAATTAATCCTTTTGATCATGGTTCTGCTTATACAGATATTATGAAAACACAGGCTCTTAAGCAGGCTCTTGCAAAATACGGCTTTACAGCAGCATTCGGCGGCGGAAGGCGTGACGAGGAAAAATCGAGAGCTAAGGAGAGGATCTTCTCATTCAGAAATGAAGCACAGGCTTGGGATCCAAAGAATCAGCGTCCTGAAATGTGGAAGCTTTACAATGCTAAGATTAAGAAAGGCGAAAGCATAAGAGTTTTCCCGATTTCAAACTGGACTGAAAAGGACATCTGGCAGTATATTCAGCGTGAGAAAATCGATATTGTACCGCTTTATTTTGCAGATAAACGACCTGTTGTTGAGCGTGACGGCAATATCATCATGGTTGATGATGAAAGATTTCCGCTCAGAGACGGAGAAGTTCCTGAATACAAGTCAGTAAGATTCAGAACACTCGGCTGCTATCCGCTCACAGGAGGAGTTGAATCAACAGCATCAACTCTTGATGAAATAATTGAAGAAACATTAAGCGCAGTTTCCTCAGAAAGAACCTCCAGAGTAATTGACAACGAGGCGGCAGGAAGCATGGAGAGAAGAAAGAGAGAAGGTTATTTCTAATGAAAGGATTACTTAAATTTATCACCTGCGGAAGTGTTGATGACGGAAAATCAACTCTTATCGGACATATATTATATGATGCAAAGCTTTTGTATGCCGATCAGGAAAAGGCTCTTGAGCTTGATAGTAAAGTTGGAAGCAGAAGCGGTAAGATTGACTATTCACTACTTCTCGACGGTCTTATGGCTGAACGTGAGCAGGGTATTACAATCGACGTTGCCTACAGATACTTCACAACAGATAACAGAAGTTTTATAGTTGCTGATACTCCGGGACATGAGGAATACACAAGAAACATGGCTGTTGGTGCATCCTTTGCAGACCTTGCAGTAATTCTTGTTGATGCATCACAGGGAGTTCTTGTTCAGACAAGAAGACATGCAAGAATCGGAAAACTCATGGGAATCAGATACTTTGTATTTGCAGTAAACAAAATGGATCTTGTCGGCTACAGTGAAGATAGATTCAGAGAAATCGAAAAGCAGATTGCCGAGCTTCGTGCAGAGCTTGAACTTAAAAATGTAAAGATTATACCTCTTTCAGCAACAGAGGGAGATAATGTTACAGTAAAGTCAGATAATATTCCATGGTATGAGGGAGAACCGCTCCTTGAATATCTTGAAAATGTTGATATAAGCTCAGATGACGGTGAAAAGGGATTCTATATGCCTGTTCAGAGAGTATGCCGTCCTGACCATACATTCAGAGGATTTCAGGGACAGATTGAGGCTGGCTCAATCAGCGTAGGAGATGAAATTACTGCACTCCCAAGCAATGAAAAGGCTCGTGTAAAGGGAATTCTTGTCACAGACAAGGAATCTAAGACTGCACATAAGGGACAGCCTGTTACAATTTCACTTGACAAGGAAGTTGACGTTTCAAGAGGATGCGTTCTTGTAAAGGAAACAGATACAGCAGTTTACAAGAATCTTACAGTTTCACTTTTATGGATGGATGATGAACCGCTTGTAATCGGCAAGGATTACCTTGTAAAACTTGGAACTAAAACAATCTCAGGTATTCTCACAAAGATTGACTATGCAGTTGATGTAAACTCAGGTGAGCATATCAAGGCAGAAAGCCTTTCAAAGAATGGTATTGCTGTCTGCGAAATAAAGCTTACTGAGGGAATTGTTGCTGATAAATTCTCACTTCACAAGACACTCGGAGAATTGATTCTCATTGACAGAGTTACAAATATGACATCTGCCTGCGGCGTAGTTGAAGCAGTTGATGAAAAAGTAGAATCCAACGAAAGAGCATCATTTGTAAATGGTGAACTTACCGCAAGAGGAGATATCTTTGAAGAATTCCTTTATGATGCATCAAGTCTTAACGTACTGAAATATCAGCCTGTTCACAGCACATACGGAATCGGAGATGAAATTCCTCTCAGCGGTGAAAGCTACAGTTATCCCGAAAGCTTTGATATACTTGTTCTCAGAGACAGCGTTTCGGTTAAAGTAAGAAACGGCAGAATTGAAGATATTATATCTTTTGCAGATTATACCTACGGAAATGTTCCCGTAATCAACGGCAGAGGCTTTGAAATAAAAGTTTCTTCTGATGTTGAGGTTAAAACATTCCTTTCAGAATATGATCCTGATAATTCAGATTATTTCAAGAAATGGATGAACTTTGATACACACCGCAAGGTTGTATTTGCAAAATAAAAAACAACAGCGTATTCGGTTAAGATTTACAAACACACAGATGATAATAAAGAACTTCTTTCCGAAGAAGGATTAACAATACCATATTCAAGTAGCCAATTCTATTTTTATTATAAAAAACTAAAGATGGATTTGCGTTAGTAAATGAATATCATTATGACTGATGAAAAGGATACACTATCATTTTGATGATACTGTATCCTTTAATTTTTGAATTTCTGTCAGGCGAAAAAGACTGCCGCTTATTTTAGTTCTCACTTGAAAAAACTAATGAAGTATGCTATAATTTTTACAATTACTTTATTCTGAAATGGATGTATTATAGTGTTTGTTGATTCTCATATTCTGTTATCTCATGTTTTAATTATTATATCATTTTAAGCACATCACAAATATTCTGATTGATTGCAATTAACCTTTTTTCAATTTCTTCAGGAACATACGCTTCACCAAAACTGATACAGCAGTAAATTGCATCAGGATTTTGATAGGTCATTCTCCAGAATGGGTATTTTATGATTGCAGGAGTATTCATGCCAACACCGAGTTCAAG
>JAZLGM010000051.1:0-4170 GCA_045616285.1 Ruminococcus sp.
CTCGCTCAGAGCATCGTAAGAGAAGGTATGAAGAACCTCGCAGCAGGTGCAAACCCGATGGTACTCAGAAAGGGTATCGCTAAGGCTGTAAATGCCGCTGTTGAAGCTATCACAGCTAATTCAAAGGCTGTTGAGGGTACAGAGGATATCGCAAGAGTAGGTACAGTTTCTTCTGCTGATGAAAATGTTGGTAAACTCATTGCTGAGGCTATGGAAAAGGTTACTGCTGACGGTGTTATCACAATTGAGGAAAGCAAGACTGCTGAAACATACAGCGAAGTTGTTGAAGGTATGCAGTTCGACAGAGGCTACATCTCACCTTACATGGTAACTGATACAGACAAGATGGAAGCTGTTTATGATGATGCTTTCATTCTTATCACAGACAAGAAGATTTCTTCAATTCAGGAAGTTCTCCCGCTCCTCGAGCAGATTGTTAAAATGGGCAAGAAGCTCGTTATTATTGCTGAGGATGTTGAGGGCGAAGCTCTTACAACAATTATCCTCAATAACCTCAGAGGTACATTCAAGGTTGCTGCTGTCAAGGCTCCGGGATTTGGCGACAGACGTAAGGAAATGCTCAAGGATATCGCAGTTCTCACAGGCGGTGAGGTAATCTCATCTGAGCTTGGTCTTGAACTCAGCGAAACAGATATCAGCCAGCTTGGTCAGGCTAAACAGGTTGTAATTCAGAAGGAAAATACAATCATCGTTGACGGAGCAGGTGATTCTGATGCTATCAAGGCAAGAGTTGGTCAGATTCGTGCATCTATCGAGACAACAACTTCTGATTTTGACAGAGAGAAGCTTCAGGAAAGACTTGCAAAGCTCGCAGGCGGTGTTGCTGTAATCAAGGTTGGTGCTGCTACTGAAATCGAAATGAAGGAAAAGAAGCTCCGTATCGAGGATGCTCTCGCTGCTACAAAGGCTGCTGTTGAAGAAGGTATCGTTGCAGGTGGCGGTACTGCATTCATCAACGCAATTCCTGCTGTTGACAAGGTTATTGCTGAACTCGAAGGTGACGAAAAGACAGGTGCTAAGATTATCAGAAAGACACTTGAAGCTCCTGTACGTCAGATTGCTGAAAATGCAGGTCTTGAAGGAAGCGTTATCGTTGACAAGATTGTAAACTCAGGTAAGACAGGTTACGGTTTTGATGCTTACAACGAGGTATACTGCGACATGATTCCCGCAGGTATCGTAGATCCTACTAAGGTTACTCGTTCAGCACTTCAGAACGCTGCTTCTGTTGCATCAATGGTACTCACAACTGAGAGCCTTGTTGCTGACATCAAGGAAGAAAATCCTGCTGCTGCAATGCCTGCAGGCGGCATGGGTGGTATGTATTAATATAATACAGTTTGAATATATTATCCCCTTTCCGATTTTTCGGAAAGGGGATATTTTATACTCTGAATCCTTTTGCTCTGAAATTGTCAATAAGCTGTCCGAGAATTTCAGTATTTGTTGATGATACTGAATGCAGGAGAAGAATCTCTCCCGAATGTGCCGAATCCGTCAGCTTTTTAAGACTTTCGGACGGGTTAGGCTGTGCATCGGTTTTCCAGTCTACATGAGCAGAACTCCAGAATACCGTTTTATATCCGCATTTCTGCACAGTTTCAAGTGCCTGTTCAGAATATTCACCACATGGGCATCTGAAATACTGCATCTCATAACCGTAATTATCAAGCACATATCTGTGAAGCGACATTATTTCCTCCTCCGCCTCAGAGGTCGAAAGAGTAGGAAGACTTGCGTGTGTCATTCCATGATTTCCGATAACGTGTCCCTCGTCAATCATACGATTGACAAGAGCCTGTTCTTTTTTTGCGTAGTCACCCGTAAGGAAGAATATCGCCTTGACATTCTTTTCTTTAAGAGTATCGAGAATTTCGGCTGTATATCCGTTTTCATATCCTTGGTCAAAAGTAATTATTATTCGTGTGCTGTCATCTGTTAGTGCATAAGCATCAATATCCCTGTACCTGTCGTTGAATTGTACAGCATCAATCGGACGATTTTTCTCATCCGTTACATTTCCCTGTCCGTAGCCGATTTTTGTATTATCAGCCGCATATATCGGTGCACAAGGTACAAGTGCCGCTGTCATGACAGCCATTGCCGAGGATAGTGGTTTCATCTGCATCAATCCCCTTCTGTTATTGCGAATCAACTTCGCAATAACATTATATGATGCTTTCAGGATTTTATCAGATGCAAAAAATGTAATAAAAAAAACTCAAAATGAATCAGTATGATTTATAAATAAGACGATTGACATTCCATGTAAATAAATGGTATAATATTATTGTAATAAAATGTGTATTTATGCACTTAATAAGGAGATTTTAATTATGAGTGGAAACATCAACAGTTATGAAAGCCCCTTCTGTACAAGATATGCCAGTGAAGAAATGCAGTATATTTTCTCTGCTGATAAGAAATTCACAACATGGAGAAAGCTTTGGGTTGCTCTTGCAAGAGCTGAAATGAAGCTTGGTCTTCCTGTAACAGAGGAACAGGTTAAACAGCTTGAAGAACACATCAGCGATATAGATTACGATATGGCTGCACAGCGTGAAAAAGAATGCCGCCACGATGTAATGTCTCACGTTTATACATACGGAAAAGCTGCTCCTGATGCAGCAGGTATCATTCATCTCGGTGCTACTTCATGCTATGTCGGTGATAACACAGATATCATCATCATGCGTGATGCTCTCAATGTTGTAAAGAGAAAGCTTGTAAACGTTATGAATAACCTCGCAAAGTTTGCTGACGAATACAAGGCTCTCCCATGCCTTGCTTACACACATTTACAGCCTGCACAGCTTACAACAGTTGGTAAGAGAGCTACTCTCTGGCTCAATGAACTCCTCATGGATTTTGAGGACCTTGAGTACAGAATTTCAACTTTAAAGCTTCTCGGTTCAAAGGGTACAACAGGTACACAGGCTTCATTCATGGAACTCTTTGAGGGGGACACAAACAAGATTAAAGAGCTTGAAAAGATGATTGCTGAAGAAATGGGATTCAATGCAGTTGTTCCTGTTTCAGGTCAGACATATTCAAGAAAGATTGATTCACAGGTTCTCTCTGTTCTCAGCGGTATTGCACAGTCTGCAAGCAAGTTCTCAAACGATATGAGAATCCTTCAGAGTTTCAAGGAAATGGAAGAACCTCGTGAGAAGAAGCAGATTGGTTCATCTGCTATGGCTTATAAGAGAAATCCTATGAGATGCGAGAGAATCACATCACTTTCAAGATACGTTATGATTGATTCACTTAACCCTGCATTCACATCAGGTACACAGTGGTTTGAGAGAACTCTCGACGATTCAGCTAACAAGAGAATCAGCGTTGCAGAAGCTTTCCTCGGCGTTGATGCTATCCTCAATATCATGATGAACGTTACTGACGGTCTTGTTGTATACCCTGAAATCATCCGTCGTCGTGTAATGGCAGAACTTCCTTTCATGGCAAGTGAAAACATCATGATGGATGCTGTAAAGAAGGGCGGAAATCGTCAGGAACTCCACGACAGAATCATGGATTACTCAATGATTGCAGGTGAACAGGTTAAGGTTTACGGTAAGGACAACAATCTCTGCGAACTTATCCTTGCTGATCCTCTCTTCATGGTTACAAAGGAAGAACTCGACGCTGTTCTTATGCCTGAAAGCTACACAGGAAGAAGCACTCAGCAGGTTGAAGAATTCCTTGCAAACTGCATTAATCCGATTCTTGAAGCTAACAAGGATGTTCTTGGTGAAAACTTTGAAATGAAGAACTGATTTGTTCCTAAAATTAATATTAACTATAATAAATCCCCGAAACTTTTGTTTCGGGGATTCTGCGTGTCGAAAAATATATTTTTATATCATAAAAAACAGCCTTAAAAAGGCTGTTTTTAACGGATGCGCCTGACAGGAATCGAACCTGCATGCCTCTCGGCACAAGAACCTAAATCTTGCGTGTCTGCCAATTTCACCACAGGTGCATCAATAAACTGCAAACCTGGTTTAACAGGAATGCAGTTTTAATTCAGAATTATTCAGTTTCCTTATCAGCGTTCTCAGCAGGAGCTGATTCTTCCTTTTTGGGTTCAGGAGTATTTTCTGCCTTTTCTTCATTACTGCTGACGGGATTAGCTTCTGTTTTTTTCTC
>JAZLGM010000052.1:0-3134 GCA_045616285.1 Ruminococcus sp.
CAGAATTCCTGTGCTATAATTTCAAACATAGTAAACCTACAGAAAATATAGGAAATAAGGTGATTGAAATGCTGAACAAAATACGGTTTACGTTTAATTCGGCATCAGGTGGAAAGATACGATGTTGGATTACCTCATTATTTGAACGAATGTGAAAGATTAATACGTAATCTTAAATTGAAATCAAAAACTTTAAAATTATGAAATGAGGTATATTAAAATGAATAAGAAGATAATTACAGGAATACTCGCATCCGCAATTGCAGCAGCTACACTTTTCACAGGCTGCGGAAAGACTGAAAACGGTTCAGACAGCTCAAAGGTGACAATCACAAATGTATCATACGACCCTACAAGAGAGCTTTATGCTGCATACAATGAGATTTTTGCAAAGCACTGGAAGGAAGTAAAGGGACAGGATGTTGAAATTACTCAGTCTCACGGCGGTTCAGGTAAACAGGCTCTTGAAGTTGCAAACGGACTTGAAGCAGATGTCGTAACACTCGCTCTTGAATATGATGTAAAGGCAGTTCAGGATGCAGGACTTATTGAAGACGGATGGGTTAGCGAGTTTGACAAGGACAGTTCACCGTATACATCAACAATCGTTTTCCTCGTTCGTAAGGGCAATCCGAAGGATATTCACGACTGGGATGATATCGTTAAGGATGGCGTTGGAGTAATCACACCAAACCCAAAGACCTCAGGCGGTGCAAGATGGAACTACCTTGCAGCACTCGCTTTCGCAAACGAAAAGTTCGGCGGAGATGAAGCACAGTCAAAGGACTTTATAAAGAAGCTTTACAAGAATGTACTTGTACTTGATTCAGGTGCAAGAGGGGCAACAACAACATTCGTAGAAAACGGACAGGGCGATGTTCTTCTTGCATGGGAGAATGAAGCTTATCTCTCAATTCAGGATAATCCTGATGAATATGAAATCGTTACACCGAGCATCAGCATTCTTGCACAGCCTTCAGTTGCAATTGTCGACAGCATTGTTGACAAGCGTGGCACAAGAGAGGTTGCAACAGAGTATCTCAGCTATCTCTACTCAGATGATGCACAGAGACTTGCAGGACAGAATTACTATCGTCCATCAAATCCTGATATACTTAAAGAATTTGAAAACGTATTTGACCTCGACGTAAATCTTGTAACAATCGAAGATTTCGGCGGCTGGGACAAAGCACAGGCAGAACATTTTGCTGACGGCGGAGTTTTCGACCAGATTTATGAAAAATAAGGAGCATTAGCATGAAAAAGGCAGGAAAAAGAGTCATTCCCGGATTCGGACTTTCAATGGGAGTAACATTAACATTCGTGAGCCTGATAGTAATTATACCACTGGCATCACTCATAATTTATACTTCCGAACTGAGTGTTTCGGAAATCTGGGAAACAATCACAAGGGAAAGAGTTCTCTCAAGCTTTAAGGTCAGCTTCGTTACAGCATTCTACGCATCGCTTATTAATGCTGTAATGGGAATAATACTTGCGTGGGTGCTTGTGAGATATAATTTCCCGTTCAAGAGAATACTTGACGGACTCATTGAACTGCCTTTTGCAATGCCTACAGCCGTAGCAGGTATAGCACTCACATCGCTTACATCTGATAAAGGACTTATCGGAAAGATTTTTGCAGAATACGGCATAAAGATAGCATATACAAAAGTCGGTATTACATTTGCACTTGTTTTCATCGGAATTCCTTTCGTAGTAAGAGCTGTACAGCCTGTACTTGAAAAGCTTGACCCTTCATATGAAGAAGCGGCAGGAGTTATGGGTGCATCAAGAGGAAAAATTTTCAGAAGCGTAATTCTTCCTGAAATTCTTCCTGCGGCATTCACAGGCTTCGGACTTGCATTCGGAAGATGTCTCGGTGAATATGGAAGTGTAGTATTTATCGCAGGAAACAAACCATTTGAAACAGAAATCACACCACTTATAATTATGTCAGAATTACAGGAATATGACTATGCAAGTGCTACGGCAATTGCACTTGTAATGCTTGTGGCGGCATTTACAATTCTCTTCCTTGTAAATCTGATTCAGGCAAGAAACACTAAAATTTTAGGAAGATAGGAGGCATTGCAATGGAAAACAAGGATAACGGCTCAAAGATAGTAAAATGGCTGTTAATCGGCATAAGCTTTCTGTTTATAATTGTAATGCTGATTCTTCCGCTTGCAACAGTTATAATGGAAGCTCTTAAAAAGGGCTGGGATACATATTTGGAAGCTGTTGCAGATGAATATACAGTAAAGGCTGTTCTGCTTACAGTTGAAGCAACTGTATGTGCAGTCTTGTTCAACACAATTTTCGGACTTTTTGCGGCATGGACTATTACAAAATACAGATTTAAGGGAAAGAAACTGCTTACAACTCTTATTGACGTACCTGTTACTGTATCACCGATTATAGCAGGTCTTGTATTTGTACTCACATTCGGCAGACAGAGTTTTCTTTATCCATATTTGCAGGATTTGGGAATAAACGTAGTTTTCGCAGTTCCGGGAATAGTTCTCGCAACTATATTTGTAACATTCCCGTTCATTTCAAGAGAATTAATTCCTGTTCTTGAAGTTCAGGGTACAGATGAAGAAGAAGCCGCATCACTTATGGGAGCAGGAGGATTCAAAATCTTCCGTAAGGTTACATTCCCTCATATCAAATGGGCATTTCTATACGGAGTGATCCTTTGTACAGCAAGAGCAATGGGAGAATTCGGAGCTGTATCAGTTCTTTCAGGACATCTCAGAGGAAAGACAAATACACTTCCGCTTCATGTAGAGATATTGTTTAACGAATTCAAATATGTGCCTGCATTTGCAGTATCATCAATACTTGTAATGCTTGCAGTAATTATCCTTGTTATCAGAAGCGTAATAGAATATGTGGGAAAGGGGAAGAAAGAAGATGTACGTTGAACTTAAAAACATAAATAAGAATTTCGGAGATTTCAAGGCTTCTGATAACGTAAGCTTCGGAATAGAAAAGGGAAGTCTTATCGGTCTTTTAGGACCAAGCGGAAGCGGTAAAACTACTATTCTCAGAATGATTGCAGGACTTGAAAATCCTGACAGCGGAGAAATCATCATTGACGGAAAGGTTGTAAACAACATTCATTCAAG
>JAZLGM010000053.1:0-12013 GCA_045616285.1 Ruminococcus sp.
GTTGATTCTGATAATAGAAAAAATAAGCGTATTATTTTCCTGTAAGCATCTTGAAAATTGAATATCAGAAACGCAAAGTAATTGTAAAAACAGGAGTATTATCATGCCGAATGGTGAAATAAATGTAAGGGCATACAAAACGATGTTTGTGGAGTATCCTGATATAGTAGGTGTTAAAGATATTGGCAGAATGCTCGGCATAGGCAGGGACAAGGTGTATTTGCTTGTTAGAACAGGTGAAATACAGAAAGTTCCTTGTTCCCGTTCCATAAAAGTGCCAAAAGCATCCGTCATTGAGTACGTTCTCCGGTGCATAAAATAGAACTTATTATTTTGAATAATAATTTGGTAGAACTCACTTGAAATAAGAGGTTTTCTGCGCTATACTTATATACGTCAGCAGCAGACTTCTGCCATGTGAGTTACGTTCAGGAGGAATTAACTATGATGGCGAATCTGCCCTTTAATTACAATGTTTATACAAAAAAAGGAAAAATCTATGTAGTTGTAGACTACAAAGATGAAGATGGCAACCGTAAGAAGAAATGGCTCAAAACCGGTCTTGCAGAGGGTGCTAAGAAAAAAGATGTTAATGCAGCAACAGAACATATTGTTACCGATTTCTACAACAATAACGTCTTTGAAAAGAAAGTTCAGATTACTGAGGAAACTGTAACGGCTGTTCCGATGGCAAATGTTAATGTGCCAATCGCTAAGGAATCGTCTGACCTAATCAAGCTCATTGACTTTATGGATAAGTGGCTTGAATATAAGAAATCAAAGGTTTCAATACTTACTCATCAGTGCTATCGTGACGGAGTAAGAGACGCAAAAGCATTTTTCGGTAATAAAGACTTGTATCTTCAGGATGTAAGACCTCTTGATGTTCAGGAATACTACAACAGCATTATCAAAAGAGGATGTAAGAATTCAACTTTAAAAAACAGACATCTTTGTTTACATAACGTATTTGAGTATGCTGTAAAACTTGATCTCATTCCGTATAACCCTACTTCCCGAAGATTTTGAATTATAGTCGATAACTGGCTTAATATAGCTTAAAAAACGAATTTGATACTTGTATTTGACTACATTTTGGAATTATTAAAAAAGTCGTTCAGCTTATCAATCTGACGTTTCTTGAAAGTTGAGTCAAGATGAGTGTAAATCGATAGTGTAGTGTTAATGTCAGCGTGACCTGCCTGTTCCTTTGCTGTCAGAACATCAACTCCTGCAAGATACATGGAAGTGATGAAAGTATGTCTGAGCCAGTGGGGAGTTATCTTCGGAATCACAAAAGGAATGCCTTTAGGAGAAAACTTACTCTTTGAAATAATTCCATACTCTGAAAAGTCGCCGTATTTCAGATTGAGTTCTGTGAGATAGCTGTCCCACATCTTCCTCCATGAAGAAAGAGACATCAGTTTTCCTTTAGTGTTGGGGCATACGAGTTTATTTGATTTATCAAGCTGTAGCAGGTAATCTGTCAGAATATCCGGAATAAAAACATTCCTCACACTTGCTTCTGTCTTAGCTCCTTTTTTCATTTCCCAATCGTTTTTGACAAGCTGCATTGATTTATTAACGCTGATGATGCCCTCTTCCAGGTCAACATCATCCCATGTCAGGGGAGCAACCTCGCCTCTTCTCAAACCTGCGTACATCATTATCATTGCAGCAGTCTGAGCTCGGTGCGGTGTCTCACGAATCCATCTCTGTTCCTCTTCGGTCAAAGCACGTCTTTCTTCAGTTTCGGGCTTTTCTTTCTTACCCTTAGTAGGAATTTTAACTGAAATTGCAGGATTATAATCAATAACACGATTGTCCACAGCGAGCTGTAGTATCTGTCTTGCTGTGGACTTTATTTCTTTTAGAGTAGATGGTGCAAAGTCAGAGTATTCAAGTATTACTGATTGAATATCCATTGCTCTCAGTTTTGTTATAGGAGCATTTTCAAGAATTTCAAGGTTCTTCACTCTGCACTCATATACACGGTACCTGTACGGACTTACTTCCAGTTTTTTCAGTTTCAGCCATTGAGTTGCCCAGAATCCGAATGTATCACGCTGAGCTGTCAGGTCAATTCCTTTTCCGAGCATGGTTCTGACTTCAATTTCCTTAGCCTTCAGTTCCTTTTGGGTTTCGGCATATATTACCTTGTATTTTCTCTTTCCATTAAACCTTCCAAGATAAATACTTGCCTGATATCTTCCATCTTTACGAATTTTTCTTGCCATAATTACTCACATCAATACTTATCTGAATATCCTCATGTTTTTATCCAAGCATTTCCGAAATGTTTATACTTAGTTTTCCCTCATAAATGCTTACAGGAATATCCATATCAAATGTATAAATACTCGGGGAATTTCCTTTTTCAAAGAAATAAACAAGCACACGGCTGTATGAGGGATCAACAATCCAGTATTCACGAACACCCGATTTCTTGTAGAGTGCGAGTTTATCAATATAGTCATTTGTGTAATTTGATGATGTGATTTCAATTACAAAATCGGGCGCACCGTTACAGCGTTTATCGTCGATTACATCGGGATTACAAACAATGAAGAAATCAGGCTGAACGACATTTTCATCATCAAGAACAACATCAACAGGGGAGATAAAAGGCTCACAGCTCCCCTTGTTTGAATCAATGAAATCACCGAATTTTCTGTAAAGCTTTCCGAGAATCCTCTGATGAATAACAGAGGGTGCTGCATGAGCCACAATATTACCATCAATCAGCTCATATCTTTCAGAACTGTCTGAATCAGCATTAATTCTGAAAAAATCCTCTGCTGTATATCTTTGATTTTGAAACGGCATACAATCTCCTCCTTGCCCTCATTAAGAATCAAAAATCCAAATCACTGTGCGAGCCTGTTCTGACGAGTGAAAGAACCAAAGTATTTTCATAAATCTTGTAAACGAGAAGCCAATCAGGGAGAATATGACATTCTCTGTATCCAATCCAATCTCCCGTCAGCTCATGGTCTTTGTTTTTCTCAGGTAGTTTCTCATCATTCTGCAATTTATCGACAACAGCCTCAAGGAGTTCAAGATTATAATTGCGTTTTTTGATTTTCTTGTAATCTTTCTTAAAAGAAGCTGTCATAACGATTTCGTACTTATTCTTCATCATCAAGCTCCATATCTTCCATGAACTCTCTGAAACTTGAATATCTTTTTGCATTCACATCATTAGCAGCCAAATCACTTTCCATTCTGGCTATAACATTCTCATCAGCGAAAAGTCTGACAAATTCTTCAAGCTTCTTTTCAGACAAAGTCGAAAGAACGCTTACTGCATAATCTCTTGTACTCATAAAATCTCCTCCTTAATTCCCCTTCCTAATCTCATCAATCGCAAGAATAACCTTAGATTTCTGAACGAGGTCGAGGTCTTTAATCATATTCAGTATTTGTTCATCATCTGAGAGAGTGACATTAATATTATTATCCCCGTTTATATTATTCATAACATTATCAGAAACAACAACAGCAGGCTCAGGAGAGCCGTTAAGCAGATAGTCAACGGAGACTCCGAAATAATCCGATAATTTCAATAATCTTTCAGCTGATGGTTTTTGCTTTCCTTGTTTCCATTGGGTACATACAGCATTGCTAAATCCAAGTTCTTTGGCAACTGTATTAGGTTTAATTCCATTTTTCAAACATAAATCATAAAATCTGTTCCAGAATGTCATATAATCACTTCCTTAGTTATTTTGCCATAAATATACACTAAATTTTTGTTGAATGTTACGAATTTAAGATTTCTTAGATATTTTCGTTGACTTTCTAAGAAATCTTAGCTATAATATAATCATACCAAACATATTTGATACAAAATTCAAAAAAATAAGATTTACTAAGAATATTGTATCATATTTTTTTGAAAAAGTCAACAAATATGTTTGACTTCAAAAGGAGTGATTATGAATGAAATTCGCAGAAGAATTGAGGAAATATCGTGAAAAAAACGGTATGACACTTGCCGAACTTGCAAAGTGTCTTGACGTGACACCACAGCTTATGGGAATGTACGAAGTTTCGGGAAAAGTCCCTAACGCATTCCTTGCTGTCCGAATTGCAAGACTTCTCGGCACAACCGTCGAATATCTTTTCGGAGGTGAGATTAAGTGAGCATGAAGGAGGTGAGGAAGGTGATTTCGTCAAATACCGTGAAGTATGCTGAACGCATAAAATCGCTTGAAGGAATAACGGAACATGAGTGGCAGAAAATCAAGCAAATCATTGATGAAGGTTTTGAAAAAGAAAAAAGAGAGACGGAAATTCGACTCTCTTTGAACACAGTTGAAGAAATTATTAATTCTGATTTATTCGGATAATCAGAATTTTGAGGTTATGAGGTCTTTAGCTATATCTGCAAGTATACTGAGAGAAAAAGAACCTATTTTCTGGGCGGTATCTTTTATCTTTTTCCAGTTGTTGTCGTTTCGGATATTAGCCAAGAATTCATGGCCCTTGGGTGAAAGGTCAGTAATCGCAAAACTGCAATCTGTGTATTCACGAAATTGAGTGAAATATCCGCTTAAATTACATTGCACTAAATGATAAGCGACTTCTTCAAATGTGTATTTTTTAAACTGCTGATAACGATTGAAGTTTTCTTCTTCAAATTCCATGACATGACGGAAGCTTGTGTTTGCTTCAACAGCCATCAGCACATCCCTTACACAATCGGGATTAAGTCTCATATTATCCCCCCCTTACTTACTGTTTCGGTAATAATTATACCATAAATAGAAAGGAAAGTACATAGTGAATATTTATAAATACTTTTATCCTGTTCTTGAATCAGAAATCTGCAAAAAAAGAATTACTAAACGCAGAATTGCAGAGTTTCTGCATCTGACTCAAAGATCTTTATCAAACAAATTTGGATGTAAAACAAATTTCTCACTCGAAGAAGCAATAAACATTCATGAGGAATTTTTCCCGAATGTGCCGATTGAGGAATTATTCAGAAAGGAGAAATACGATGATAGAACTTAAAACTCTTGATGACGAATATCCGAAAATCAGAATAAAAGGAAGCGCAAAACAAATTGCATCAGAATGCGTTTTGTCATTCATGGCACTTGCAAGAGTATTTTCGGATATAACGGAAGAACCTTTTGAAAGAGCAATGTTTACTCTTTTTCAGCAGGGCATGAAGTATAAGGAACTATTTCCCGATACAGGTTACAGGAAAACAGAATATGAATAAGATATTAAAGAGAGCGACCTATCCCGTACTTGAAACGGAGATAGCGGCAAGAGGTATAAGGAAGTGTGATATTGCCGAATCCATGGTGCTGACACCTGAGCAGATAAGCATGAGACTCCATGACAAGACGAAAATCACAGTTGAAGAAGCAATACATATAAGAGACAAATTCTTCCCCGATATGTCGGTAGAGGATTTATTCAGAAGGAAATAATAAGGAGAGAAAAAGTATGGCAAAGGTAACATTAACAAAAACGCATGAAATGATGCGAGGTGAGACAAAATGAACATCAGAACAAAGTTTGTGTATTCATGGGACGAGGTTCCTGTACTTATTGATGTGTCTTATGCCTGCATCATACTCGGTGTTACAGATGACACAGTTCAGAAGCTTCTCAGAAGCGGAAAGCTGAAAGGCTTTAAGATTGACCGCTCATGGAGAATCCGCAAAAAGGACCTCATGAATTTTGTGGGTGAATCAGAGGAGGCGACAGCATGAGAGAATCAATAATCAATCTCATACACGACATACTCTTTGAGATAGCCGAAAACAACAGCGACTTTGTATGTGAATGCTGTCTTGATGTCAAGGATAAGGTAATCAGCCTTGCCGGAAAGATATTCGGAAACGAACAGGCTGAGGAATGCTGGAACTATTACATGGAATGTGTTGAGGAATTCAGAAAAGAAGAGGAAGAGGAATAATGGAAGACAAGGAATTATTCGTCAAGGAACTGGGAAAGGTCCTTCACAGACACTGCCGACAGGGAATAAAGAATCTTCAGTACATACTTGCAAGAAATCCTGTAACGGGAACTCAGAGCGAGTACGTTCTGATTACGTTTAATTCAGGAGCGGCAAAGAATATCTGCGTAACAGGGGATTCTGTCGTGGGTATAACAGCAGACGTTGCAAGAGCATTGGAATAAAAAAACTCTGCTGTTCGGGAGTGAACAGCAGAGGTCTGAAAAAAGGTAATTATAAAGTCAGGACAAGGCGGCACGCATAAGGAAAGAAAAGAATACGTGCCGCCAAGCCTCAGAAGAAAATTAAGTATGTTTTGGTAACACGCTTATTATAACATGAAACTGCCTTGCTGTCAATTGTGAAAATTATGAACTCAGAGGACAATCTGAGCATGATTATCCTTTAGTACATAGAAAAAGGATAAGTTTTGTGAATAAATTGTGAATAAAACAAGGGATAAAAAAACGTAGGGGTGGGCGTCCCCGACCACCCCACATTCAAAACGGCATCCCACCACCAAAACCAATGGGACGTCGAGGACGCCGTCCCCTACAATCGGGGATAAAAAAACGTAGGGGTGGGCGTCCCCGACCACCCCACCCATTCAGAATAAGGAGGTACAGTCATGAATGAAGTAATCAGTTCTGCAAACTACATGAGAGCTTATGAGCTTGACAGAAACATCAAAATGCACGCTGAACTCATGCAGAAGTCATTGTATGAAGTCTGCAAAGGGTTAAAGGAAATGCGTGATGACAAGCTTTACAAGGAAATCGGCTATGAGAATTTCAATGATTATTGTGAGAATGAAGTCGGTCTGACACGTCGACAGACTTATAATTTCATTGCAATTGCAGAAGGTCTTACAGAAAATTTTGTTGAATCGATTCAACAAATCGGAACAACGAAATTAACTCTCCTCGCAAAGCTTGATGAAGCAGAGAGAACAAACGTTCTTGAAAACACCGATATCGAAAACACAACCGTAAAGCAACTGAAACAGCAGATTGAGGAAATGAGACAGAATCAGAACAAGGACACAGAAAGTCATCAATGCGAACTTGCGAAGCTTCACCGACAGATAGACGAACTCGTGGAAGAATCAGCAACCCGGACGGAGCTTCTCGAAGACAAGGTAAACCGTATCTATGAATTAGAGGAAATGGTTGATCAGAAGGCTGTATACATAGACGGACTTGTTGAACAGCTTGAAAATGCAAAGCGTGAACTGAAAGAGCGTGAGGCTCAGCCGATAGACCTCACCTACACCGAAGCCGACACAAAGGAAACGGAAGACCTCAGAAACAGAATCAGCGCACTCGAACAGGAGCTTGAAGCTGAGAGAAGAAACATAAAGGAAGTCCCCGACACAAAAGGTCTGTACATGGTCCTTTTGAACAATGCCCGTCAGACCATCGGAGAACTCAACCGCTTCATGGATAATGACGCTCTCATCCCGATTGAGAGAAAGAGCAAAGTAAAATCCATGCTTGATATGATAGTAAAGGAAATAATCAGAATATCCGCAGTATGAAAGAGGTGACGAAATGTCAAGAAGAATGTTTGAATCGGCTGTCATGGAAACGAACACGTTTCAGAGCCTGCCGAAATCATCACAGCTGTTGTACTTTTATCTCAATCTCTATGCCGACGATGACGGATTTGTTGACAATTCAAAATTTCTTGTCCGTGCTTACGGATTCAACGAAGACGATCTGAACGTGCTGATTCTGAAAGAGTTCCTCATATACTTTGAGGATGAAGCGCAGATAATCGTAATCAGACACTGGCATGAACACAACAGCATCCGTTCCGACAGATACAAGGAAACGAAGTACATAGAACTGAAACAGCGTCTTGTACTTGTGAATAATGAATACAAAGTAATCGGAACGGAAGTAAATGAAACCATTGGTATACCATGTGGTAACCAAATGACAACCAACTGTCAACCAACTGTCAACCAAATGTCACCGCAAGTCAATATAAGTCAAGTAAAGAAAAGTAAAGAAAAGATAAGTGAAGATAATTCATCATCATCATCATCTGCTTACAGCAATCAGCAATCAACAAATTCAACACATCCCACGTTGAAAGATGTTGAAAACTTCTGCAAGTATGAGAGATGCAATAATGTGGATCCTCAGAGATTCTATGATTACTACAGCAGTAAGAACTGGAAAATAAACGGAAAGCCTGTTGTAAACTGGAAAGGTGTCTGCATATCATGGGAATCCAATTCACTTGCGAGACAGGACAGAATCAACAAGGAAGAAAAGCAGAAGCAGTCAGACATACGCTCCAGGGAAATGCAGAAAGCAACAGAGGGCATGGACTGGCAACAGAAACAGGAATATATGCAGAATATGAACGGAGTGCTTCATGTATACTGATAACGCTGAGAAACAGGAAAATATAATCCTGCTCCCGAAAAAAAAGAACAGGGTAACTGCCCTCACAACGATTCCCGAACTCATGGAAATATTCATGAAGTACAAGCGCATCCGAATACGTGAAAGCACGTTCATGAATTTTCGGGAACATATCAGGAATCATATCAATCCGTATTTTGCCGATACAACACTCGGAGAAATAACGGAGGGTGATATAGATGAATTCGTAACGTATCTGAGAGTAGAGGGAAGAAAAAACGGAGCAGGCGGTCTCCCCGGTAAAACGATAAAAGACATACTGCTTCCGCTGAAAATGGCATTGAATTACGCAGTCAAAGTCAACAGGGACATAGAGAAGATAGAGTGGTGGCTGATTGACATTCCCAAAGACAAAGACAAGTCAGACAAAGTCAAGGCAATGACATGGCAGCAGCAGCGGTCATTTACTCAGCACATCAGAACGGAACTGTCACGCAAAACAGCGGCGTATCTGATAACGCTTTCAACAGGGCTGAGAATCGGAGAAATATGCGGTCTGCAAATGGGAGATATCTCATTAAGGAATCACACGATTTCGATTAACAGAACGGTGCAGAGGGTTTATGATGCGGAGCAGGGGAATACAAGAGTAATCGTGGGAGAACCAAAGACAAGAAGCTCCGTCAGAATCATTCCGTATCCCGAAAAGCTTGACGAAGTAATAATTCAGTTCTATGATTCGGAAAAATCAGAGAAATACTTTCTCACAGGGAAAATGAAACCATGTGAACCGAGAGTTCTCAGGGAATCATTCAGAAGATTTCTGAAAAGGCATGATATACCGAACATGAAATACCATGAGCTGAGACACACGTTTGCAACAAGGGCATTGGAAGAACCGGGATTCGATATTAAATCACTCTCAGCAATACTCGGACATACAACACCTTCATTCACTCTGAACGTATACGGAAGAGCAAACATGGAGCAGGAGCAGGCGTGCATGAAAATGATGAACAGACTGCTTTGAAAGGAGAATATATGAAATATGGAAATAAAAAAAGAACGTGTAACTATGGACACGTTCACGACAGCGTTAAGGAAGCCGACAGATGCAATGAGCTTCATCTGATGCAGAGGGCAGGACTTATAAACGGACTTGAGATACAGAAAAGATTTGAACTGATACCGTCTGCTAAATACAGAGAAATGCCGAATGAGAGAAGCTGTGATTATGTGGCAGACTTTGTATACAACGAAAACGGAGTAACCGTAATTGAGGACACAAAAGGATTCAGAACAAAGGATTTTGTCGTCAAGAGAAAGCTTTTCAAATACAGATATTGCAGAGAGGGCAGAGTAATTTTCAAGGAGACATAAAAAAAGGAGAGCATCCAAATTCCGAAAGATACTCTCCCTAATAGACAACTGCCGAAACCGTAAGAGACATAAACAGCTCCGACACCATGATTATATCATAAGTGTCAGCGATTGTCAAGAAAGGATGTTATAATTATGGAATTTTTAGATAACCTTGCATTAATTTTACTATCGGTTTTATCATTACTGATAATATATGCAATTTACAGAAAGATATTTCCGCCTGCTGATCTGATGAACTTCAAGAATGTGAATGAAGATATCAAGTCAATGGAACTGAAACGACAGCAGATAAATGTACTCAATTCCATGCTGACGGATATAGACCTCACGAGAGCAGGGGAAAAGACAGCGGTATTCAGAATCACATGGCTGAATGATGATACAGGGGAGCCTGTTGATTATGACCTTTATGTGTATGACAGAAAATCAGATCAGTCTGTAGGAATGAAATACCTGATCGGGATAGAACTCGAAAGGCTGAGATTCGACTTGCAAAAGGATATAAACAAGATTGAATACAGAAGCCGTAAAGGTACACTCCCTCTTTATCCGAAAGAAATGGTAAATTATTTCACACGTAGTCGAAAATAGTCGCACGAAGTCGGGGGAGTAGCTATGAAACCTATACCAAGATGTCAGAAATGTCAGGCTCCGCTGTACCCTGCGCCACAGCTTAATTATGATGGACGCAGAAAATACTGTGATATATGCAGGGCGGACATAAAGAGGGAGAACGACAGATTAAGAATGCTGAGAAAGAGAAAGGAAGAGAGGAAACTTGTAAAAGCAGAAAAAACGGAACTTGAAAAGACACAGGAAAGAGTATCACTGCTTGAGGATGAAAACAGACTTCTCAGGGAAATGATTTCGGAACTCAGAGAATCACTGGGTTACAGAAAAATATAATGTCTGCATCTGAAACGGATGCAGACGGAGAGGAAATAAAAATGATTGAAGTAAACGCATATCAGGGAGAAAAGTTAAAGAGAGCCTACGGCAGACAGGGATTTGACAAGGTTCAGAACAGGATAGCCGAACAGTGCGACAAGCTGAGAGAATGCTGTGAGGGAGAGGAATGGGAACCATTCGTAACATCCCTTGCTGAAATGGCTGCTCTCATAGGAGAGATGAAACAGGGACTTTCAGAAAACGACAGACTTAAAGATTACAACACAGAGTTTAACAGAATCGTCAATAAGGAGTGGGAAAGAAGATGAGGAGAGATTTTAACAATGCGATAAAAACACTCGTTTCAGAATACAGAGAAACCGTAACAGAAAATGAGGAGCTGAAAAGTCTTCTCATGGGTGCATTAAAGATTCTGAATCATGATGTATTAGCTGTGAATCATAAGACGGATGAACAGATAAAAACCATAACAGCGAAGGCAGAAAGGCTGATATCGGATTAACAACCACAAAATCGGAGACAGGAGGCACACAATGGAAATACCTGAAATCTTGCAGAAATACTATAAGACATGGTATCAGATAAAGATTCTGAGACTGAAAGCAGACGGAATGAGAAAAAGTCTGTATGGGAAAGGAGCTTCAGGAAGTCAGAGCAGTTCAATGAATACGCATGACGGAATGAGCAAAGGAATCCTGACAATGATTGATTATGAGAAGAAAGCCGACAATCTGAAAAATGAGCTTGACAGAATCAGAAATGAAACAGAGAATATAATTGAGAAGGTTCAGGATGACAATCAGAAGGAACTTCTTGTCAGAAGGTATCTGCTTTTTCAGAACTGGAAAGACATTGCGAAAAGTATGAATTATTCAAGGTCATACACATTCGAGATACACCGCAACGCAGTTGAAACGGTGAACTCCATACTAAATCATACTGAATCATAGTAAATCATACCAAATCAGACTTGACAATACTATCATAAGTGATATAATGGTATCATACAATGTTAAGCCCATTTGTGACAGTCCATAAGAAAATACTTACCGAAATACCATCCGCATTCTGTGGGTGGTATTTCATTTATAAATACATGGGGGGATAGTACCCCCTGCAAGGGCAGAGCCCGAACTTCCCTGGTCACTGCTCATATTTCTCGCTGACAAGCATGATGGGACGTCGAGGATGCCGTCCCCTGCAATGTGGATTTGTCCCCATTCAGAATAAAGGGGGCTTGGGGCAAGCTGAGTCAGCTTGACCACAGATAACGCACAAATGCAGCGTTCCCCCATTCAGAATAAAGGGGTTTGGGGCAAGCTGAGTCAGCTTGACCACAGATAACGCACAAATGCAGCGTTCCTCCATT
>JAZLGM010000054.1:0-19890 GCA_045616285.1 Ruminococcus sp.
TAAAGGCTACATTTATGGTCACATCATGGAGAAGGTTGACGAGTGCGTTGCCGAACAGAATAAAATCTGGAAGCACCTGATTGATACCGACGAGGAATACTTACAGGCTGTCGAGAATGCCGATACCACTAAGGTTTGGCAATTGGAGAACACCTTTGAGTTGGAAGCTAAGCAGACTGTGCTTGATACAGTGGTTTTTAGATAGATAAGAGAATCCCACATTGATGTAAGAAATTCACTTCAATGTGGGATTTTTCTTGTTATTATTCAATTTCGGATTTCAATATTTTGACATTATATAACGCTGATTATTTCTTAAAGGCATCGTTATCCATCTTTTTAACGGTTCTTAGATCATTTTCTACTCTGTCTCTTCGTTTAAATACTCCTCTGGACAATCTGTAAACCCATACAAAGGGAATAAGTACAGGATATTTATATGCAATCGGAAACCATTTTTTATAATAAGCTACATTTGGAAATATTAATCTAAAAATATATTGTGGTTTACTGTTTGCATTTAGTAATTTAGATGTGTTCTTAATCTTATTTACACTGTTTCCATAAGTACCGGACTCTGACATAAACTTTAACACACTTGCCTCCTCATCTGTCAAGTCAGCATTTCCTGAAAAGATGTGAAGTGAGGTCTTTCTCATAGATGCTTCAAATTCAGTAAGTCCAAGCTTATCAAGTTCATCGAGGACATAGTCTATATCCATAGTATCACTTTTCGCTTTAAGGAATACATAATAATCAATCAAGGTTCGCACACCTGAACCGCCATAACTATAATGTTTATAAGCATGAGCTGTCATGTAAACATAGAAATCCTCATCAGTAAATTTATACTCATACGTTTTATCATTAATTCTGACGAGCTTCTTAAATACATCTTTGTAGTAATTATAAAAAACCGGATTTGACCCTTCTGTAAAAAAGTTCATATGCATTTCATAATTATACATAGGTTCTTTAACCCATTCATCACAATGAACGTTAATTTCATTTTTGTGATGATAACCTGATTTCTTCATAAAATCAGATACTTCTGAACGCTTTTCAGCATCGAAAAGAATATCATTATCCGACATTTGTCTCATGCCGATTTTAGGATATAGTTCTTTAAGAACAACCCCTTTTAGTGGCATATTCCATATCTGTTTTTTATCTAAAAACTTCTGTATTCTTTTTCGTTCAACATCAAGAAGCATATTTTTACGAATTGCTTTCTCTTTTACCTGTACAAATCTTGAATCTTTTATTCCGACACTTTCAAGTGCATATCCGATAAGTGCTGTTATTGAATGATATTGGCAAAACTTATACAAGGAATCCAAATCAATATCATTCACCTTATCAGGTTCTATCGGAATATTGCTTAAAATGCATCTGCAAAGATATATCGCTTTATTTTCTATTTCATTCATTTTATCGGCTCCGTTCCTTTTCCTGAGAATTCAAATACAACATAACCTTTTTTAGCAACCATCTGCTATTTTTCATTTTTCTTCTTAACTATAAATACTGAAAATATAATCAAAATAGCAACAGACACTGAAATGGCGATGATTACTAATGTTTTCGCTTTATTATTTGTATCCGAGCCTTTTTCCCCTTTGTTTATCGCTTGGGTTACATTTTCGGCTTTCGATGTGCTTGTAGGTTCATCAGCAATTTTTGTTTCTTCAATAAAATCAATATCGGTTTCTTCTCCGCTTTCCGTTTTATCTGTATCTGAGGAGCTGATACTTGTGATGTTTTCAATGCCTGATACCGATGTTGTTTTTACTGTTGTGGCATTGAATGTATTTTCAGAAACTGTTGTGATGGTCTGAGACGACTCAGGTATTTCTGCGGTTAATGTATTATCGGTTGATTCTGTATCATTATCTTTTATCGGAGTTTTACTAATGTTAGAATCATATTTTACTGTCTGGCTATCGGCAAACGCTCCATTCTCAATAGTGGTAATCGTATCAGGAAGATTTATAACAGTAACATTTCTGCAGCCTGTAAAAGCTCCCGAAGCTATAATGTTCACAGGTGTACCTGCTATCATCGGCGGGACAGTAATTTCACTGTCCCTGCCGTAATATCCTGTGATTGTTACAGAATTATCTTCTTCCGTATACTCAAAGCATTTGTATACATATACTGCTTCAGCAATAATCGGAACTGCCATAATTAAAGCTATAATAAACGATAGCATAAAAGCTGCTGACTTTCTCATTCATTTCCTCCAAATGAAGAGCAGTCAACATGACTGCTCTTCCTGAAATTATATGTCGATATCGACCTCATCACCAATTGTTGATGTTGTAATCACATCTTCATTCTCAAATGCGATTATTTCCAGCTCAGGTGAAACATATACTTCTTTCATCATATACTCCTTTCCGTTAACCCATAAGTGAATTGTAGCTTGCAGAGCTTATGTCTGAATATACAGTAATTACGCTGCCTGACGGAGTTTCCACAAGCATATACGCTCTTGCATAAATCGCTACAGTTTCATTGCCTGTGACATTCATATGTGTAACAAGTACGCTTGATGGTGCGTTGTCATTTGATGTATATTTGCTGACATTCTCACTTCCGAGTTCAAAGCTGTCAGCTGTCGGAACATCATCAAAATACTTGTCTGTACTGTAAAGCATACCATGTTCAACAAGCTTGTATCCGTCAGGGATACTTCTTGTAGCTTCAAATGATACCTTGTTTTTTGCGCCGTCAGTATTAGCTGTAACACCGCTTATTGTAACCATAGGCTTTATTTCATTTTCAGGAGGATAATAATCATATTCAGCATTAATCTCTGTGTCTCCCTTTACCTTGATTCTGAATTCCTTTGATGTACCAAGAAGATTATATTCAGAATCATACCATCCGCTGAAATATGCCTCAGAAATGTCAGGTGCGTTTACTGTTACAATATCACCTGCATAGTTATCATAAATCTTTTCCTGTAAATTGGCATTAATATAAACACTTACAGTATATGTCTTTTCACTTTCATGCTCATAAACAGGCTTTACAGTAATTCTTGATTCACCCGCAAGAATCTTTTCCTGAATTTCTTCACTTGTAAGATTCCACTTGATGAATTTATAACCGGCCTTTGTCGGACCTTCAGGGAATTTAATTGTATCAGATGTTCCATAGGTCTTTGCTTCAACAATCTGGTCATAATCCGATACAAATTCTACTCTTGCCTTGTTTTCGTCACTGTCAGGAGTGTTTGCATAATCTGCACAGTTCATATTGATAACTGTATCACCAAGAACCTTGAATGTGTATTCAGGCTGTTTACTTAATACCTTACCGCTTTCATTTGTCCAGCTTACAAAGCCTTCATTTGCGGATTTCACTGTAAACTCTGTTCCAAGCTCGATTTCATTATCTTCATATTTTGACGGGAAAATATGTTCATCATCATTGACGGTAAATGAATCACCGAAAATTGTAAGCTTTCCGTTGCGTTTTGGTTCATACTTTGCTTCGTAGCTTAAATCACCGTCTTCAGAATCTACTGTAAATGTGAAACTTGAATCTGTGCTTACAAGTTCTCCGTCTGAGTACCAGCCGTTGAAAGTATACAATGCAAGACTTTCTGCTGTAAGAGTTACTTCCTCTCCGTTTTTCGGTGTCGGATTTGATACATCAACCTTGCCTACTTCTGACTCTGCCTCAATTATAACAAGAGGTGTGCCGGAGAATTCAAACTTCGCAATATTTCCATCGAATACAGCATCATTTACATAGTACATATTATAATTATCACCGATAATATCAATTGAATCTGTCGGATCATCAATTATTTCAACATAGTCATATTCATCAAGTAACATTACACTGACAGGTGTTTGTCTGTTCATTTCACCCTCTTTGCATATGAAACCGTTTTCAACGTATGTTTCATATGATCCTGTCTCATCAAAATCAAATGTACCGTCTTTTGTCCAGATTGCTATAACTGATCTCGGATATCTGTTATCAAGATACTCCTCAGTAAGCGTATAGTTGATAGTCAATTCTTTTGAAATAAGGTTGTAACGAGGGTAAGCGTATTGGCTAAATGTATACCAGCCTAAAAACTGAGTATATTCGCTGTCAGGACTTTGTCTTGTTGCCATTTTATGTTCAGAGCCAAATGTGCCTTTATATCCACTGAAATAGGTCGTATATTCTTTATCATCTATACTTATCTGACCATTTCTGACTTCTGCCTCTCTGTTGTATACTGTATCCTTGTATACAGCTTTAAGCTTCATATCAGACTTAACCAGAGTATCGTATTTGTAATCGGTAGGATTTCCGTTTTCATCCTCCCAGTAATCAAGCTCCTTGTATTCAACTTCATTACTGTAGATATCAATTTTGGTGTTCTCCTCTAAATCAGCACTTGTATGCTTGTTTTCATAATCGTCACCGATATAGAAGTATCCGCCGTCAAGTTCAACTCTGAAAAGATTTTCGGAAACAGGCTTTTTGTGTTCAACAAGACGAATGTACATTACTTCATTAACTTCAAACTCATATTCAGGTTCTTCAGAAAGTAATTCCCATTCCTGCTTCTCAAAATTCCAGATTTCATATCTGTCAAATTCAAAATCTTCAGTTTCTTTATACGATATTTTCTCTTTGCATCCACTCGGTAAAAGATCCGTTACATTAGGATAATACTTCGGACTGCTGTTATATGTACTGCCTGAAAAATAGACGTGCATACCGATATTGCTGATTGAATTAGATGCCTCAACTGAAGTCATAAGAATAACTCTGTATCCGGATCTTTCATCAGGTATTTCAAGGGTAAGGTCATTTACTGCTGCTCTTTTTGCGGCAAATGCTTTAAGCTTGTCAGCAATATCCTCTGTTTTGAATAATTTTTCCTGTTCTGCTTCATCAGCCGCATTATACTCGGCTTCTGATACAAGTTTCATATATCCGACACCGTCATTATCTTCTCTCAAAGCTCTTGACGGTCTCTGATATTCGTTAGTGTCTGAATACTTTAATGCAACTCCTGTTTTTCTGTCAACATAGACGATTTCAGAATCACCACGGTAAAACTTGTCACACTCAAATCCTTCTGTCACATCAGTTGCTTCTTCCGATTCTATAAATACATCATTACGATATATGCCTGTGCCGCCATAATTCCAACTGCTTTTACCTGTTTTAACTAAGTATTCAGCAGGATCGGTGTTTTCTGATGTAGGTATCAGAATCTCGTTATATGCATCAGCCCAGAATCCGCCATATTTCATAAAATCCGAATTTCTGTCCGTACCTGCACCTGTAATCACAGCATTTTCGGTCTGATTACATCCTTCGGTTGATTGCCAGCTTCGGATAGTCCTTAACCATCCCTCAGCATCGTATGTATAAGCAAATTCAGCCCATATATATTCATCAGGATTATATGTAGGATTTCCACTGCTCAGGTTGTTGTTGCTGTATCTGGACTTTGTAATATATATAGGCTTTATTTTAGTCTCGTCATGGTCATCAGTAAACATAAACATGTATGTTGTGCCATCATTTTTATTTCCCTGATAAAATGCCCACTGATACGCCCAAAGATATACGTCATTGCCTTCATTATTCGTATAGCAGAAGAAATATTCATCATCTGTACTGTAACCTGAACCACCTGTTAATTTAGACGAATAATGAGTAACATGGTCTTTGAGCAATCCCGGATAATCAGGCTCAAGATACCAGTATTCTTCCTCATAATCACAATACTGACACACCTTCTTGCGTTTGCCGTATTCACCATTAACGCTCGGCTCGGTGATTATCCATTCATTTACAAGTGTATGCTCATCAGTTGTGCCAATTTTCTCTGTTTTAGAAGCGCCGCACATACAGGTGTACGTTGCCAGACCTTCTTCTGTGTGAGTCGGCTTTACTGTTACTTCATAATCCCACTCATGCGGACGGACAGATTCTGAATCACAGTCTGAACATTTCACATTATGAGTATATTTATCAATATACTTGTAGTCAGAAGATGAATCCGAATAATAATAGTGGGTTCCGTCTCCTATATCAAGTCTGAAACATACATCACCTTTTTCATTTTCACGTTTGTACAGAGTACCCTGAGTACAATCGCCTGATAACACAACTTCTTCTTTTCCGTAAGGATAGTCGATTGTATCCTTGAAAACAGGTGAAAACCAGTCATCATACCTTACAATCAAGTCAAATGATTTCTGAGGCATCTTTGCTCCTGATGACGAAATCCAGTAAAGGAACTCTCTGCCGGGCTGTTCGGTAAGTGTCACTGTAAGAATGTCATCAGGATTTACCTTGCCGGTTACTATTTCGCCTGTGTCTCTGTAAGTAACAACTCCTCCAACAGCTTCAATAGTATTAGTCGCCGGAACTGTGATTTCAAGCTTATCATCAGAACCCGGTGCGGCTTTTGCAGGAATGACTGAACTTAACGGCATCAGCCCTGCAATCATAGTCAATGCAACAGCAGTTGTTGCTGTCTTCTTGAGAAATAATTTCATTTTCCCACTCCTTATTATATTAATGCTTTTTTATTTAAAAACCGCTCTCATCATAGCAAAAGAACGATTTTTTATATTGTTCAGAATCTATTATCAGAAAGAACTGAAGTCTTTTCATCGTTGTCTGTTTTCTTTTCACTTTTTATTTGTTTTTGTACCATTCTCAGAAAATTCAAGTATCTTATTGCAGATATCAAGTGCCGCAGGACGATGGGTTACGATAATAACCGTCTTATCGGTCATTCTGCGGATATTTTCAAGCACTCTCTTTTCTGTAAGTTCATCAAGCGAGCTTGTGGCTTCATCAAGCAGAAGTATAGGAGAATCGGCATATACGGCTCTTGCTATTGCAATTCTCTGCATCTGTCCCTCTGAAAGCCCTGTTCCACGCTCTCCGAGAACTGTTTCAATCCCATCGTCAAGCTCGGAGACAAATTCATCTGCACAAGAAATTTTAAGGGCCGCTTCGATTCTGCTTTCATCAGCCTTACTGTCCGAAAATGAGATTATCTCCTTAATTGTTCCGCTCATAAGCTGATTTCCCTGCGGTACATAGGCAAAAAGTCTGTGCCATTCACTTGTAAGAGGCATATCGGTATTGTCAGCTTTCTGAATCTGAATACTTCCACTGTCGCATTTGTAAAGACACATCAATAATTTTAACACCGTTGACTTTCCGCAGCCTGAATGACCTGTGAAAGCAATATAATCACCTTTATTGATGGTGAAGTCTACGTTGCTGATTGTGTTTTCCTTCTCATCAGCTCTGTATGAGAAGCTTGCATTATCCACTCTGATTGATGATAGTTCTTTTTCATAAAGCTTTTTTACTTCATCAATATCTGCGGTTTTCCCGTCAGTATCATCTGCAAAAAGCTCAGCTTCCCTTAGTCGTTCAGCACTTGCTGTCATTGCGTAGAATTTCGGAAGATAACCTGTGATATTCGCAAACGGAGCCTGAATCTGCGAAACAAGCTGTAACACAGCTGTCAGTGTACCATAGCTTACAGTTCCGCCGATAATACCGAATCCGCAGTACGCAAAGCCAAGAAGATACATTCCGTTCATTGCAACTGCAAAGCATATATTGCAGAGGTTTGAGAACCTGTTACGCTTCATTCTTGCGGACTTATGGTCAGACATTTTTTTATGTGCCGAAAGTGATGTTTTTTCCTCAGTTCCAAATGATTTTACAATAATCAGGTTGCTTATATGCTCCTGCATGAAGATACGAAGCTTTCCATCACTTTCCTGAATGGACTTATGAAGCTTTTTCATCGGCTTTCTGAATCCGTATGTGAACAGTATAACTGCAATTCCACCGGGAATCAGAACATATAAAAAGCGGTATTCAATGATTATCAGCATTATAAATGCTCCGACCATTTTTACTGCCATTCCGATTATTCCCGGAAGTATGTCAACTGTTCCGTCAGCCGTAACCTTTGTGTCAGAGGTCAGGCGGTTAAGCCATTCAGCAGAATGTGTTTCAGTTACCGAAGCATAATCTTTTCTCAGCAGCACTCTGAACAGCTGTTCTTTCAGGATATTTTCTACAGACGAGCGTGTAAGTTCCTCAAGCCATCTGATAATTGCTCTGAGTGAAATCTGAACCAGAACAAGTCCGATAACGCTTATCAATGATATTATGAATCCCTGATTGTTCTTTTCTGCAGCATAGTCAATTCCGTTTCGGAGCAACAATGCGTATAAAACTCCGCATCCGCCGTGTACAGCCTGAACAATGCACAAAAGCGCTATCTTTATTTTATGCTTTCCGACAACGTCTGAAAGCCATTGTAATATGTTATTTTTCATTTCAGACGCCTTTTCAGAAATCTTACCGCTCTTAAAATAAATGCTCTTATCGGAAAAAAATCGCACCACAAATGAACATACAGCCTGTACTTTTTACTTGTAACGGATATTTCTTTACCCTTTCTGATAACTCCTGTTAAAACTCCGATAATATGTCTGTCGGTTATGCCGTACTCTTTGAAGCTTCTGTTGTCTCCGCATATCACATAATCATCTTTGCGTACTTTCAGTATGCGGTGAAGCACATACTGTCCGCTGTCACGCTGATACAGCGGAACATCATACTTTTTCAGTCTGCCGCTCACTTTTTTGATTATAAGGACATCTCTGCCCTGCTTAATCAGCGGCATCATACTGTCACCCACATTTGTGTATATCAGCGTGCCACGTTTTTCGATTTCAGTGCGAAAATCACTCATCAATCGCACCTATGCTTCTGAGCTGTGACACAACTTTCTTAACATCAGCTGAAATCACTTCTTCGGGAGCATCGTATTTTGCAAGCATTTTCTTTACTATTTCAGCTTCTGTAGTTTCCTCTTTCAGATAGTCAACAATTTCAGAGGCTGTTTTGTTGTTGCGTACAAGTCCGCTGAATTTTGCTGATACATCAATCATAATCTGTGTATCATCATCCATATGTGTCATAAATTCATCTTTAAGTTTCATTTTTATTCCTCCACATTCATTCCGTTGTATGCTGTTGTAACAGCGTCAATATTCATATTGCACTTAAGATTATATAAGCAGATACTTTGGCACATTTTATCGATAAGAGCAAATACACTCTGCATTTTTTTCATATCTGTCGGTCTGTGTGTCTGCTGTAAAAGCATAGGGTATGCCTTCGACTTTGAGATTTTTTCAATCTCATTTTCTGTGCCACGATTGAGAATGCAAATTGCTTTCAAAGGTACACTTGTATTTGTGCTTATACGGTGCTTTCCGTTCCATGGAGTTCCGTAAACTGTAACTCCCGTATCAGTTATTCTGATAAGCGGCTTATCGTCATTAACCATAACAGCACGTTCTCCGAAATACTCTCTCCACAGCCTTGTATGCGTTGACTTTCCTGTTCCGCTTTTGGCTGTGAACAGATAACCTTGTCCGTCAACTGCAATAACTGAGCCGTGAAACAGTATTGTATCATAATCTGTCATTATACTGACTATTTTTCGGTATACAGCTAACGTTTCCAGATAATCATCACTGTACTCTATAATCGGGATACCTTCCTTTATATTTTCAGATATTGATTTCTGTCTTTCAAATTCAATATCCTCCATTAGTGTTATAACTTCAAAGTCAGCAGATTCTTCTGTAATGTATTCCTTACAATATTCCTTAATATATTCATGCAAAGCCGTAATCTTTATTACTTTTTCTGCTAACCTTATAGAAAAAACTATGCTCATTTTTATCTCCATTTATTTAGTTAGAGAAATTGCCAAGTTTGTTAAGACAGAGCAATCCTCTTGTTTAAGGCTTAATCAGAACTCATCATCAGGAAGTTCAATACCGCCATCATAAACTATGATTTCATCAGATTTTGATTCTGTAGCTATTCCTGATACATCCTCATTCTGTACTTCATTGTTCACTGAATCTTCAGCACTGTCGGTTGGACTGTCAAAAACATCATCAGGAAGTCGCTGCTGTTCATTTTCAGCTTCTGTATTTTCGTCAGATACGCTTGATTCTTCTGTACTGTTTGTAATCTTCTGTGACTCATCCTCAGTTACTTTTTCAGCTGAAGTCTGAATCTCAGTTGTAGTATTGCTATTATCAGTTACCGCACTTTCAGAAGTTATCTGCTCAGATGAAGAAGTAGTATTTTCTTTTATATCTGCTTTCTCTTCGCTTTTGCAGCTTACAGCAGTTAATGCTACACACAAAAAGAGCATGGACACTATTATTTTTTTCATCGTTTGTAATTTCCCCATTTATTTAGTTAGAGAAATTGCCCTGTCTGTTAAGACAGAGCAATTCTTTTGTTTTCAGGCTGAATTAGAACTCATCATCAGGAAGTTCATTTGATGGAGGTGAAGTTGTGATTACATCCTCTGCATCAAAGTTTATGATTTCAACCTTTGCTGACTCATACTGTTCCTTCATTTCTTTTTTCCTCCCTTCATATATCTTGAAATTCTTTATCTTCCAAGATATGTTTTTGCAGCTTTATTGTAAAGGTAAAGTGTCTTTACCAAGTTGCTGAGTTTTGTATCTGTACTGCTTATCTTTGAATACGCATAGCTCAGTGCACTGTATGTGATTTTCTGTGTATTCTTTCCGTCTGATACTGAGAATGTGTGTGCTTTGTCAAGATCTGCAGCTGAGATATTTGTTACCTGTACCTGATATTCTCCTTCTGCTATCTTTGTCGGTGTTACAACCTTTCCGTCACAGGTGAATGTATATCCGCTTATGCTGCTTCTTGTTGTCTTGAACTTGATATTGATTGTTGTTTCAGATTCAATTATAAGTGATGCTGCCGAAATCTTGATTCCGTCTACACACTCTGCATCTCTTACAAGCTCATACGGCTTAAGTGTTGCTGCTGTTACTCCGCTGAGTGACTGTTCTATCTTTGCTCCTGTTGCATTGTAATTGAACATTATTCTCGATGCATTTCCAAAGTCGCTGAGTGCCTTACACAGTGATGCAAGCTTTGTATCGCTGCTCGATTTCTTGGAATTAATGTAATCCGTTGCTGCGTACTGGAAGCTGTTATCTGCAATTTCTGCCTTAGCTGTTCCCTTTACGATTTTAATCGGCTTAAAGTTAGCGTCATATATTTCAAATGAAACCTTATCTGCGATTTCCTTTGCTGCTACAGGGAATGTGAATACATATCTTCCGTTGCTGTCTTTTGTCAGGTTCTTTATAGTGTAAAATTTTGTTTTTGTTGTGGTTCCGTCATAATGAAGTGCTGCCTGACATTTCATAAATTCATCAGGAATTTCAGCCTTTATGTTTACTCCGATTGTACCGTCAAGGGTAAGGCTTGCTGAAGTCACAACAGGACACGGTGCCATTTTGACCATTAAAACCTTTGGGATTGCACCATTGCCATTTCTGTAATAGTATGATTCTGCTGTATAGGTTGCACTGTTGAATGTTACATAGTATTCGCTTGAAAAACCTGCCAATGAAAACTTAGCTAAACCATCTTTCGGTGTTACAACCTTACGCTTTGCTAACGTTCCGTTGTCTTTTCTTATAAATTCAACTGTTATCGGCTCTGTCATATCTTCAGGACATTCTATATTTACAATCGTTTTCCAAGCTTCTGCTTTATAGAAAACGTGAAGACTGTTGTCATACAGCTTACAGCTGTCGCAGTTTTCCTGTCCTTTTACCGTTATATCCTCACTTGTGAATTCGTAATTCGGGTTTGTATTTACAATAACGAATTCAAATTCTTCATCATCAGCAAGCTTGTGTGCAAGTACAGGGTCAAAGCTTACAATCTGGCCGTTTTCTACTACCATTGTACCGGGGAATCTCTCATCACCAAGAAGTCCGTTATGATCATATACAGTAACCGTATAATTACCATCCTGCTGACCGTTTATTGTGTTTATGAATTTTCTGACTTGAAAGAATAATGCCTTATCTATCTCAAGAGGAGGAATTGTGAATTCAAGCTTTCCTGTTCCCTTGGGAACGTTACTAAAATTAACACCTATAGAAATATATTTGCTTGTACCTTCAGTTATAAGGAGTGAAGCTAATATTTCACCGTTTTCGGCTGATATTTCTGAGTTTTCTGTATAGCAGTAACCCTCATCTGCCTTAAGGTACACAACAGCCATATAATCCTTGCCAGCTTGGGCTGTACCGCCTGTTACTTCATCGCCTGGAGTGCCGTCAGCATTCATCAGATACCAGTCTACACTTTTGATTGATGCGTGGTCAAGGTCATCAGAAGTGATTGCACTATTATCAAGTGTCATTCCGCCGCTGATTGCAGAGCTTGTTGTGAATTTTTTAATGGGGAATAATAAATCGATGTCTTCAGTTGAAAGTCCATTTAAAATCAAAGCATCATTTATTGTAATTTTGTTTGCTTCGCTTACTAAAATTGTTTTGAGTGCAGAGCTGTACTGGAACATAGTTGATTTGCTTTTTACATTGCTCATATCAAATCCTGATATATCAAGAGTTGTCAAATTTTTGCAGGCAGCAAACATATTGCCCATACCTGTTACTTTTCTTGTATCAAAATTTGAAACATCAAGATTTTTCAATGATGAACAAAGATAAAACATATATGACATTGATGTTACATTACGGGTATCGAAATTTGATACATCAAGTGAGGTCAATGAACTACAGCCGTAAAACATAACTGACATATTAGTAACTCGGCTTGTATCAAGCTTATCAAGAGAAATATCCTGAATCTTTGCACAGTTTCCCTTTCCGCCAAAAGCAGCGTCATCATTGAAAAGATTCTCTGAATCAGACGGTGCATAAATGGTATCTCCTGCTGTTGCGGGTGCTATGTACATGGTTGAAGTTTTGCTGTCAAAACAGGCAACAACCTCTCTTGATTTGTTAAGTCCTAACGTAGTTGTTCCTGAGGGTACAGAATCAGCCATTTTTATATGAAGCGGCTTAAATGCGTTAATTGCATCGTGAAGCATACTCTTGTCAATTGTTGTTCTCACTGCTAAATCAATTACCATAGAAGTAATTTTATCACTGGAAAATTCCGATTTACTAAGAGCATTTTTTACTTTAGTTGTATTACTGCTGTTAACATAAACAGACTGGAGTGATGTACATCTAGAGAACATATAAGTCATATCTGTTACTTTGCTTGTATCAAATCCGCTTAAATCAATTGAGGTTAAGGCTGAACACTTACTGAACATACCATACATACTTGTAACATTGCTTGTATCAAATCCGCTTAAATCAATTGAGGTTAATGATGGACAATCACAGAACACATAAGTCATATCTGTAACATTACTTGTATCAAATCGGCTTACATCAAGTGAGGTTAAGGCTGAACAAGCATTGAACATACAATACATATTTGTAACCTTGCTTGTATCAACATTTTTCAAATCAATTGTTTTAACATTTGAGTAATACTGAAACAATCTGTTGCAGTCACTTGGAAAAACTGTTCCTTCCTGTGCTGTAATTGATGTTACGTAATATTTCTGAGTGAAATTTCTAATTTCATTATAAACTACATTTCCCTTAAGTGTCATTGTGCCTGTTGATGCATCAAAGTCAAAGCTGTCGCAGGAGTAATTTGTTGCAGGAAGTATTATCGAAGCACCACCTGTATTTATATTTCTTATTGCATTTTCATTGTTTTCATTAACATATATTCTTTCAAGTGAGTAACACCGCAAGAACATATCCTCCATATATGCATATGTAACCTTACTTGTGTCAAAGCTGCTTAAATCAACAGAAGTTAAGGATGAACAATCAAGGAACATATCATCCATGTCTGTAACATTACTTGTATTAAAGCTGCTTAAATCAATAGAGGTTAAGGATTCACACCGCATGAACATACTATTCATATTTGTAACTTTGCTTGTGTCAAAGCCGCTTACATCTAAGGAATTTAAATCTGTACAGTCAAGGAACATACAATACATATTTGTAACCTTGCTTGTATTAACATTTTTCAAATCAATTGATTCAGCTCTTGAGTAATCACGAAACAAGTAGCTGCTGTAACTTGGAAAAACTGTTCCTTCCTGTGCTGTAATTGATGTTACGTTAACTTTCTGAGCGAAATAGTAAACGTCGTCCCAAACTACATTGCCCTTTAGTGTCATTGTGCCTGTTGATGCATCAAAGTCAAAGCTTGAACAGGAATAATTTGTTCCTGCCGCACTTACGCTCATAACAATGCTGTCTGAAAGGGTCTTGACAGCATTGGGCGGCAGAATTGCTCCGCTTCCCATAAGCGTGATTGCAAGAATACCTGCAATCAGTTTTTTGTGATTCATTTTTTTACCTCCATATCATTAAATATCTTAACAGACCGAAGTCTGTTTGAATCCACCTGAAATATAATCTAATTAATTGTAACATATATTTTTCGTTTTGTCCCTATCACTTTCGATAGGTTTTTGAAATTTTTTTCATATTTTTTCAAAAAAATGGTACTGCATTATTTTTGCAGTACCATTTGCTGATTATTTATAAAGTCTGTCTTAAACTCCGGGAACGGCAAAACCGCTTCTTGCTGCGGCAATTGCCAGTTCTGTACGGGATGCATAACCGGTCTTTGTGTGAAGATTGGTAAGATGAAAGCGAACTGCATTAACGCTTATATTCATTTCTTCAGCAATTTCCTGATTTGCATATCCCATTGAAAGCAGACGCAGGACTTCAGCTTCTCTGTTTGTCAGCTGTGAACTGTCGCATACTCCAAGCGGAACAACAGGCGTATTGTCAGGCCATACTTGTTCTCCTGCCATTGTTCTGTCCATTACATCAAGTAAAGGAGCATCCTGCACTTCTTTATACCAAAATGAATCAACCTGTGCTGCCCTTGCTTTCTCCATAAATGTTGCATCAGGCATAGATGTAACAGCAAGAATTTTTACATTCGGATAGGTATCTTTTATTTTTCGTGCAGCTTCAAGTCCGTTTACTTCGTCTGACATGACAATATCCATAAGAATTAAATCAATTTCTCCTCTTGTACAATAAGAATATGCCATTTTTGCAGAGTTGATAGCTGCGGCGAGTGTATAGTTATCCGAATGTGTTATAATGCTTTCAAAAAACTGACGTGGCAGCGACTGATCATCAACAATCAAAACATTATATGACATATTTTTCAACCTCCTTTGGCAGAGTTATTTTTAAGCAGTAGTGTGGTTCTGTGACTATCTGCATTTTTCCGTTTGCACGTTCAGCAAGTTCACGCAGAGAGTGAAGTCCGCCTGTCTCGGTAATCTCTCCGATTGTCCGTGAGTTGTTGTCGGTGAATTTTGCTGTTAATGTATCTTCATTCTCTGTTATATCAACGTAAAGTGTATCACCGTCTGTGTGGCGGATGATGTTTGTAAAGCACTCGTGTATCGCTGTTGCGCTGATATGCTTGTTGGGTTCTGTCTGCGGCAGTGTTCCGATTATTCGGACAGATATGCCTAAATCCTCGGCTGTTGACAATACAAGCTTGTATTCGTCCTGTTTATCGGTAATCAGCTCCTGCTGTATGAAACGTATATTTCCTTTTAAGCGTTCTATAAGTTCAGCACGTTCTTTTTCAGTACCACCTGATACAAGATATCGCTTAATGGCAAGAAGCCCTGAACCAAGCTCATCGTGAATATGAACTTTAGCATTTAATATTTCCTGTGCTGTTATGACAGATTCTATACTCTTGTTGTAGTTTACAAGCTTTTCATTCAGTTCCTGAAGTGTTTTCTGTTTTTCAGAAAGAGTGTGTGTTTTCTGATACTCTTCTGTTACGTTATATGCAATCAATAATGTGAAGCAGACTTTTTCATTACGGATTTCGTCCTTTGTAAATGACCATACGCCGTAATCTGGCAGGGAAACTGCGAAATCTGCAAGGTCAGATTTCTTTTTCGCAAGCATCTGGACAAATTCATTTCCATTAAGAAGAGGCATTCCCATAAGACTGCGGCAAAGCTGTTCCATAGTCTTGTTTCTAAGAATTACTTTTCCGTCAGGCTCAAAAGCACATACGCCCACAGGCAGCGTTTCAATCGTTTCCTTGATTGATGCTGATGTAATATGAGTATTGTACCAGCGATGCATAGAGAGAATAATATAGATTTCGACTGCGGTCAGAATAACACAAACCGCAATAAGCAGGATAGCAGGCAGCTTTGCGTACTGTTCCACAACCTGAATCATTACCTCTGTTTCGGCATTCTGTGATGTGTAACCTACCGTACATTGAAAAAGCGTGTAGTTTATCAAACAAGTCAGAATGCCAAATGTATTTTGAAAAAAGCGATACATCTGTCGTTTATTACTTAATCCCACAAACAGAATATATACCGATGCCCAGAAAAGAATCATATGCCAGCAGTTTAAAAACGAAAGTGCTAAATCAGGAAGCGATGAAATGGTTCTCATACAATCACTTCTCCTTCCTGATATGTAACGGAAATTGTCATCTCTTCTTCGTCATCATCTGAAAAGAATCGTATAATTCCGCCTTTTGATGAAATAAGCTTATTCAGCAAATCTGTATCTTTTACAGAAGATTTCATAGTCATTCTCAGAACAGGCTGATTTTCTCGCATTATGATATTTACCATTAGGAACTGTAAAGTATCCAGACAGCTTTCTGCAACATCTTCAAAGGCTTCATACAGAAACAACTGTATGTCGGCTGAAAGCTCACATTCGGGAGTTATGTTAAGCAGTGAATTTACTCCGCAGAGTTTCAGATATTCACAGGATTCCCGTATAGCTGATGCCAGTTCTTCTGTTGGAAAGTGTTTCAAATCTGATTTAAGCAGTTCCATATTACTGCGCCTTTTGATATACGCATTGAAAAAAGCAATCTTGGCAAGGTTTCTGTCATTATCTGCATCATTCAGTAAATTTTCAATTTTGTCAAGCTGTGGGCTGACAATTCCTGCAATCTGATTGTACAGATTATTTCTTGCGTCCAGTCTTGACTGTTCTTCTTTCAGGGAATTTTCAGTTTTAAGATATTCATTTCTGCTTTCGATACTTTCAGTTGCTTTTTCAATTTCATTGTTGAGCCTTATTATATCAGAAAGGTCAACCGCCCATGAAACGCTTCCGCCTTTGATAGGCTTTGTATGAATCTGAATATTTTCATTCTTTTGAAAAATCTCCCTTGCTGTTTCAGCTTCATAGACAGGATTTCCACTTTCGTCAGAAATAATAAACGGTTTATCAGTAAGACTTGCTATCATACGGTAGCTGCTGTTTGCAGGTATCAGTCCAAGCTGTATGCATGATTCATTCACGCCTATTATAATCATTGCAAGGCATTCTGTGAAAAGCCATATACTTGTGCCTGCAATTTTCGGAATATCAAACAGACTCAGAACAAAGAGAATGCCGAAAGAGGCAAAATACAACGGCATCCACAGTTTTTTACCTATGCTTGGAATACGGCATTTTCTTATGGCAAGATACAGTGAAAGCACCATCATTGATATAACCCAGACATATATAGAATAGAAAAGTACACCATGCGAATAAGTTCCGTACCTTCCGCTTGCTTCGTCATCAAATTTAAATATAAGCTGATGAAGATCATTTGTCATAACAAGCAAAATAAAAAAGATTGACGGAATCATCATCAACAGCCAGCATCGTTTTGGTTTTTCGTCTTCCTGCAGGTGCAGATGCAGGACAACAAAAAGAAATATGACAGGTGTAAGAACCACAGAAATGTAGTAACTATACCAGAAGAATCTGCTTGCCGTAACGAATTTCTCAAAAATACGGTAACGGAACATCTGAAGAAAGATTGTCAGTATGAAAAGTGTTGCTTCCATAAGCATAAGCTGACGAACTTTTTTATTTACAATGCGGTAATTGATTGTGTAAGCCCAGATAATTACAAGTGAACTGTAATATATCTGTGCGATGCAGCTTGTAAAATCCCATGGGTTCGTGATTACATGAATAAGTCCACCCAAAAGAAATACTATTGTGAAAAGAATTGTAACCTTGATTTCTTTTTTACTGTTCATCGGAATAAGATGCCTCCTTTCAATATATTATTTTATGTCTGTTGTAATGCTGCATTTTATTGCAATTGAGTCAGTAAGCCTGTTTATTGTGTTTTCAGTATAACACTAAAAGCCCAAAAAATCAAGTGATAACAAAATGTAAAAGTGCTGAAATTATATATTACAGTAACCAATGTACTCTCTTCATGCACTTAACGTATACGCAATTGCGTATACGTTAAAACGTAAAAAATAGCATAACATTTTAAAACGTTGAGGAGTGGTATAATGTCTGCTGTAAAAGATGCTGTGGTTATGCGATTTAGAAATATTTGTAAAGAGCGTGAAATAGCCACAAATGAGCTTGCAAACATCTCAGGTGTAACACCTTCAACAGTTTACAGCCTTTTTGATGAAAAAAGGCATGATGTATCTATTACAACAATTAAAATCTTATGTGATGGATTGAATATTGCTCTCGAAGAATTTTTTAGTGACGAAATATTTGATTCTCTTGAACAGGAGATAAAATAATAATATCAGGATAACGTAAATTTGCCGTCAGGGAAAAGACAAAATCATTCTCGCTCATAGAAAAAAGTTAAATCACCGTCAACTAAAAAACGGATACAACCATCACAGGCTGTATCCGTTTGTGCTTCTTTTGTTTATTCAGTTGTATTACAAATACCTGAATCCGTAAAACTCCAAAACACTAATTATATGAAAACCACCTATTTTTCGATGAAAATTATCAAGTTTCACAAACATTTCTTTGCACCCACTGGGTGCGAAAATTTTAAGTTTAAAAGTATGTTGATTTTGGCTTAGTTTAGCCAGTTTCATTTATTTTTAACCGATCGAACTCTACGGATTCAGGAAATATATCAATCGTCTTATATCATGCTAAGACATTTCCTTATCCACGCAGATACAAGTACGTCGTAAATATACATATTGGATGTTTCTTCTTCAAAATATCTGCTGTTATCGCCACCGAGCATTTTTACAGCAAATGCTCCGACAGCTCTTGAACGTGATCGACTTGCATAGCAATGGACAAGAAGTGTATCAACATTCTTTTTGTTCAGGTCATTCAGTATCGGTGTCAAATCAGCATCCATAAATCCGAATATAGTATCACCATAAGTGTCGACGAGAAAATCCGTTATTGTTAGCTTAAAGGATTCAAAAATATTTTCAGGTTCAAATAAAAGAATATAAAGCTTTGAAAATGCACTTATGGAAAGTACGCTATGATTCAAAAGCATATTTGATCCCATTTCATGATGAAATGGGATTTTTTCATTTCTATATGCACTTGGTTTGGGATATATCGTATACTATAACATAATATTTCCAAAAATGCGATATATCCCACACATTTCATCTCAAAATTTGTTAACATTAATATACGATATATCCCACGATTGAGGTGAATTGTGATGAATGCCAAAGAAGCTGTTGCTAAAAGAATTATTCAGTTATGTGAAGAAAAGAAAATCGCTGTAAATGCTCTTGCAAATGAAGCAGGAGTAACTCCTTCAACTGTGTACAGTATGCTAAATAGTAAGAGCCAGAATCCGGGTGTTGTCTCACTTCAGAAGATTTGTGATGGTTTTGGTATCACGTTAAGAGATTTTTTTGATTCAGATCTTTTTGAAAATATAGAACAGGAAATCAAGTAATTTCCGATACTCATTTTAATTATCTACTTCTCAGTATAATCCCTGTATATGTTTATACAGGATTGATATTAACAAAATAACAATTTCATGATTTAACCAGATTCAAAATATTTATCAGTATTGATATTTTATAGGGCATCTCTAAAAACCCTATACAAAGAGGAGAAAAAG
>JAZLGM010000055.1:0-3462 GCA_045616285.1 Ruminococcus sp.
GAGTAGGCTTCTGCGGAAAGTACCTGATAAAAGCTGTTTGTAGGTGTATACACGATACGCTTTTGCGAGGTCAGGATTTTCACTCGCTTATTCAGGGCGGGACACATTCGCACCATGTCGGCGGCAACATCAAAAACAATGGCAGCCTGTTGTCTGTCGGCGGCACAGCCATAAACCTCGGCTCGTTCCTCTCCATCACCACAAGTGAGCAGCAGAGCAACCGCCGCCGCCAGTTCTGATTTGCCGTTTTTCTTTGGAATTTCGACATACGCAGTATTGAATTGACGATAGCCATTGGGCTTGAGAATTTCGAAAAGGTCACGAATAATCTGCTCCTGCCAGTCCAGCAATTCAAAGTGCTTTCCAGCCCAGGTGCCTTTGGTATGGCACAGGCACTCAATAAAAGAGACGGCATAGTCTGCCGCCTTCTTGTTGTATACGGAATCTTCCGCCATGAATTCTGTCGGTTTGTATTTCATGCTGTGCCACCGCCTTTCTTTGGGACTTGAATTTTTTGCATTTTTATGATATACTGGAATAGAAAATGTCGGGTACAATTGCCTGATAAATATGAATTTGTCAAGCTAATTAGTTCGATATAATTCTATAATGACAAAATTATTATTAGGAGAGATGAAAAATGATTGATGAATTAATATTTAAATGTGAAGATGTAGACCCAGATTATGACTACCCGGAAAAATTTAAAGAAGTGGTTGATAAAATTGCTGATTACTTTGAAAAGAAATTAGGAATATCTTTTCAGGAGGAAGAAGAAGAAAATTATATACAGGCAATAGATATATATGATTGTAATCATATTTCTTATATCGCACCTATGAAAGATAATGCCTATAAGATGATAATAAGAGTGCCTTTTGACCAGTTTCAGATATTTATAGCAAATTCTGAGGAAGAAGATGTTATAGTTAACTACTGTGACATAGATATTGATCAGTATACACAGGAAAATCTTGATTTCATCAGAAATACTATTATAGAGTTTGAAAAGCAATTAAATGCTTTATTGACAAAGTGAAATTTGTGGAGGAACTGTGTGATTAACATATATAAAGAGTATCTCTTAGAAACTGAATGTATTGATTATAATAATCCAGTTATTAAGGAAAAGGTTAATGAACTAAGGTTAAATTCAAATTCAAAGATGAAATATATTGATAATGCATATAGATTTGTAAGAGATAAAATAACGCATTCATGGGATATTAAGTCAGAGGTGGTATCTCGTAAAGCAAGTGAAGTACTTTTAAATGGAACAGGAATATGTTGGACAAAGTCATGTTTATTAGCAGCACTTCTAAGAGCCAATGGAATACCCTCAGGAATCTCTTATCAACATCTTACAAGAGCTGATGATAATGCCGATGAAGGCTATATTATTCATGCACTTAATACAGTTTATATAAGTGAATTGAATAAATGGATAAGAGTTGATGCAAGAGGTAACAAAGAGAATGTTCATGCAGAATTTTGTATAGATGAAGAAAAATTAGCTTTTCCAATCAGAACCGAATTGGGTGAAATAGATTATAGAGATAATAATTCGAATTTAGATGGCAGACTGATTACTATATTGAAAGAGAGTAAGAATATTCTTGAAATATCAACTGACTTTTTAATGTACTGATGATTTGTTTATAGTCAGTTTGAAAGATTGATAAAGAGATAAATTGCAGTTTAATAAATCAAATAGCACACCACATACAGCAAGGAGAAAATAATGAGACACTTTAAGTATATATCCTTACTGCTGTTATTGCTTTTATGCTCATGCAGTAATGACAAAAACAACAAATCAGATTCACAGCCTGTTACTGAACAGGCTACTGCAAAAACTGCTGAAACAACTGCTGAAATTGAAACAACACAGATAACTGCTGAACAGCCTGTCACTGAAACAACAGCAGTTACCTCTGCTGTAATTCCTGCGGAAGATATAGAATCAGATGCTCCGAAAACTTTTCCTGTTCCTGAGGGTGCTGATGGTCAGGAGTTAAGAAATCATTACTCATTTAAGGTTCAGCCTGACGGAGTATGGGTTTACTATGACGATATTACAGCACAGTTTCTTGATGCCGACTGCGTCTGGTATGACAGCAGTTCAGATTACAATGAAGGTAATCTTGTTTACTGGCAGGATTATGATTTTGACGGTTATTATGATTTGTTTATACCTGAGGATGAAAATGTTTACAGCGGAACGGGACATTATTTCCATTTTAACACCGAAACAGGCTTGTTTGTAATATGGGACGAAATGGACAAGATTGGAATACAGGCTAATACCAATAATTATCCTGATAAAATTATCTACACAAACAGTATTGACGATAAAAATAACGCTGAAAAGAAAATATACACATGGGATGATGAACAGCTTGTTTTAAAAGAGCGTGAGTACGCTTACAGAGCTGAGAAAACAGAAGAAGGTTTTTACTATGTATATGATTACTATACATATGAAAACGGCAGTGAAGAATTATACCGCCGCAGACGGTGTTTTTATAAAAACGGCTCCGAATGGCCGTCTGTTGATGAAGAAGTGCCGATTGAATAGTTTAAATAATGGAATTAACTTTTCATTTACCGCACTTACAAATTGCAGTTTGCAGAGCAGACCGCCACGTTTTTTATTTTGTGGCGGTCTTTGTTTTATTCGTATTCCTTCAAAAGAATTGCAAGTGCAACTTCAGCTTCTTTTGTCTGACAGTCAAGGTCAAGACCTCTGTCGTAGTTGTAGACAATCTTACCATCCTGTCTTAGTTCCAGTTTGCTGATTCTGCCTTTCTTGATACCGTATTGACTCGGCTCATCATACACCTTTGCACAATATTTTACTGCTGTGTATTTTCCGTTGCCTGTCGGTATTCCAATTGTTCCTTCTTTCCACATTTCCGAATCCTCCTTAAAGTGTAACTGCATAGCTGTAGCCGAATGCGTCTGTGACGATTCCGTAGCTGCAGCTGATTCCGTATCGGTTATCGTATCTCATCGCTGCCTGAACCAGTTTCTCTGCAGCCCTGCGACTGTCCTTTCGGCTCAGTCCGTTGAAGTGGAATTCTCCGAACTTCTGCAATTCTCTAACCATTTCTTTCATCGTGTTTTCCTCCTTGATTGGTGGTTTTGTCCCTTTCGGTAGTATGTATATTACCATAGGTCCGGAGTATAGTCAACGATATTTCGGATAATAAATGTACCAAATATAGGCTCGGAATACTGTGTAGTTTATGAAACCTACTGTAGCAAATTGTGAACGGTCTGATACTAAGTCAGACCTTTACCCAATCGAAAACATGGCGGATTTCGGCTCTGTGTGCCGACGTATTTTCCATTGGGTAATTACCGAAGTATGAGCCACAGCTCCGACGTGTGCAAACGTGGGGGCTGTACGAGGCAAGCCGCCCCGTAGGGCAGGCTGCTCGGTTTGTTTTATCTTCCTGT
>JAZLGM010000056.1:0-31777 GCA_045616285.1 Ruminococcus sp.
TGAACAGGTGCAGGCTGAGGAGTCGGCTGAACAGGAGCAACATTCTGAACAGGTGCAGGCTGAGGAGTCGGCTGAACAGGAGCAACATTCTGAACAGGTGCAGGCTGAGGAGTCGGCTGAACAGGAGCAGCGTTCTGAACAGGTGCAGGCTGAGGAGTCGGCTGAACAGGATCAACATTCTGAACAGGCTCAGGCTGAGGAGTCGGCTGAACAGGAGCAGCGTTCTGAACAGGTGCAGGCTGAGGAGTCGGCTGAATCGGAGTAATATCCTCAAGCGGTTCAGGCTGAACAGGCGCAGTATTCTGTATCGGTGCGATATCATCAAGTACAGGCGGTGCAATATCATCAAGCACAGGAGGTACTATATCGTCAAGAGCAGGTGCTGCGATATCATCAAGAATAGGAGCAGAAGCCTGTGGGTGTGCAGGAGCTACATTTCCGCCAACTGAAGGCATATCGTCCATTTCCATAGGTGCAGGAGCTTCTTCAGCAGGAGCTTCCTCAGACTGTGCGCCCATCCCGAAGAACTGATTTGCAAATGCATCCCATGCGTTCGGATTTGCCTGAGTCTGTACAGGTTCGATATTTTCTTCTGCAACGTCGATTACATTGGAATCGTTGTCGTACATACCCTGAACAGGTGTTGTCTCATTATCAGAAGGCATCTGTTCAACAGACTGCTGTTCATTGTTGTTGATAGAAAACATATTCATTATATCATTGTCTGCTGCCTGATTCTGTCTTGAAGCCTCCTCAAACGGATCTTCTTCAACAGGCTTATTTATAGCAAACTGTGCGAGGAAATCATCCTCAGGAGCTTTCTTTGCGGGTTCTTCTTCAACAGGCTTGTTGATAGCGAACTGTGCGAGGCTGTCATCCATAGGAACGCCTGTTCCCGGAATTGTCTGCTTTGGAGCAGCAGGCTGTTCAGGAGCGGGAGCGGGTGCAGGAGCTGACTGCTGTGGAATCGGTCGTTCTTCACGCTGTGGTGCGCTGACTCTTTCAGGTTCTCTGTTCTGTGAGCCTGTGATTCTTGCGGTAGTGTTTCCGAGTGGAACAATGCCTTCGTCACCAAGACCGGCCTTTGCTCTTGCTCTTTCCTCTTTGAGGAGCATAGACATTTCCTTTTTGTCTGATTTAATGATTTCCTTTGCGATTTTTTCCTTACACTTTTCACAGGTGATTTCCTTGAGGTCTGTCATTCTTCCTGTCTGAAGGAATTTGGTATCGTTTCCTGCTTTGAGAAGATTTACACCGCATCCGGTTCTCTTTCCGTTGCTTGTTCCGTGTACTTCATCATTGAAAGTGGTTTTTATAAGCATTACGTCCATATACGATCTCCACCCACAATAATATTGTGGTCTCCACTTTTCGGCAGTGGCAAGCCGATATTAAGGATACTGTCCTACTCGGACAGCCGATTCCGAGGGGGTACGGACTGGTGATTTCAGCATGGTAAAATAATAAACGTATTAATACTTTTTTAAGAGTGCATTAACACTTATTTAAGAGGTTCAGCGGCTGAAACGTTGTTTTCCGCACTTCCATACAAATATATTATAACTTATGCGAAAAGAAAAATCAACCTTTTTACGTAAATTAAATCTGAAAATTATACTGATTTTAATTTTTTTGGTGGAAACAACAAATTGTTATTGATTTTTTTGTCAAATTTTCCCTGCCTCAGTTATAAACAAATAAGAAAAATAAACATTATGCAGTTAATAGGACGTTTTTTTTCACAAAAATATGTTAAGATGTAAAAATTTAAGAAAATACGCAAATTACTCTTGCAGTTTGTGAGGATTTGTTGTATAATGATAAGTGTATTATTATTTTCATTTTCAGATGACATCTGAGATGAATCCTTCAAAGGAGGGTAAATATTGAAACTTATATCAGTTGTAGTGCCATGTTATAATGAAGAGGAAGTTCTCCCGATGTTTTATGATGAAATCATAAAGGTTACAGACGGAATGTCAAAAGAACACAACGACATCAGTTTTGAATTCCTTTTTATAAATGATGGTTCAAAAGATAAAACGCTTGAAATTTTCCATTCTCTTACCGACAGGGACAAGAGGGTAAGATATATCTCGTTTTCAAGAAATTTTGGTAAGGAAGCGGGAATCTATGCAGGTCTTACCAATGCGAAAGGCGATTACGTTGTCGTAATGGATGCGGATTTACAGCATCCTCCCGCATTTCTCCCTGAAATGTATAATTACGTGAAGGACGGAGAATATGACTGTGCAACAACAAGAAGAGTCAGCCGAGACGGTGAATCCAAAATCCGTTCATGGTTCGCTGTGAAGTTCTATAAGATAATGAATAAAATTTCACAGACGGAGATTGTTGACGGCGCACAGGATTTCCGCTTTATGACGAGACAAATGGTTGATTCCATACTTGAAATGTCCGAATACAACAGATTTTCAAAGGGAATATTCAGCTGGGTAGGCTTCAGAGTAAAGTATATGCCTTATGAGAATGTTGAAAGACCTGCCGGTACAACTTCATGGTCGTTCTGGGGACTTTTCAAATATTCACTTGAGGGCATCATGGCTTTCTCAACAGCCCCACTCGGAATTGCGGTAATTCTCTCGCTTATCAGCGGTGCGGCGGCACTTATTCTGTTCATTGCGGCGATAATAAGTGCGGTTTTGGGAGGATGGTATACCACGACGATGCTTGTTATAGGTATCATTCTTCTTATCGGTGCATTTCAGCTTTTGTGTACGGGAATCCTCGGAATGTATCTCGGAAAAACCTACATGGAGACAAAGAAAAGACCTATTTTCATTGCAGGTGAAACAGATGAAACATACCGTTCCAAAAAGGCAGATAATGAAAATAAGTAATCTGTCTGATTTTTCGTTTAAAGCCGGGGGGTGCGTTTTCTGAACAAGCATACAAGACTTGTTGTGACAATACTTTTTGCTGTTCTGATTGTACTCGCAACTGCTGTTACCAAGGTTTACTTTTCATCACCCGATACTGTCGGAAACAAAAATACGCAGAATGAAATAGTCCGCCGACTTGATGTTGATGAGTCGGGAAACAGAATTTTTGAGGATGAAAGCGGACTTTACGGAGTTGCGGACAGCGGTGACAGAATAATGGTCGCTCCCGAATGGCTCAGTCTTGAGTTTGCAGGAGGAAACAAGTGTATTGCGTCGGGTACGGTCGGAGGAAAAAAACTCGTAGGCTGTATTGATTATGACGGCAATATTGCAGTTCCTTTTATATATGAAGGAATAACAAAAAAAGAGTGCGGAGATACGGTCTTTTACATTGCTGTTTCCCATGCCGGCGGAGAAAGTGTTGTCTATGATGAGAGCTTTTCACCTTATTTCAGACGGACATGGAAAAAATGTGATGTCAGCGGAGATGAACTCAGTCTTTCAAGCGAAAGCGGAGAATATGTATATACTGCGGGAAAAGACGGGTTTATCTGCAAGAGTGCTTCTGTAAAAGGCGAAACTCTCGGATGTGTATACAAAATAGATGTTTACAGCAGAATTATCCTTTCTAAATTGAGTCCCGATGTACTTGAAAAAATGTCAAATGATCTGAGTGTCTATTTAAGATATGCATATACCGGAAATGACGATATTCTTTCGGATATAACTCTCGGAAGCAGAAACGGGTTTCAGGAGATTTTTGCGGACGACCACAGGGTTCTGTCAAAAAGACTGCTCGGATTATCCGATATATATATATATTCAAAGAAAACCGACGACGGAACAATTCTTTATACTGTTTCGGTTTCAGCGGATACTGAAATAACCTATACCGATGAAACAGGTCAGAAGAAGTCTCACAGGGAAAAGTATGATGCTTCCGTTGATTTCAGCGGAAATACCGAGAACAGCCTCACAGCGGTTTCGGGTAAATTCGCTAAGACAGAACCTGATTATCCTGCTTCCGGTGAAATCGGTGATAATTCTGATACAAATGAAAATACAGCAGAATATACTGCTGAATAATATGATTAAGGAGAAAACAATGTCAAAAAAAGTTGCAGTTATTATGGGAAGTGACAGCGATTTCCCTGTAGTAAAATCAGCTCTCACAGAGCTTAAAAAGTACGGTGTTGAATTTGAATGCAGAGTAATGAGCGCACACCGCACACCGACTGAAGCTGCTGCATTTGCTTCTGAGGCAAAGAACAACGGATTCGGAGTTATTATCTGCGCTGCCGGAATGGCGGCTCACCTTGCAGGTGTCGTTGCAGGTCACACAACACTCCCTGTAATCGGAATCCCCATGAAGTCAAAGGCTCTTGAGGGTATGGATGCACTTCTTGCCACAGTAATGATGCCGCCCGGAGTACCTGTTGCAACAGTAGGTATTGACGGTGCAAAGAATGCGGCTGTACTCGCTGTACAGATGCTTGCTGTTTCAGATGATGTACTTGCAGAAAAGCTTGCCGCTGAAAAGCAGAAAATGGCTGACGGAGTAAAGGAAAAAGACTCCAGGTTACAGGCAGAAATCAACAATCTTTAATTTACACCTACAATTTCCGCAATGATGCGGAATTGCATAGATTTTTAAACATTCTCAAGGAGGAATATTAAAATGGCAAACATTGAAAAACTCGAACAGCTCTATGAGGGCAAAGCTAAGAAGGTATACGCTACAAATGATCCCGATCTCGTAATCGTTGATTACAAGGATGATGCAACAGCATTCAACGGTGAAAAGAAGGGTACAATCAGCGGCAAGGGTGTCATCAACAATCAGATGACAAACTTTATGTTCAAAATGCTCGAAAAAGAGGGCGTTCCTACTCATCTTGTAGAGGAAATCAGCGAGCGTGAAACTATCGTAAAGAAGGTTTCAATCGTTCCCCTTGAGGTTATTGTAAGAAATGTTGCAGCAGGAAGCTTCTCAAAGAGAATGGGCGTTGAAGAAGGCAGAAAGCTCCTCACACCTATCCTTGAATTCAGCTACAAGAACGATGATCTCGGTGATCCTTTCATCAATGATTACTATGCACTTGCACTCGGTCTTGCTACAAGAGAAGAAATCGACACAATTGCAAAGTATGCATTCAAGGTAAACGAGTTCATGGTAAACTTCTTCAAGGGACTCAACATTGACCTTATCGACTTCAAGATTGAGTTTGGTAAGACATCAGACGGTACAATTATTCTTGCTGACGAGATTTCACCTGATACCTGCCGTTTCTGGGACAGCACAACACACGAGAAGCTTGACAAGGATCGTTTCCGTCGTGACATGGGCAATGTTGAAGAAGCATATCAGGAAATCAAAAAGAGACTTATGGGAGAATAATTTATGGGTGGATTTTTTGGTGCTGCATCAAAGAATGAGTGCATAACCGATGTTTTTTTCGGTACTGACTATCATTCACATCTCGGTACACGCCGAGGTGGTATGACTTCGTATGATGAGGAAAGAGGCTTCCAGAGAAATATCCACAGCATTGAGAATTCTCCTTTCAGAACAAAGTTTGAGAATGATGTTGTGAATATGAGAGGAAAGCTCTGTATCGGCTGTATCAGTGATACAGATCCTCAGCCTATTCTTGTACGTTCAAAGCTCGGACTTTATGCTGTATGTTCTGTCGGCATAATCAGAAATGCAGAAGTACTCGTTGATGAGCTTCTTGCAAGCGGATGTGCAAACTTTGAGGCAATGAGCAGCGGAAGCATTAATTCAGGTGACCTTATCGGTGCGCTTATTGCACAGAAGGATTCATTCGTTGATGGTATCCGTTATGCACAGGACAAGATTGAGGGAACAATGTCTCTCATCATACTCACAAAGGACGGAATTATTGCCGCAAGAGACAAGTTCGGAAGACTTCCTATAATCGTAGGAAAGAGATGGGACGGATTCTGTCTTTCAACCGAGTCATTCGCATTCCAGAAACTCGGTTATGATACATACAAGGAACTCACAGCAGGTGAAATCGTAAAGATTACTGCTGACGGATGCGAAGTAATGGCTGAGGGCGATCCTTCAAAGATGAAGATCTGTACATTCCTCTGGACATACTACGGTTATCCTACTGCTGTGTATGAGGGCGTAAATGTTGAGGTTATGAGAACACGCAACGGTGAAATCATGGCTGAAAACGATATTGCCGCAGGAAAACTTCCTGACGTTGACTATGTATGCGGTGTTCCTGATTCAGGTACTCCTCATGCTATCGGTTATGCAAACAGAAGCGGAATTCCTTTTGCAAGACCGTTCATCAAGTATACACCTACATGGCCGAGAAGCTTCATGCCTACAAATCAGAGCATGAGAAATCAGGTTGCAAAGATGAAGCTTATCCCTGTACATGAACTTATTGAAGGAAAGAAACTTCTTTTCGTTGATGACAGTATCGTAAGAGGTACTCAGATGAGAGAGACAGTTGAATTCCTCTATGAAAACGGTGCAAAGGAAGTACACATGCGTTCAGCTTGTCCTCCTATCATGTATGGCTGTAAGTACCTCAACTTCTCACGTTCACATTCTGAGCTTGAACTCATTGCAAGACAGATTATTGATGAATTTGAGGGTGAGGAAGGTGTAAAGTATCTTGCTGAATACAGCGATACAAATACAGAGAGAGGAAAGAAAATGCGTGATGAAATATGCCGCAGACTCAAGCTTACTTCTCTTGAATTCCAGTCACTCCCCGGCAAAATGAAGGCAGTTGGAATAAACGAGTGCAATCTCTGTACCTACTGCTGGAGCGGAAACGAATAATAAAAATTCGCAGGGGACGGCGTTCCCGATATTACGATAATTTTACGGGCTGTCGATGATGCCGGCCCCTACAACTCTTATAAATTTATTTCCATTAAAAATAACGGAGGATTCTATAATGAACAACAGTTTTTCAGAGAGCTACAAGAAGGCGGGAGTTGACGTAACTGCCGGTTACAGATCCGTTGAACTTATGAAACAGCATATCGCAAGAACAATGATTCCGGGAGCACTTTCAGGAATCGGCGGTTTCGGCGGTCTTTTTGAGCTTGATATGACAGGTATCACAAAGCCTGTTCTTGTTTCAGGTACAGACGGTGTAGGTACTAAGATTAAGCTTGCTTTTATTATGGACAAGCATGACACAGTAGGTATTGACTGCGTTGCAATGTGCGTAAACGACATTATCTGCTGCGGTGCGAAGCCACAGTTCTTCCTTGATTACATTGCCTGCGGAAAGAACTACCCTGAAAAAATCGCACAGATTGTATCAGGTGTTGCAGAAGGCTGTGTACAGGCAGAATGCGCTCTTATCGGCGGTGAAACAGCTGAGCATCCCGGACTTATGCCTGAGGATGAATACGACCTTGCAGGTTTCTCTGTGGGTGTTGTTGACAAGTCAAAGATTCTCCAGCCTGATACACAGAAGGCAGGAGATGTGCTTATCGCTATCAAGTCAAGCGGTGTACATTCAAACGGTTTTTCACTTGTAAGAAGAGTATTTGATGTAAACGAGCAGAATCTCAATATGCATATTGATGACCTCGGAAGCACTCTCGGTGAGACACTTCTCACTCCCACAAGAATCTATGTAAAGGCAGTTATGAGCCTTCTCGAAAAGGTTAATGTAAAGTCAATTTCACACATTACAGGCGGCGGATTCTATGAGAACATTCCACGTTCACTTCCTAAGAATCTTGCAGCAAAGATTGAGAGAAACGCAGTACAGGTTCTCCCGATTTTCGATCTTATCAAGCGAACAGGAGATATTCCTGAGCGTGATATGTTCAATACATTCAATATGGGTGTCGGCATGATTGTTTCAGTAGACAAGAACGATGCTGACAATGCTGTAAACGCAATCAAGGCAGCAGGGGAAGATGCTTATATTCTCGGTGAACTCGTTGAGTCTGAGGAAGGCGTAATCATCTGCTGATAAACTGATGAAAAAGAAAATCTTTTCATTGTGTGCGGCTGTCGCTGTTTCGGCAGGGGCAGCCGCATATCCTGTTTTTTCGGCAGGAAAGCTCCCCGATGTGAATTCGGATGGGGCAGCGGATATTTTCGACATGGTTTCGGCAAGAAGGGGTAATTATTCTTCCGCAGACCTTGAAAAACTCAGTAATTACATACTCGGAATGAATGTGGATTTCAGCAGTAATGACGAGCAGAATTACACTATTGATGAAAGCTGTATCCTTGAACCCAAAGGTACAGTACACAGCGGAGACGGAACTTTTTACGGCGGAGGATATGTTGGCGGATGTGCCATGCTTGATCCTGTATCAACAGATTACTGGATAGTGGCAATGAATCTTGAAGACTATAATGAAGGACAGCTCGCAGGTGCATATCTTGAGGTGACGGGTGAACTCGGAACAATAAATATGCTCGTTACCGATCTTCTTCCTGAGGGAAAAAAAGGAGATCTTGATTTGTATGTTGATGCCTTTCCTCTTATCGCTCCGGCAGAAAAAGGAAGAGTACCCGTAACATGGAAGATTGTACCTCTTGATTCAGCAGAAAATGCGCCTGTTTCCTATAAGTACAAGGAGGGAACAACGCAGTTTTGGTGCGGAGTTCAGGTGCGAAATCACCGTTATCCGATAACAAAACTGGAATATCTCGATAAAAACGGAGAGTTTCAGGAAATAAAACGCAGACGGTATAATTATTTCGAGTCTGATAAAATGGGTGCAGGACCTTTTACATTCCGTATCACAGATATTTACGGACAGGTGGTTATTGACGAAAATATACCGCTTTCAACCGATGATACGGAGATAATACAGGGACACGTACAGTTTCCGGAGTAAATTATGAAAGTAAATACAATTGATTATATATGGGCGGCAGTTTCGGTTATGATACTCGGAATGATGTATTATAAAGGACTGCTTGAGTGGGGAATTCTTATTGTCTATGCCTTGATGGCGATAATATATGTATTCCACATAAACAAAGTTAAAAAGAGGATAAGCGGGAGTGTTGCTGTTTACGGCATGGTAACCGGCTATCACACAGCAAACGGCGGAAGACTTTTTTATCCTGTTGTAAAGTATGAAACAGAATCGGGCAGGGAGATAAATTCGGTTTATCAGAATGCTGATACTGAAGAAAGATATGAAACCGGCGATGAAGTAATGATATGCTATGATCCCGAAGATCCTGTTTTTTTCTATTTTTCGGATCGTGAGGACGATCTGACGAGGGATTATTACAGGTATATGCTCTACGGAGGCATTATTGCAGTGGTATTGTTTATGCTGACGGGGTACATATTCTGAACGTGAAAGGGGAATTAAAGAGATGAGATGTCCTTATTGCGGGGCTGAGGTTTCAGGCGGAAAATGCGATTACTGTGATTCGGATTTGTCATATTACGGTGAACCGCAGCCGAATATCAATACTGAAAATACAGCAAGACCTTTTGTAAACATAAATATCGGTGCGCAGAATAACACAGCGGAAGACATGAATGTTTCACCAAAGAAAAAATCAGTATGCGCAGTACTCTGCGGTATCGGTTTCTTCCGACTTGCGGGGCTTCACAGATTTTATGCGGGAAAAATCGGTACAGGAATTCTTTGGCTTTTGACGTTTGGTCTTTGCTTTGTAGGAACGCTGGTTGATTTTATTCTGATTCTTACAGGCAACTTCAAGGATAAAGACGGAAAGGTAATTAAATAAGACAGGAGGTATTGACCATGAAGAATATAGTAGTTCTCGTATCGGGGGGCGGTACGAATTTACAGGCACTTATAGATGCACAGAAGGCGGGAGAGATTATCGGTGGAAAAATTACCTGCGTAATCTCCTCAAAGGAAGGTGCATTTGCACTTGAAAGAGCAATGAACAACGATATCCCTACAAGGGTTATACCGAGAAAGAATTATACCGATAATGTAAGCTACAGCAAAGAGATACTTAAAGCACTCAATGAAGAGAAAGCTGACCTTGTTGTGCTTGCAGGATTCATGATAATACTTGATGAATGCGTAACAAAGGCATATCCTTATAAAATCATCAATGTACATCCTGCACTTATTCCTTCTTTCTGCGGTCAGAGCTATTATGGACTCAGAGTTCATGAAGCTGTACTCAATTACGGAGTAAAGGTAAGCGGTGCTACAATTCACTTTGTAAATGAAGAAGCAGACGCAGGAGCAATAATTCTTCAGGGTGTTGTTGATGTTGAAAGAAATGATACACCTGAGATTCTTCAGAGACGTATCATGGAAAATGTTGAATGGAAGCTTCTTCCGAAGGCTGTTTCACTTTTCTGTCAGGACAGAATCGAGATAGCAGACGGAAAGGCATACATTATATAAGGCGGTGAGTGTATGATTATTAACTTGCAGGAAGGAAAATTCTTTCGTGAGGGAAAGATTTACAGCAGTCTTTTCAAAAAAGATATGCCGATAATCATTGATAATGATGCAGAAGTCAGCTATGCTGAAAAGTGTGTTGACAGCCTTAACAATATGTCACAGGAACTCATGGACAGTATATGCAGGGCAATGCTCGATTTTTGTCTTGAAAATATCGACGACAGAAACGGATTCCTTGTGCCGCTTTCACAGGAGACCGAACCAAAGGAAATACTCAGATGTATTGTGCCTAAAAGATTTACGGTTATGGAGCCTCTTGATGCGGATGTAGCCGCATGGCAGATGGAATGTGAAGCAGAGCATGAGCCTGACCATGTAATTGAAATAGATGTTCGTGACGGAAAGCTGGTTTACCTCGGATGTTACTTCAATGGTTCGCCATGGAGAAATTATGACGGGGATATTTCAAATTATGCAGTAAAATTATAAAGGAGATAAAATTATGATTAAACTTGATCTTGCAAAGGAACTCAGTTCAAACGCATATCCGGGCAGAGGTATTGTAATCGGTAAGAGTGAATGCGGAAAGTATGCTGTAACAGGCTACTTTATCATGGGAAGAAGCGAGAATTCACGTAACCGTGTATTCATCGAAGAAGGAAAAGGCATCCGCACAGAAGCTTTTGATCCTTCAAAGCTCACAGATCCGCACCTTATCATTTACGCTCCTGTACGTGTTCTCGGAAACAAGACAATCGTTACAAACGGCGATCAGACAGATACAATTTACGAGCTTATGGAAAAGGGACAGACATTTGAGCAGTCACTCCGTACACGTGAGTTTGAGGATGATGCACCTAACTACACACCAAGAATTTCAGGTATTCTTGAATTCGACGGAAACTACAATTACTCAATGTCAATTCTCAAGAGTGCAAACGGAAATCCTGATTCATGCCACAGATACACATATACATACAGCAATCCGATTGCAGGTGAGGGACATTTCATTCACACATACATGGGTGACGGAAATCCTCTTCCAAGCTTTGAGGGTGAGCCTAAGCTTGTAGGAATCAGCGGAAACATTGATGAATTCACAGATATGCTCTGGAATAATCTCAATGCAGACAACAAGGTTTCACTTTTTGTACGTTACATTAATCTTGAGGATGGTACAGAGGAAACACGTATCGTAAACAAGAACAAGTAATTTTATAATTGCATTTTGGAGGCATGGTATGGAAAGAATATCTGATATATGCCCCTATTGCGGAGCGAAACTTAAACTTTCAAATGCGAAAAATATCGTAAAGTGCGAATACTGTGATTCTGAAATAGTAATCGGAAATGTAATTAATGTAAGCAAAGCGGCTGTGCCGCCTCCGTCACCGACACCTGTAAGAAGTTCAGGTTCTGCGGAGGAATCTGCTGAAGCGCTGAAGAAATGGAAAAAGAAAGTAAGAAAATGGGAAGTATTGTACTTCATGTTCTGCTTTATGTTCTGGTTAGCAACGGACAGCAGCACAGATTCACTTATGGTTGTTTCACTAATTGTAAGTTCGGTTATTTTCTGGGGAAGACCACCTAAGCTGGTTAAGATTAAACCCGATGAAACACAGGAAGCAATTAATCTGGCGGGGGAAACTTTTAAACTTTATATAAAGTTTTTATGTGTCGGATTTTTGTCGCTTATTGCTGCCGCAATAATATTTATGTAAAATAATCTGTTAAGAACATGATGGGGAAAAATGGGGAAAGAATATATATGTCCTTACTGCAATGCAGGAATGGACATCAGTAATGGTTAAAAACATGAAAACTGCGATTACTGTGGTGCTTAACTGAGTTTATCTCAAAGAAAGACAGCATCGCACAGTGAGTCTGCGGAAGCTGAAAACAAAATCAGCTATAAGAAAAAACATAAAAAATGGAAAAGAGAAGCAGCGACGGTTGCAGCACTTGAGGCAATTTCTTTCTTTGTAAGTATCGTGACCATGACTTCGGTTGGCGAAAATGAAGAAATGAGTCTGGGACTGTCTGCATTCTGTATGTTTACGCTGTTCTTTGCGATAGCAATTGTGCTTTTTGCACCTGTTTTTTTAGGTCGTAAAAGACCTGCTGAATACGGAAAATATCACACAAAGGATATAATAAGTCTGTATGTGTTGTATATTGGTGTTTTGGCTTTAACATTCATGGTAAGCGCAGTAGTTTTATCAGTATAAAATAATTTTCGGAGGTAATTTAAAATGGCAAACGAAATGGAATTAAAGTATGGCTGTAACCCTAATCAGAAGCCTTCAAGAGTTTACATGGCAGACGGAAGAGAACTTCCTATCGAGGTTCTCTGCGGCAGACCGGGATACATCAATCTCCTTGATGCACTCAACGGATGGCAGCTTGTAAAGGAACTCAAAAAGGCAACAGGAGTATGTGCAGCAACTTCATTCAAGCACGTTTCACCTGCAGGTGCTGCAATCGGCAGACCTCTTTCTGACGATTTAAAGAAGATTTACTGGGTTGATGACCTCGGTGAGCTTTCCCCTCTCGCAAGTGCTTATGCAAGAGCAAGAGGCGCAGACAGAATGTCATCATACGGTGATTTCATTGCACTCTCAGACAAGGTTGACGTTTGCACAGCAAAGATGATTCAGCGTGAGGTTTCTGACGGTGTTATCGCTCCTGACTATGATGATGAGGCACTCGAAATCCTCAAGTCAAAGAGAAAGGGTACATACTGCATTCTTAAGATTGACGAAAGCTATGTTCCTGCACCAATCGAGACAAAGCAGGTTTACGGTGTATCATTCGAGCAGGGCAGAAATGAACTCGATATCAACAGAGAACTCCTTGCAAACGTAGTAACAGAGAACAAGGAAATTCCTTCTGATAAGCTTGATGACCTTCTCATCTCACTTATCACACTTAAATACACACAGTCAAACTCAGTCTGCTATGTAAAGGACGGACAGGCAATCGGTATCGGTGCAGGTCAGCAGTCAAGAATCCACTGCACACGTCTTGCAGGACAGAAGGCTGATAACTGGTGGCTCAGACAGTCTCCACAGGTAATGGGACTTCAGTTTGTAGATGGTATCAGACGTGCAGACAGAGATAATGCAATTGATGTTTACATTGGTGACGAATATGAGGATGTACTTGCAGAGGGTACATGGCAGAATATCTTTAAGGTAAAGCCTGAGGTATTCACAGTTGCTGAAAAGAAGGCATGGCTTGCAAAGAACACAGGTGTATGCCTCGGTTCAGACGCATTCTTCCCATTCGGTGACAACATCGAGAGAGCAAAGAAGTCGGGTGTTGAGTACATTGCAGAGCCCGGCGGTTCAATTCGTGATGATAACGTAATTGATACCTGCAACAAGTACAACATCGCAATGGCATTCACAGGAATCCGTCTCTTCCACCATTAATATGGGTGTAGGATTAAATGAAATAAGCGTCCCCATGGCAATTGCAGACTTTCTGCCTGTATTGCTGTGCGGATTCGCTGTGTACAATTATATTGTTGCGTTTTATCTGAGAATGAGTGACGGACAGAGAGCCTGTTTTGCCGCAGGGGGAATACTGCTTGTGATAAGCGGTGCCTTCAAGGCAATATGGAAGCTTCTTTACGCATTGAAAATATGTGATGTTCACTTGTTTTCCGAGCAGATGCTTTTCAATAATGCAGTTGCATTTGTACTTTTGGCTTTATCCACATGGTCTATGCTTTTCAAAAACAAATCCATGAAGGAAATCCGAATGTACAGCGCAGCGGCAATTCCCGTAATAGCGACTCATGTTCCGTATATTGTGGGAATGGCTGTAGGAATGATGTTCTGGTACATAGGACTTATGGTTGCATCAATGAAATGGAATTACAGAAAAACTGCTTTTCTGCTGTTTGTTGCAATGCTTTTTGCATTCGGACAGTCGGCACTCGGAGCGATTTTTGATAATTCACCTTTAATGCACTGGATAGCAGAAGCCATGAATATTGCGGGAATGTTTGTACTGTACCATAGTGGATATAAATTCAGAAAAATGGTTCAGACAGATGACAGAGGATATTGATTAAGGAGAAAAAACAATGAAAAATATACTGGTAGTCGGCGGCGGCGGACGTGAACACGCTATCATTATGAAGCTTGCGGAAAGTCCGAAGGTCGGAAAAATCTACTGTACCCCCGGTAACGGCGGTATTTCAAAATATGCTGAATGTTTCAGCGTCGGTGCAACTGATGTTGACGGAGTTGTTGCACTTGCAAAGGAATTAAAGCCTGATATGGTTGTTGTTGCACCTGATGATCCGCTTGTACTCGGAATGGTTGATGCTTTACAGGCTGAGGGATTCATGACTTTCGGTCCGAAGGCAAATGCGGCAATTATCGAGGGTTCAAAGGTTTTCTCAAAGGAACTCATGAAGAAGTACAATATTCCTACTGCGTTTTATGAGGTTTTCACAGAGAGTGACAAGGCAATTGCATATCTTAAAGAACAGAACAGCTATCCTGCTGTAATCAAGGCTGACGGTCTTGCACTCGGTAAGGGTGTAATCATCGCACAGAATGAGGAAGAAGCTGTACAGGCTGTACACGATATGATTGATGACCTTAAATTCGGCAAAAGTTCAGCAAGAATCGTAATTGAGGAATTCCTCACAGGCCCTGAGGTTTCTGTACTCTCATTCACAGACGGAAAGACTGTTGTTCCTATGATTTCTTCTATGGATCATAAGAGAGCTTTAGACGGTGATATGGGACTTAACACAGGCGGTATGGGTACACTTTCACCTAACCCTTACTATACAGAGGAAATTGCAAAGGAATGCATGGAAAAAATCTTCATGCCTACAATCAATGCAATGAACGCTGAGGGACGTACATTTGAGGGCTGTCTCTATTTCGGACTCATGATTACTCCTAAGGGACCAAAGGTAATTGAGTATAACTGTCGTTTTGGTGATCCTGAGACACAGGTTGTACTTCCTATGCTTGATGCTGACCTTTTCGATATTTTCGAGGCAATTTACAACCACGAACTTGACAAGGTTGATATTAAATGGAATGACGGAAGCTGTGCTTGTGTAGTTATGGCAAGCGGCGGCTATCCTGAAAGCTATCCTAAGGGAATCGAAATGAACGGTTTTGATGATAAGGGACAGGTTGAAGGCTGTTTCGTATATCATGCAGGAACAAAACTTTCAGATGACGGAAAATTCCTCACAAACGGAGGACGTGTAATCGGTGTTACAGCTAAGGGAAGCGATTTGCAGAATGCACTTGATAACGCATATTCAGGTGTTGAAAAAATCAGCTTTGACGGTGCGCATTACAGAAAGGACATCGGACAGAGAGCATTAAAGGCTCTTAAATAAGGTAACTGCTTATGCATGAACGCTTGACAAAGGGATTTATATTCGGATTAATCGGAAATGTTCTTTTCGTTGCATTCGGCGTAATATGTTATATTTATTACATAACATACGATAGTGAAAGTGCTTTTTCAAGAATAATGGAAGCTTTGGCATATATAACCGAATTTTCGGGATTTGCGATTCTTGTGTATTCATGCTGGCTGATGTTTTCGGCTATGCGTGAAAGAAAGATGATGAAAATTTCGTTTCCCGTTTATCTTGTGCTTGAAGCGGTAATGATGTATCTCGAAATCAATGCTGCAGACTTTGAGTTTTATAAGCCCTATTCGCTGCCACTTGCAATAGTTCATTCGATAATTTCGGCGGCTGTATGCTTTGCGTTTTTACAGCTTGATCCCGACAAGAAAGAACTTGAATTCATGATTATAGTCTGTGTCGGAATAATGCTTGGCGGTATGATGGGAAATATTATCGGAATCAGAATTTATTTCAGTATCATAGCGAATGCTGTGGGATTTTCGATTCTTTTCTATTCAATAAACCGTATGCTGAAAAATGAGACGATTGAAATTGATTGTCATGGTGATTCGGTATTTGCCGCAGAATATAACAGCAATACGATATTTACAGATGATAAATAAAATAAAGGTGCAGTATTCATTATACTGCACCTTTCAGTTTTTCGAAAAATTTAGTGCAACACCGCACAAAGCACGTTTTTGAACTTTGTACAAAATCTACTTGTATATTTTGCACAATCTTTGTGCGGTATTGCCTTAGGATTTAATTTGGGAAGAAATAATGTCATACACCCGTAATTATCCGAGCAGAATATAGTTTTTCGACATGAAGAACCCCTTTCCGTTTCGGAAAGGGGTTCTCAATATATTAACCTCTGAGGGCAACACGTCTGATTTTACCGCTGATTGTCTTTGGAAGTTCGTCTTTGAACTCTACGATTCTCGGATACTTGTAAGGAGCAGTATGCTTCTTAACGTATTCCTGAATTTCCTTTTTGAGTTCGTCAGTACCTTCTGTACCCTTAACGAGTACGATAGAAGCCTTAACAACCTGTCCTCTTACAGGATCGGGAGCGGCACTTACACCGCATTCGAGAACGTATGGAAGCTCCATGATAACGCTTTCAATCTCGAATGGTCCGATACGGTAGCCTGATGACTTGATAACGTCGTCAACACGTCCGACATACCAGTAATAACCGTCCTCATCCTTCCATGCAGTATCACCTGTATGGTAAATGTTATTATCCCATGCTTCCTTAGTTCTTTCCTCATCATTGTAGTAGCCGAGGAAAAGTCCGCAAGGTGCGCCCTTATCTGTATGGATGATGATTTCGCCTGTTTCACCGGCCTTGACAGGATTTCCGTCAGGATCAACGATATCAACATCGTAAAGTACGCTCGGTTTACCCATTGAACCGGGATGAGCTGTCATGCCTACGAAGTTACCGATAGCAAGAGTTGTTTCTGTCTGTCCGAAGCCTTCCATGAGCTTAACTCCTGTTGCGCTGAGGAACTGATTGTAAACCTCAGGGTTAAGAGCCTCACCTGCAACAGTTGCATACTTTATGCTGCTGAGGTCGAACTTTGAAAGGTCCTCCTTGATGAAGAAACGGAACATTGTAGGAGGAGCGCAGAATGTCGTAATCTGATACTTTGCAAACATAGGAAGAATCTTGTTTGCATCGAATCTGTCAAAGTCATATACGAATACACAGGTTTCGCTGAGCCACTGTCCGTAAAGCTTACCCCAGAGAGCCTTGCCCCAGCCTGTGTCTGAAATTGTAAGGTGAATACCGTTAGGATCAACATTGTGCCAGTAACGTGCTGTGATGAAGTGACCGAGTGCATAAAGATGACTGTGTGTAGCAATCTTAGGATAGCCTGTTGTACCTGATGTGAAGAACATGAGGTTAGGCTCGTTGCCGCATGAAAGTTCATCAGGATTTGTCGGACGCTCAAATACATCACTGCATCCTGTGATGCCGGTATCGAAATTGAACCATCCGTCACGCTCACCATGAGCCATCATCTTGATGATAGGCATACCTGTTTCTTCAATAGCAAGTTCAGCCTGATGTGCAACATCACCGTCTGCTGTACAAACAATAGCCTTAACGTCAGCAGCCTTGAAACGATATGTGAAGTCGTGCTGTACAAGCTGATTTGTAGCAGGGATAACAATTGCTCCAATCTTGTGAAGTGCGATAATTGAGAACCAGAACTGATAATGTCTCTTGAGAACGAGCATTACCTTATCGCCCTTCTTGATTCCCATTGAACGGAAATAGTTTGCTGTCATGTTTGAATACTTCTTCATGTCAGCGAATGTAAAGAAACGGTCTTCAAGCTCATTTGAAACGTAGATGAGAGCATTCTTGTCAGGATTCTTTGCTGCAAGAGCATCAACAACGTCAAAGCCGAAGTTGAAAGTTTCTGTATTCTTGAAATTGATTGAAGTCAAAGCACCGTTTTCGTCTGTTTCGAGTGCAACAAACTTATCAGCAACAGGATTTTCAACCTTAGCGAGGTCAAAGTTTGTAACACCGGGAAGAATAACGGGTTCGATATGCTGAATTGTTTTCTGAGCCTGCTGATTTACACCGAATACAACAGCATAGAATTTACATTCTTCACCATCGGCAGCCCATTCGTCATGGGGTTCGCTGCTGTCGTAGTAGATTGTATCTCCGGGGCCGAGAACCTCAACATTGTCACCAATCTGAACTTTGAGTTTACCGCTGATGATTATATCAAGCTCCTGTCCCTCATGTGTATGCGGGTGAGGAACTCTGAATTTCTCGTCAACGTAAGGAATTGTTACGAGGAATGGTTCACCGATTTTATTTCTGAACTGTGGTGCAAGACGGAGATAGCTGAGTCCCTGTCTTCTTGCGATAGGAAGTCCCTCTCCGTTTCTTGTGATGTCAAAGCTCTTGATATGTGGGCTTTCACCCTCCATTAAGTCTGTGATTTCGACACCGCACTCGTTTGCGAACTTATAGATAAATGTGAAGCTGAAATCTTTTGCTCCACCTTCATAAGCGAGGTATTCATAAGTAGAAACGCCTGTCTTTTCAGCCATTTCTTCGGGAGTAAGACCTACCGACTCACGAGTAGCTCTAATTCGCTCAGCGACCTCTCTTATCTTATTTTCAGGATTCATGTTATTCATAGCAAGCCTTCTCCTTTCTACGAATTTGTACACAAAGTACAATCAGATTCGGTTTGTTTTTATACCCGAAAGTATACCGAAATCCGAGCTTACATGAGATTCATTATACCACTACTGCATATTTTTGTCAACTGCTTTCCGATTTATTCAATAAATAAAATTTTGTGATTTAAAACTTTAAAACGCTGATATATAAAAATTATATTCAATTTTCATCTGCGAAATTGCTGAGGCTATGAAAATTCACCATATTAAAGTGTTGATACAGCCTAACTTTTTTAATAAAATACTCTTGAAATTCTCGCTTAAACATGATATAATGAATTGTAAGTATGCTTTTAGGCATACGTATATCAAATTTTTACGAAAAGAGGAAATAAAATGCCTGCTAATATTGTTGTCGGAACACAGTGGGGAGACGAGGGTAAAGGAAAAATTATTGATATTCTCGCTTCACGTGCAGATGTTGTAGTTCGTTCACAGGGCGGTAATAACGCCGGTCATACAGTTGTAAATAACGGTGAGGTTTACAAACTTCATCTCGTACCATCGGGAATCCTTTACAAGGACACTCTCTGTCTTATCGGTGCAGGTGTTGTTCTTGATCCTAAGGACTTCATCGGTGAGCTTGACAGCCTTGAATCAAGAGGTATTCCAACATCAAACCTCAAAGTTGATCCAAGAGCTCATATCGTTATGCCTTGGCATATTGCTCTTGACGGTCTTTCAGAGGCTTTCAGAGGCGGTAAGGATATCGGTACAACAAAGAGAGGTATCGGTCCAACATACATGGATAAGTATGAGAGATGCGGAATCAGAATGTACGACCTCGTTCATCCTGAGGTACTTGCTGAGAAAATTCAGTCAACAGGAAAACTCAAGAACAAGATTATCACAGAAGTTTACGGCGGTGAGGCATTTGACCTCGATGCTGTAACAGCAGAGTATACAGAGTACGGAAAGAGACTTCTCCCATACATGGAAGATGTTTCTGTTCTCACATTCAATGCCTCAAAGGAAGGCAAGACAATCATGTTCGAGGGCGCACAGGCTACTCTCCTTGATATTGATTTCGGTACATATCCGTATGTTACATCTTCACATCCGCTTTCAGCAGGTGTCTGCGTAGGCTCAGGTGTAGGTCCGAAGGTTATCACAAATGTAATCGGTGTTGCAAAGGCATATACAACAAGAGTAGGAAAGGGACCATTCCCGACAGAGCTTGATGACGAAATCGGCGATAAGATCAGAACAGTCGGCGGTGAATTCGGTACAATCACAGGCAGACCAAGAAGAACAGGCTGGTTTGATGCAGTTATTGTTCGTCATTCAGTAAGAGTAAACGGACTTGACAGCCTTGCTATCAACAAGCTTGATACACTCGCAGGTCTTGATACACTCAAAATGTGCGTTGCATACAAGAAGCCTGATGGAACAGTTACAGAGAATTTCCCTCCTACACTCGAAGGTCTTGAGGGATGTGAGCCTGTTTATGAGGAATTCCCGGGCTTCACAGAGGATATTTCAAAGTGTGCAAGCTTTGATGAACTTCCTGAAAACTGCAAGAAGTATATTGCAAGACTTGAAGAACTTGTCGGCTGTCATGTAAGCATGGTTGGTATAGGTCCTGACAGAGCGCAGATTCTTGAAAGATAATCTTCCCGACAGAGGGAAATGATATGAAAATAATTAAGAGAGCAGCTCCGCTTATTGCTGCGGCTTTAATTGCAGGAAAATTCCCCGTACTGTACGTCAGTGCGGCGGGATTTGCTGTACCTTATGAAGAAGCTGTTTCGATTCTCAGGGAAAACATGGAGTCCCGAAATGAGGAATTCAGCGTAACTGTGCCTTATTCGGCTTTCGACAGGGAAGTTACAATGGAGGAACTCGTCGGTGATGCTCTTGCTGAGACGGGAAAAAGCACACAGGGTGATTATATCCGCTGGAGTCTTCAGCATTTTCACTGTCAGGCAAAGCTTGATACAGCAAAGCGTACCTGTGAATTCACTTTCACGATAAGCTACAATACATCCGCAGAAGAGGAGGAAATTCTCGATGCAAAGGTTTCCGAAATAGAACGTCAGCTTAATACGGCAGGACTTGACAATTACGGAAAAATCAAGGCTGTATTTGATTATCTTGTAAACAACGTTTCATACATATCGCCGGGAGATGATTTTAAGGTTTTCTCAGCCTATGGTGCTGCGGTCGAAGGCAATGCGGTATGTCAGGGCTATGCACAGCTTATGTACCGCCTTTTAATGGATATGGATGTACCATGCCGTATTATTTCAGGAACGGGAAACGACTCGAATCACGCATGGAATATAGCAGAGGCGGACGGAAAGTTCTATTACCTCGATTCGACATGGGATTCTTCTGCGGCGGCTGAAGAATATCTTTTCTTTATGCGTGGAACGGACGATTTTGATGAACTTGCAGGAGAAAACAGTCATACTGCTGACGAAAAACCACGTTCAGGTTTGTATGATGACTTCTTCTCGGAGGAATTCATGAGTACATACCCTGTTGCAAATGTCAGGTATGACCATGATGCTGAAATACATCTTAATATATGCGATACAAACCTCGACGGCATTGTTGATGCCTCGGATGCTTCGGATGTACTCGGAGCGTATGCGAGACTTTCAACAGGTTTTACATCGGGGCTTAATGAGATATCAAAAAAATCAGCTGATACAAATGGTGACGGTATTATAAATGCGGCAGATGCTTCTGAAATACTAAGCTACTATGCGTATCTTTCGACAAACGATTATATTTCCTACGAAGATTATATAAAAGTAAAATAAACGAGAAAATGAGGTGAAACAATTGGCAGAAGAAAATAATATAGGCACACCTGTCCTCGATGATTTCGGATATATTCCGCCCGAACAGAAGAACGAAGGTCCGCAGAATGTATCTGCGCCTGTTCTTGATGAGATGGATTTTGTACAGTACGGGGAGAAAAAAGGTGCACCAACAGGCGTATCTGCACCTGTTCTTGACGATATGGACAATTTTGGTTCGTATGACAGCGGTAAAAAGGGCGCACCAACAGGTGTATCCGCCCCCGTTCTTGATGACATGAACGATTACAGCTACGAGAATAAGAAGGGCGCACCATCGGGTGTTACTGCTCCTGTGCTTGAGGAAAATTCATATACATCCGCACCACAGAAACTTGTGATGAGTGATGAGGATATAGTAGCAGGACTTTCTGCTGAACAGAGACAGGTATTTGATACACTTCCTGCTGAAAAGCAGCAGCAGATTATCGAAATGCGTCGTACTCAGCTTGGTGCTGAGGCTCCTGCTCCGACAGTGAATGCTCCTGTTCTTGACGAGGATAACTATGTTCCGCCTCCGAAGAAAGAAGAACCTGTCCGTCCTTCCGAGCCAATAACAGCACCTGTTCTTGATGATGAACCCGAACAGACGGAGTATGTTCCGAAGTTCGGCGACAAGAATCTTGAAAAAATCAAGGAAGAGGCAAAGAAAAAGGCTGTATCTTCACAGCTTGTATCCAATCAGAAGGATGAAAAAGAGAGCCTCAGAATGATGATTCAGCTTAAAGAGGAAAGAAGAGCTGAAATGGCTGAAAAGGGATTTAAAATTGCGATTATCCTTGCTGTAATCGGAGTTATCGGTTCAGCGGCATTCTATCTTCTTTATTCAGGTTCACTCGGACTTGAATATAAGGACGGTCTCAGCGGAATTGCAAATGTGATAAGCAGTTCTTCACTTTATCTTGCACTTGCAGGAGTAATCAGCGGAATTCTTATAGTTTCGGGACTTGGTTTTGCAAAATCACTTGCATCATTTGTATATCTTGTACTCGGTATAGTACAGCTTTTCCCCGGATTGCCGATGATACCTCAGCATGAAGGCAGTATGGGACTTGTAATTGTTCTTTACGTTGTAGCATTTGTTTGTACTGTCGGAGTATTTGTTACGCTGTCAGCGAGTGAATGCGTCGGAGCTTTCTTTAACAGAAAAAATCCTGTATAAACAAAAATGGTCATCCCTGCGATGACCATTTTTTTAGTTTGAATATACTTCTTCAAGCCATGAAACGAGTTCTTCAAATCCTTGCTGTGTTTTTTCAAATTCCTTTTCCTTTTCGATTTCAGCTTTCATTGAACACAGTTTTCCATGCCATGTAATACATTTAAGAACTTCACCATTGATTATTTTGTAAGCAAATTCATTCTTGCTTCCCGAATAGTCATTTCCGCTTTCAAAGTAATAGAATTTCGGAATCTGAAAGATTTTTGAAACGCTTGTATCAGCCATTCGATTCACTCCCCTCAAAGTATTCCCTCGCTTTTGCAAGGTTTTCATAAACTCCGTTTAACAATGGGAGTATTTCTTCATCAGGCTGTGTGAGGTCGGGAATCATGATGACCTGACAGCCTGCTGTGTATGCAGACTTTATACCGTTAGGGGAATCCTCAAAAGCTGTACAGACTTCGGGCGGCAGACCGAGAGCTTCGGTTGCTGTCAGGTAAATATCGGGTTCGGGTTTTCCGTTTTTTACCATATCTCCGCAGATTACAGCGTCGAAATATTTAAGCGCACCGATTTTTTCAAGATAATTCTCAGCTCTGTCACGAGATGTTGCGGTTGCGACAGCGAGTTTTATTCCTTTATCCTTCAGATAGCTGAGAAGTTCAAAAAGTCCGCTTTTGACATCAAATCCGAATTTATCTATGTAATTGTTCATGAGTTCGATTCTTCTGCTTCTTACTTCGTCAAAAGGGAAATCATCACCAAAAATTGATTTGAGATGCGGTACAGAGTATTTTCTTGAAAGACTGCGTATGCCGAGGACGTGTTCGGTTGTCATTTCGTATCCTGATATTTTAGCTGATTCACGCCAAAAACGGACAAGGAGTTTCTCCGTATCTATCATCAGTCCGTCCATATCGAATACAGCACCTTTGATTATTTTCTTATCCATATTATTATCCTTTAAATGAATACAGGAGGATGGGAAATCCTCCTGTATATTTTATTAAATTACCAGCTTATGAGCCAGTTATACATTCCTTCATACTGTCTTGCAGAACTGTTCCATGAGAAATCAGCTTCCATTGCACGCTGTACCATTCTGTCCCATTCATCACGATGGTCATAATATACAGCCTTTGAGTAATTAATAACGCCGAGCATTTCTTCTCCGTTGTAGTTAGCAAAAGAGAATCCTGTACCTGTGCCTTCAAATTCGTTGTAAGCCTCAACAGTATCTTTAAGACCTCCTGTTTCACGTACTATCGGGATAGTACCGTAGCGGAGAGAAATAAGCTGAGTAAGACCGCATGGTTCAAAGAGCGAAGGCATGAGCATTGTATCAGCAGCAGCATAAAGCTTGTGTGCGAGATCATCTGAATAAAGAATATTTGCTGAAACTCTCTCAGGATACTTCCATGCATAGTGTTTGAACATATTTTCATATCTCGGGTCGCCTGTACCGATTACGACAAACTGAGTATTCTCGTCACAGATGCGTTCAATTGCATAATTAACGAGGTCAAGTCCCTTCTGATCTGTGAGACGGGAGATAATAGCAATCATATACTTGTTTCTGTCAACCGGAAGTCCGAGTTCAGCCTGTAATTTTTCCTTGTTCAAAGCCTTGTTCTCTTTGAAGTTCTTTGAATTGAATTCAGCAAAAATCTGTTTATCCTTTGAAGGGTTGAACACGTTGTAGTCAATTCCGTTTACGATACCTCTGAGAGAAGCAGAACGGGCTCTGAGAAGTCCGTCAAGCTGTTCACCGTAGAATGCACATTTGATTTCCTCAGCGTATGTCTCTGAAACGGTTGTGATATAATCAGCGTAAACAAGACCGCCCTTGAGCATATTTGCACCCTTATTGAATTCAAGCTTGTCAGGTGTGAACATATAATCAGGGAGGGCGGTATTGTACTTGAAAGTATCAATGTCCCATACACCCTGGAATTTGAGGTTATGAATAGTCATGATTGACTTAGTTGAGCTGTAGAAAGGATTTGTTGCAAAGGTTGAATGCATGAAAACAGGGATAAGACCTGTCTGCCAGTCGTGACAATGGATAATGTCAGGACGGAATCCGATTACGGGAAGAATAGCAAGTACAGCTTTGCAGAAGAATGTGAAACGCTCAATATCCCACTTCATATCTGAAGAATAAGGCGCATCGCACTTGAAATAATACTCATTGTCAACGAAATAGAATTTGATTCCGTTGTATTCATATTCCATGATTCCTACATGAACACCGTCTGTTCTCATACCGTAATCCATATAGAAATGAGTTACATACTTGAAATTGTCTCTGAACTTAGGAGGTATACAGGTATAGTAGGGCATAATTACTCTTACATCATACTCAGACTTGTTCAGATACTGTGGAAGTGCGCCGACAACGTCAGCAAGGCCTCCTGTCTTGATAAAAGGTACGCATTCTGAAGCTGCAAATAAAATATTTTTCATATAATATCATCTCCTTAATTAAAACAGCTGAAGATACAGCTTTATATGATATATTATACACTATTCCATTGGATTAGTCAATATAAAAATGCTTTATAATGACGAAAAATCTGTACAATTTTTATGAGCAGAATTTGTATTTAAGTATAATTGAGGAGAAAAATTAAAAATACATCAAAAATATAACAATAATTCTGATGTAAAAAGTTAAAAAATTAAAAAGGTATGAAATTGAAAGTAATACAGAGAAAATTAATGATAGATTCAAAAAAAACGCACAAAACGTCATTAGATAATGTTTGAAGTTCACATGAACTTATGATATAATGATGTTATCCATGAAAGGGAGGTTTAATTTATGGAAAATGTACTTGAAGTCAAAGGACTGTCAAAGCAGTATGCAAAGGTACTTGCGGCTGACCATGTTTCCTTTGAAATCGGAAAAGGCGAAATATTTGCACTTATCGGTCCTAACGGAGCAGGAAAAACTACAACAATAAGAATGATTTCAACGCTCCTCACACCGACTGACGGTGATGCTGTTGTTGCAGGTCACAGCGTTATCAAGGAACCTGAAAAGGTAAGGGAATGCATTACATATCTTCCTGATGAGGCAGGAGCTTACAAGACCATGACGGGTATAGGTTATCTGAAGTTCATGGCAGGACTTTTCTCAACAGATCCGAAAACAATCAACAGCTATGTAGAGAGAGCAAAGGTTATCAATGGTCTTGGTGACCGCCTTAATGATAAAATCGGTTCTTACAGCCGAGGCATGACAAGAAAGCTTCTTCTTTCGAGAGCAGTTATGACGAAGCCTGCACTTGCAATTCTTGATGAGCCTACAAGTGGTCTTGATGTACTTAATGCAATTGAAATCAGAAAAATGATTAAGAGACTTGCCGCTGAGGAGGGAATGTCATTCCTTCTTTCATCACACAATATGCTCGAAATTGAGTTTGTTTCCGACAGGGTAGGAATTATCTCAAAGGGACATCTCCATGTTACAGGCAAAACTGCTGAACTTAAACAGCGTTACAATGCAGAGAATCTTGAAGAAGTTTTTGAAAGGGTGGTGAACGGAAATGAAATTCTTTAATCTCCTTAAAAAAGAACTCAGAGAACTCATTAACGCTCAGATGATTATAAGCCTTGTGGCTGTAATGGGAATTTTCCTTATTCTTGGAAATGTAATGACAACAGCTATCGAGGAAGTTACAAAGAATGAATATTCAATATCCGTAATTGACAGAGATAAAACAGAATTCACAGCAGACCTTATTCAGTCATTAAAGGACAAGGGTGCAAAGGTTAGCGAATTTGAATCCGACAGCGACGATTATGCCGCTGTGTTGAAGGAAACAGGCAAGGACGGAATCGTAATCATTCCCGAAGGCTTTACAGATTCAGTTGACAAGAATGAAAAAGCAGAGCTTATTTCAATTGCAAGAATGCAGTCAGCGGCAATGATGTCAAATCTCACAAATGATGCAAATACAACAACGACAGTTCTCAAAAATGCACTTTCAGACACAATTGCAGAGAAAAACGGACTTTCAAAGGAAGATATTGACTACATGGGAAATCCTGTAAATATCGTTGAAAATACCGTTGTTGAGGATAAATCTGCGGCAATTTCGGTTGATACAATCATGGGCAAGGTAATGATTCAGAATGAAATTATGCCTATCATTATTTTTGTACTTATCATGATGGTTTCACAGATGATTATTAGTGCAATTTCAAACGAGAAAATCGACAAGACACTTGAAACCCTGCTTTCTGCACCTGTTTCAAGAACTGCAATTATCGGTGCAAAAATGCTTGGTGCGGCAATCGTTGCAATGCTTAATGCTGTATTCTATATGGTGGGATTCTCAGGCTTCATGAAAAGTGCTATGGAAACAGGAAGCAGTACAGGTGATATGATAAACAGCGCAACCGAACAGGTAGGACAGATACTTGGAGATACTGTTTCAACTGAGAGCGCAATGAGACAGCTCGGACTTTCACTTTCAATCACAGATTACCTTCTTGTAGGTGTACAGCTTTTCATAACAATTATGATTTGTCTTTCAGTTTCAATTATGCTTGGCGCACTGGTAAACGATACAAAGTCATCACAGAATATGATTCTTCCGCTTCTCATGATGGCTATGGTTCCATACATGATTTCAATGTTTGCTGATATAAATACACTTCCTATGGTTATCAGAGTTATTGTGTATGCAATTCCTTTCACACATACATTCTCAGCAATTTCAAATCTTATGTTCGGACACACAGGAATATTCCTTTTCGGACTTGCATATCAGACGGTGGTATTCGTGATTTGTATGTTCTTTGCCCTCAGACTTTTCAAGTCAGACAAGATTCTTACAATATCACTTAACTTCGGTCAGAAGTCAAAATTCAAAAAGAGTACAAAAACAAACGAAGAATAAATATATAAATCCGAGGTGAGGTTTTCACCTCGGATTTGTATAAACGGGGGATTTTAACATGAGTAAAACACAGAAAATTATCGGTTTGATTTCGGGAATTATGGGAATTATAGTCGGAATAGTTCTGATTATACTTGGTATTACGGGAATCGGAATAAATTTCTATGCGAAAATATTATTTGCTGTATGGCTGATTGTAAATGCTGTTTTGAACATCGTAAATTTCCGTAATGTAATGAAAAACAGAAAAGAAAATGAAAAATGATATGGGGGTATCACTATGAAAAAAAGCAGAATCTGTCCGAAATGTCAAAGCAATGATATAGTTTGTGTGCAGGGTAATATCGGAGCATACGGAAGCGGAAACAATATCACTCTTTATGAAGGATTTATTCACCACGCTGTACCCGTGACAAAATATATCTGCTGTAATTGTGGGTTTGTTGAGGAATGGGTAAAGAAAGAATATATCGAAAAAATAAGAAAAGGAAAATGGACACACACATTATAGAACGGGGTGGGGGTATGAATGAGAAAATAAGGGTAAGTATAAAGAGTTATTCGGAACTCTGGGAAATAATATTGGTAATGATTACGATTGTGGGAACGATTTGGCTTGTTGTTGCATTATCTTATTTCTCCGTGGTTTCATGGGTATTGTTTTTGGTTTTCGTATCAATAAGTGTATTCTGGATTGTTTTGCAGGAAAGAAAAATAGAAGTTGTTGCAGATATAAAGTCAGTACGCTGGAAAAGATTTATCATACTGCACGAGATAAAGCTTGATGACATAACAGGTCTGAAATGTGAACCCTATGAGATGCGTTCGAGATATGCAACCTATCAGAGACTCAGACTTATCATTGAACTGAAAACGGATATCGGCTCAGTTGAGCTTAACGATTTTATTGAAACCTCTGATTTGCTTGATGAAAAAATCAACGGAACAAAATCAGATATTGAACTTCTTAAACTGTATGAATTTCTGAAAGAGCATTGCAGAGAGAATCTTGAAAAAAATTCTGAAATTGATATAGAAATATAAAAAATTATGCTGTTTTGAAAAATTTTTTCAAAAAATTTTTTCGATTTTTTGGCTGTATTAAGGGAAATTTTTGATACGCTTGAAATTTTTTCAAAAAAATCTGAAATTTTTTTCAAAAAATGCTTGACAAATCAAAACCATTGTGATATAATAAATATCGTCGTCAAGGACAGAACGCAAAAAACTGAACCGAAAACGACAACAATAAAAGGTTTGTGTGGGGGTTTAGCTCAGCTGGGAGAGCATCTGCCTTACAAGCAGAGGGTCACAGGTTCGAGCCCTGTAGTCCCCACCACAATGGCCCGGTAGTTCAGTTGGTTAGAACGCTAGCCTGTCACGCTAGAGGTCGTGAGTTCGAGCCTCATCCGGGTCGCCACCTTTGATGCTTCTGTAGCTCAGTCGGTAGAGCAGAGGACTGAAAATCCTCGTGTCGTTGGTTCGATTCCGACCGGAAGCACCATAAAATGCGGATTTAGCTCATCTGGTAGAGCGCCACCTTGCCAAGGTGGAGGTAGCGAGTTCGAGCCTCGTAATCCGCTCCATAGTAGTGGGGTAATAACCTTGCTATTACCACAAATCCCGAAGCAATAGTTTCGGGATTTTTCTTTATACTTTTGAATTTTATTTTTTAATATTTAATTTAATATATAAAAATTAAGAAGGAAGGTGAATTATGGAAAAAGAAATGAGATATGCTGTTCTCATTGATGCCGATAATGTTGCTGCAAAGTATACGAAACATATTCTTGATGAGGTTTCAAACTACGGAACCGTAACATACAAACGTGTCTATGGTGACTGGACAAAGCCGAATCTTGCGGGCTGGAAAAATATGGCTCTCGACAATGCTATTACTCCTGTTCAGCAGTACAGCTATACAACAGGAAAAAACGCAACTGACTCCGCAATGATTATTGATGCTATGGATATTCTTTATTCGGGAAATGTTGACGGTTTCTGCATAGTTTCAAGTGACAGCGATTTTACAAGACTTGCAATTCGTCTGCGTGAATCGGGAATCCATGTTATCGGAATGGGTGAGAAGAAAACTCCCAAGCCTTTCAGTACAGCGTGTAATGCGTTTAAATATCTTGAAATTCTCGCTGAGGAGGAAGTACAGATAGTTGCTGAAAATGATAAGGTTGAACTGAAAACGATTGAATCGGCGATTATAAGAATAATCTCGGAAAATGCCAATATGCAGGAGGAAATCAATATCGGAGAACTCGGAAGCAGGCTTCAGGGAAGATATCCTGATTTTGATGTCAGAAATTATGGATATTCAAAGTTTTCTCAGTTTTTGAAGGATTTTGACAGTTTAAGCTGTCGTCAGGCGGGAAAGTCTATTTTTGTTTCTCAGAAGTCAGACAAGACGGATTTGCAGCGCATAGAGGATATTTTAGTTTCGATTGTAAAAACAAACGGAAACAAAGAGTATAATCTTGGTGAACTTAAAAAACAGCTTTGTACAAAAATGCCTGAATTCAGCGTAAAGGCTTATGGTTATTCAAAATTCAGCAGATTTGTTGAAAATCTGCCCGGTTTCAAAATACGAAATAATACAGTTATGATTTCTGAGGACTGAGGGGGTCTATTATGTCAAAAATAACATCAGCACTTGCGGGAGTTTTATCTGCCGCTGCACTGCTTGGTGCAGGGTACTGGTTTCTGAGAAAAACGGATATTATTCATGTTTATCCTGATCCTGTTTACCTTGAAGATTCAGAAGCTGAAAAACGCTCATATTATATGGATTTCAACGATAATGACAAGGCTGTATACACAGCTTTGTTAAACGGAATTTCACAGCATAAGGAGGAAATAGACCTTCCCTTTGATATAAACGGTCAGACTTATGAAAGGCTTTACTGCATTCTTGAGAAACAGGAGTGCGATAAGTTTTATATTGATTCAAGTTTTTACAATGCGGAAAAAATTAACAGGGCGACAATTGTATACAGAGATTCTGAAAAGGATTTCGATTCAATGAAAAATGAAGTTGAAAAGTCCGAAAAACAGGCTCTTGAAGGCATAACTGACGATATGGACGATTACAGTAAGGCACTTCTTATTCATGATTACATAGTAAATAACTGTGATTATGTGAATACAGAAGACGGCGTTTTCGGCTCGACGGTTTACGGTTGCCTTGTTGAAAAAGAGGCGAATTGTGAGGGATATGCAAAAACTTTCGGAATGCTTGCGGATAAATGCGGACTCGAGAATATACTGGTAACAGGAGTTACGGACAGCGGAGAAAATCATGCGTGGAATCAGGTTAAAATCGACGGTGAGTGGTATAATGTCGATGTAACATGGGATGATGTTGAACAAAGAGGGATTCGCTGGCTGTATTTTCTTTGTGACGATGCGATATTCGGAAAATCGCATATTCAGGAAAAAAGATTTATAAAACCGTTTGAATGTACAAGTAAAGAGAATAATTATTATGTTCGTGAGGGATTGTATGTTGAAACATCAGATGAGGCACGAGATTTGCTTGTAAAAAAATATAACGAAGGTGCAGAACTGATAGACATGAAGTTTCCTGACAGCTATGTGTACGCTGATTTCAAGTGGACATACCTTGATGACGGAGCGATATACAGAATGCTTTTTGACCTTGATGATTCATCGACGAAGAAAGTAACATTATCCCTTACAGAAAATGTAGAGGAATATTGCATGACAATTGAAGTGGTAAAATGAATTTTTAGCCCCCGTAGTGATACACTTCGGGGGTGTTTTGTGAAAAAACAACAAAATAATAGGATAAACCCCACCAAAACTTTTAGTTGACAAAAAGAGTAAGAGATGATATAATATAAAAGCTGTCGGACGGGAGAGCGATACAGAATAGGAACGGAATAAGGGATAGAAGAAGCTGTTCGGGACTGAGGAAAGAGAAGTTCAACGAAGTTTTAGAAATTCGGAAAAAAAGTTTCTAAAGAAGG
>JAZLGM010000057.1:0-17992 GCA_045616285.1 Ruminococcus sp.
GTCCTTGACTATCACGGTTATCATACTATAGAGCTTGATACTCCGATTGATGTAACTGACTACGCTGTTGCAGTTACCTATTCAGAAGGTGCTCCTGTTGAAGGCGAAAGCATTGACTATGACGATATTCAGTATGTAACATTATCAGAAAGCGGACAGTCTTTTGTTAAGCTTGACACATGGTATGATTTGTCCGAAAGCGATATAACTGATAAGCTTGATATTGATTACAAGCCGGGAAACTGCTGTATCAAGGCTTTGTATGTAAGCTGATTTGTATGATAATATTTGATTAACAGGAGATTAAAATGAAATTCACACGAAAAATTGCATTAATTATTGCCGCTGGATTTATGACAAATATCGTACCATCAACACTAGCTGTTGCAGAAGATGATACAGATTCTCTGTTCACAGAAAGCGAAAATGATACCTTTAAGTACAATATTTACACCGACCATATCGAACTCACAGGCATAAAAAAAGGAACTGAACCTGTTGTTATTCCTGCTGAAATTGACGGATTGCCTGTTACAGACTGGCTCTACACTTCGCCACTCAGCAACGTATCTGTTGAGCGTGGTTTATCTGTTGCTGATGATAATAAGTATTTCGAGATTATAGATGAATGCTTGATTTGTACCAATACCATGACTGATATTGGTTATTTCGGCGGTTATCGTCTTGAAAATGATACATATACTATTCCCGACGGCATTAAGATAATTGCTAAAAATGCTCATTCAAGTGATTTATGGCTTCATCATATCAATATTCCTGAGTCTGTTGAAATCATAGGCTATGGTGCATTTCAGGGAAGCTATATCAATGAACTGTATATCCCTAAAAATGTCCGTGAAATCGGAAGGCTGTCACTTAATGTTTTTGATAACAAAAAAATAGAACTTGATTCCGAAAATCCTTACTATGATATGATTGATGATTCAATTATGAATGAAGAACATACAGAACTTATCCGTGTGACATCTTACTGTTATTCAGAAAAATACACAATAGCAGAAGGTATCGATACAATTGATGAAAGTGCATTTATCAACTGCAAAAATATTAAAGATATTAGTTTTCCGTCAACATACATCGGTGATTACAGATTTCTTGAAGATATGAACAATCTCGAAAATATAAGTGTAAGTGAAGATAATCCGCAGTATACTGCAGTTGATGGTGTATTGTTCTCAAAAGACCTGAAAACTCTTTTGAAATATCCCGAAAGAAAGAATGATGACGGTGCATATGTTGTTCCTGAAGGAACTGTAAAAATAGGTCCGCTTGCTTTCTATTTCAATCATCTCAGAGATATCACTTTCCCGACAACACTTACAGAAATGGAACTTTATTCTCTGTATACCACATATCACTACAGCGGCATTATGACATTTCTTAATCCTGATACTCCCCTTTCAAGATGCCTTGTTTATTTAACAGTAGGCTACACACCTGAAACTTATGAAGAAATTCATTATGTTACTGTCAGAGGATACAAAGGTTCTACTGCTGAAAGATTTGCAAAAGACAACAAAGCTGATTTTGAAGTTATAGACGGAACTCCAATTGTAACAACATCATCCACTACTACCGGTACCACTAATACAACTACATCAGTTACAAGCATAAGTACCACAACAAAAAATACAACAACATCAAACACAATATCAACAACAGAGACAACAACACATACTATTGTTGCAGGAGATATCAATTCAGACAATATCGTTAATACAGCAGATTTAGTTACACTAAGCAAGTTCTTACTTGGAAGTAAAACAGATATCACAAATACAGATGGGGCTGATGTCAATGGTGATAAAATCGTTGATATATTCGACCTTATCGCTATGCGTAAGATTATCCTGAAAACAAAATGAGTGTATACACATGTATTATTCAATCATAAACAAAACCTCCTATACGCTAAACTATCAGCGCATAGGAACAGTTCATCGAAGGACTTGATCTTGAAATGATGTATATGGATATGTTTTTAGCTTCACAAGGATATTTGTGGGAGAAACTGCAAAGTGAGACAATTGATGCAGATAAAATGGAAAATGATTTTACCAGAATGATTGAGTTCTGGAGACAAATGTACTCACGTAAGAAATAGAAAGATGGAAAGAAGATAATATGTATAATGCTGAAAATAAAACAGTAACACTTTCGTCAGGCGCTGAAATGTATTACGCAAAATTCGGCAAAGGGGAAAAAACACTTGTTATGATTCCGGGTCTGAATATTGTTGATATGGAAGGTACGGCTACTAATCTTGCATATTTCTATCGCATATTTACAAAGGATTTTACTGTGTATGTTTTTGACAGACGAAAAGGTCGTGATCCTGAATGTACACTTCGCTCCATGTCAGAAGATGTTGCAGATGCTATGAGAAAACTGGATATAAAAAGGTTATATGAAAAGCTGAACTGCTCTAAGATTATCGTTACAAGCGGATTCCGTTGTACAGCTCACGATAAAAGTGTAGGTGTAAGCGGAACAGGTCAACACACAAAAGGTACTGCTGCTGATATCTGCTGCTATGGACAGGACGGAAAGCCTATCAGCAGTAAGATTATCTGCTGTACTGCACAGGATTTAGGTTTCGGTGGTATCGCCAATATTACCTCCGAATATATCTACACTCATGTTGATGTGCGAACAGGACTCCGCTGGCTTGGTGATGAAACTGTAAGCAATAACTCAGTTACTTCTGATTTTTATCAGTATTTCGCTCCATCAAAGGACGCAAAGAACGGAATTGACCTCAGTGAACACAACGGATCTGTAGACTGGAATAAGATCAAGGCGGACTTTGTAATTCTTCGTGCAGGATTCGGATGCGACATTAGTCAGAAAGATGATCGCTTTGAAGAAAACTATGCAGGTGCAAAGGCACATAACATTCCTGTAGGAGCATATTGGTATTCCTACGCTATGGATGAAAATGAAGCAAGGCAGGAAGCAGATGTATTTCTTGCGACTATTCGTGATAAGCAGTTTGAGTATCCTGTGTTCTATGATGTGGAGGAGAGCAAACAGTTTGAACTCGGAAAAGAAAAGCTGTCTGCCATTATCCGAGCCTTTCTTGAACGAGTGGAGGCGGCTGGATATTTTGTCGGACTATACGGCTCTGCTTCTTCTCTTGTAACACATACTGAAAATGACATCAAAGAGAAATATACAATCTGGCTTGCACATTGGTGTGAGAACACCAATTACAGTGGTGCTTACGGCATTTGGCAGCATTCCTGTAAAGGCAAGGTTGACGGTATTATCGGTGATGTTGACCTCGACAAATGCTTTGTCGATTATCCTGAACGGATTAAAGAAAAAGGGCTGAATGGCTACGGAACTACTTCTACTCCTGCGCCGTTGCCGGAAGACAGTGTTTCCGTTGAGGTTACTGTAGACGGCAAGAAATATTCCGGAAAACTGAATATAATATAAAAAACTCCCTGGAAGCATCTCTCATTGGTATTTCCAGGGAGTTTTTCTTTAGGTTGTATTGTAACTTTCTAAACATCCTATATAATAGATGAACTTTAGGAGGTTTACAAAGTGACAATTCAAGAAAAAACAAAAATTGACGCTCTTGCAGCTACAGGAATATCAACAACTGAGATTGCAAATCAGACAGGTATTTCCAGAAACACAATCAAATCCTACTTGCAAAGGCAGAAGAAACAGACTTTCTGTCTAAACTGCGGTGGTATACTGAAGATGACCCCACACAAGAAGAGAAAGAAATTCTGTTGTGACAAGTGTCGTATGCAGTACTGGAATAAGCACCCAGAAGAAATGAAGCTATCCAATGCAACTGAAATTCACTGCGAGACTTGTGGTAAGACTGTAATCAGATATAGGAAAACGCCAAGAAAATATTGTTCTCACAGCTGTGCTGCTCAGGGGAGGAAGAAACATGAACGAGAAGATAGTTGAATACAAAGTTTCAATGGCAGTTCTGCGTGGCTTCCTAAAACAGGGACTGCTGACCGATTCTGAATTTTGGAAAGCAGAAACAATATTAGCCAAAAAATGAGGTCTATCTTTGTGTAGTATATTCCGAGAAATCAGTTGACTTATATCCTCGTTAGAGCGAATATATGATTGGAGGTGAAGTCTGTTGGAACGAAAAGTACATCTTGTGAATAAACGCCCGCCGAAGCCCAAGCTTTTAAGGGTTGTCGCATATGCTCGTGTTTCAAGTGATAAAGATGCTCAAATCCACTCGCTTGCAGCACAGGTAGACTATTATCAGAATCTTATACGTAAAACACCAGGGTGGCAATACTGTGGTGTGTTCTCTGATGAAGCATTTACCGGAACTAAAGGATCTCGTCCAGGGTTTCAGCAAATGCTGGAAAAATGCAGAAATCATGAAGTTGATATGGTCATCACTAAGTCAATTTCACGCTTTGCCAGAAATACGGTCACTCTGCTAGAAACAGTTCGTGATCTGAAATTACTTGGTATAGATGTATTCTTTGAAAAGGAAAATCTACATTCTACATCAGGTGATGGTGAACTGATGCTCTCTATCCTTGCTTCATTTGCACAAGAAGAGAGCAAATCAGCAAGTGACAACCGTAAATGGCAGATACGTAAAGATTTTGAACAAGGTAAGATCGGAAGCATAACAATTCTCGGATACCGCAGAAATGCAGAAGGTTTTCTTGAAATTGAACCCCAGGAAGCAGAGATTGTCCGTATGATATTTAAGGATTATATTTCGGGTATGGGTGGACAAACAATCGCCAAAAAGCTGAATGAAATGGGTATTCCAACCCGGCAGGGCAATTTATGGACCGCACAACGCATAAAGGAAATTATCCAAAACGAAAAGTACATGGGAAATGTGCTCCTACAGAAGTATTATCGCAATAATCATATTGAGAAAAAGAAAATTAAGAACAATGGTGAGTTACAGCAGATTCTGGTTGAGGAGGCGCATGAACCTATTATTGACATTAAAACCTTTGAACTGGCGCAGCAGATAGCTCTTGACAGACAAATGGAATATTCTCATGAAGGTGCTACACAGCGATATCCTTTAACCGGGATGATCAAATGTGGATGTTGTGGTAAGAATTATCAGCGTAAGATGTACTCGCAAGGCCCTGTGTGGTTGTGCGGAACATACCTGCGACGTGGAAAGAAGTATTGTTCAGAATCCAGGCAGATCCGGGAAGAGATTCTCTATAAGCTGATTGGTAATTTCGCAATAACTCAGATTGATGTCCCTGAACCGAATGAATTGATATTTACCTTTGCAGACGGAACAAAAATACAAAAGCATTGGGAAAACCCATCACGTTCAGAACGCTGGACAGAAGAAATGAGAGAGGAGGCAAGACAGAATGCCAAGAATCACAATAATACCGTCGACAATTAATTCTGAAACCAGATTGCAGGAAAACTGCGATAATAAACGTAAGGTTGCTGCATATGCAAGAGTATCTACAGATTTTGAAGAGCAGGTGACATCCTATCAGGCACAGGTTGACCATTACACCTCGTACATAAAAAGCCGGAACGACTGGTCTTTTGTTGAAGTATATACTGACGAAGGAATCAGCGGTACATCAACTACGCATCGTGATGGCTTCAACCGTATGATCTCAGATGCACTTGCTGGTAAGATTGATTTGATAATCACGAAATCCGTTAGTAGATTCGCAAGAAATACAGTTGATAGCTTATCGACTATCAGAAAGCTAAAGGAACATAATGTAGAATGTTTCTTTGAAAAGGAAAACATATGGACCTTTGACGGTAAAGGAGAGCTGTTAATAACCATTATGAGTTCTCTTGCTCAGGAAGAATCACGCTCTATTTCAGAAAATGTAACCTGGGGACAGCGCAAACGTATGGCAGATGGAAAGATAACATTGCCGTACAGTCAGTTCCTGGGTTATCGAAAAGGAGAAAATGGGGTTCCTGAAATAGTACCGGAGGAAGCTGAGGTAGTCAGATTTATCTATCGGAGCTTCATTCAGGGCATGACCCCTTACAAAATAGCAGTTGAATTAACAAAAAGGGGTATATCTACTCCCGCAGGTAAAACTAAATGGGCAGGCGGAACCATTAAAAGTATACTGACCAATGAAAAATATAAAGGTGACGCATTGCTGCAAAAGACCTTTACTATTGATTTTCTGACAAAGAAACACAAAATCAATGAAGGTGAAGTCCAGCAGTATTACGTTGAAAATAGTCATCCCGCCATAATTACCCCTGAAGAATTTGATCTGGTACAAGCTGAATTTATTAAGAGGGACAAGGCTGGAAAACAGTTCAGCAGCACAAGCATATATGCTTCAAAAATTATATGCGGCGACTGTGGTTGCTTCTTTGGAGCAAAGGTGTGGCACTCAAATAGTAAATACGCCGGGTAATATACCAATGCAACAATAAGTTCAAAGGTGAACACATCTGCTCAACACCACACTTATATGAAACGGAAATTCAGCAGAAGTTCATGTCAGCATTTTCTCAGTATTTTGAAAAGCGAGATCATATAGTTCAAAATTGTCAATTTGTTCTGAATCAGCTGAAAAGACAATCAGGTGAAAGAATACAATTGCAAGCTGAGTTTGACGATATCAATGAAAAATTGAAAGCATACATTCAGCAGAGTTCCGGTGAAACCGACCTTGACTACCAGGAGCTGAATGAAAAATATGAAGAGATCTCTAGGAAGCTTGATGCTGAAGAACAACTGGTAAAAGAGCGTAACGGCAGAATTGCTAAAATGCAAAGGATCCTGAAATATCTGCAGACGGACGGATTTGAAGAGTTCGATGAAAACCTGTGGAGCGCTGTCCTTGAAAACATGACAGTTTTCCATGATGGAAGCGTAGTATTCCAGTTCTGGGATGGCTCTGAAGTAAAAATTTGAAATGAATAAAGTCCTTGATGGCTGAAAGGCTGTCAAGGACTTTTTCTGTTATGTTTTATGATTTTAATACAAAAAATGCTTGGGTGCATTTACCTTAAAAATAATGCACCCAGCGGACTAATCGTTTGATTTTTCATAATAAAATGCACCCACCGAAATGAGTGCATTTTATACATTGTATCATTTGAAATGAATTAATGTCAAAGAACGATTATTTTGATACAATGCACCCTTATAATTTTGAAATGCACCCACGCAAAACGCAAATGCACCCTATGGAATGGAAAATGCACCCTAAAGGCATAATCGTTTTCTTATGTATGGGCCTTATTCTTAAATCTTCTATCTGATTTTTTATATATTGCAAACATTGATTTCCCATCGATAAACTTATATCTTAATTTCGAATTGGGATAAACCGTGATGGAGTCCAAGATGATACCAAGCTCATCAAACCCCAGATCATCCTCTCCAATACTTACTGTACTCATTTGATGCATCAATTCACCATCAGCATATTTTACAATAAGTTTTTTCCAGATAGAAATGATAGTACCATACAGCTCCTTTTCATACAAATGAATGTTATTTTTACATCCTTTGCATTTCCAGACTCGCTGATTATAGGTTGTCGAATGCCACCTCACAGGTCGAAATTTAGAACCACAACATCTGCATATTATTTTATGGTTTAGTGGATGTTTATACGACGTTGATTTGCTTGACTCCTTTAAAATTTCCTGTACTTTATCAAACACCTGCTTTGAGATAATGGCATCATGGTCCTCATGAATCAGATACATTGGTAGCTGCCCAGTATTTTCAGCAATATGATGAGATATAAAATCATCCACATATTTTTTCTGTAACAAGGTATCACCCATATACTTTTCATTTTTCAGAATACTTATAATTACAGTCTCATACCACTTTTCAGCACTCCAGGGACGTTTGACACCTTTTTCGTTCAGTATATCCTTGATAGCATAAGGTGAATAGCATTGCAAGAACAATCGGTATATCAATCGTATTATGACAGCTTCATCTTTGTTTATCGTTCTATCTTCATCGTATCCGAGAAAATTTTTTGTTCTGAAGCAGTATTTACCCTTAGCATATCCTTTTCTAATGCCCCATTTGACATTGTTCGAGATTGATCTTGATTCTTCCTGAGCATAGGAAGCAAGTATGGTAATGAGGAATTCACCCGTATCATCAAGTGTCCATATATTTTCACGTTCAAAATACACCCCAATTCCTAAACGCTTCAGTTGGCGAAGAGTATTCAAGGTGTCTGTTGTGTTTCTTGCAAATCTTGAAACGCTTTTGGTTCGTATCATATCAATTTTACCAGCCATGCAGTCAGCAATCATAGATTGAAAGCCACTTCTTGGCTTTATGGAACTTCCGCTGATTCCTTTATCCGCATAAATTCCTGCAAATATCCAGGAGGGATTATTCTTAATAAGCTGTGTGTAATACTGCAATTGCTGTTCATAGCTGTTATTCTGACTTTCAAACAGAGTAGACACCCTGATGTAAGCTGCGACTCGTTTCTTCTCGGTTTTTTCTTTATTAGCTTTTGGATTGTTTTTCACCGGAATTATTTCTATATTCTTCAAAATCTCCAACCTCCTCTATTGAACCATATGGTGGATTAATCGTTTCTAAAAGCTGTTCCTGAATGTCTGCGGCTTCATCAACAGAAAGGATATTATGCTTTATAAGAATCTTCAACAGATATTTATTTACTCGGTATTTCATTTCTCTATCCATAAGATAATTCTCCTTGAAACATAAATGCTACAGACATTATCACCATATAAAGGTATAAAGTCAATAGTAATATCTAAAGTCTGGATAGAACACTATTATATACTGAATAGAGTGCTATATATTACCCAAAACAAATAAAAGCTCGAATGTGCCGGATAATCAATCGTGACTATCTGTACATTCGAGCCATTATTTTTATATAGCCACCTCGCTGCCGTCCAAGAACTGAAATACCATTCTGCCATCATGGAACACAGTTACCTTATCAATAACCGCTCTCCAAATATCATCATCGAAATAAGGAAGCGTTTCTTCTGTGCTTTCAAGCGTTCTGATAAATGCTGACATGGTTTCCATCTTATTTTGCTGTTCGAGCAGGCGTTTTCTCTCTTTGTTGATTGCCTTAGTTTTCTTTTGGTACTGTTCCTCAAGGGTGTGATATGTCTGATGGTACTCATCCTGATTTTGGGCTTCGGTTGCATTTTTCTGAATATGCTCTCGTATTTGCTGACTGATGTCGTTCAGTTCCGCCAGCATTTTTTCTATTTTAGCATCAGCCGCCGATGTATCAGACAACTCATCAATCAGCATACGGCAGGTTTCCAGAACCATATCTTTCTTCTGAAAGAATGCTGCAAAAGCTGATATGAATTTCAGTTTAATTTCATCCTCATAAAAATGTGGCGTAGAACAAAGGTGTTCACCCTTGAATTTGTTGTTGCATTGCCAGATGACACGGCGGTATTTGCTTGTGGAGTGCCACACCTTAGAACCGAAGAAGTTACCGCAATCACCACAGACCAGTTTAGCCGAGAATATAGTATTGCCGCTGTACTTTCTGCCAAGTTTCTTTCGCCTTGCAATTTCAGCCTGCACTTCTTCAAATTCCTCTGGGCTGATGATGGCATCATGGGATTCTTCAATGTAATACTGCGGAACTTCGCCCTCATTCACTTTTGTCTTTTTGCTGAGAAAGTCAACAGTAAATCTTTTTTGAAGCAATGCAGAACCCTTGTATTTTTCGTTTGTCAGTATGCTTTCAATGGTGGATTGATGCCAGTTTTTCCTGCCGCTTGGTGTCGGAATGTTCTGCTTCGTCAAATCACGAGCGATTGCATAAGTGGTTTGACCTTCCATGTAAGTTCGATAGATAAATCGCACTATCTCTGCTTCCTCCGGGACAATTTCAGGCAAGCCATCTTCACCTTTTCGGTAACCAAGGAACTGTTTGTAGGGTAGATTTACTTTTCCCTCCGCAAATCGTCTGCGTTGTCCCCATGTGACATTTTCTGAAATAGAACGTGATTCCTCCTGTGCCAAACTGCTCATTAAGGTAATCAGTAATTCTCCTTTGCTGTCAAAGGTGTAAATGTTTTCTTTCTCGAAGTAAACTTCAACCCCCTCATTCTTCAGCTTTCGGATAGTTGTCAAGCTGTCAACCGTATTTCTGGCAAATCGGCTGACGGATTTTGTGATTATCAGGTCAATTTTTCCTGCAAGTGCATCCTCAATCATCTGCTTGAAACCGTCACGATGCGTTACACTTGTTGCACTGATGCCCTCATCGGTATAAACCTTGACAAACTCCCAGTCCTCACGGCTTTGTATATACTCTGTATAATACTTGACCTGTGCCTCATAGGAATTTTGCTGTTCTTCCAAATCGGTAGACACTCTCGCATAACCAGCCACTTTACGTTTTGCTTTGGCATTGATTTGCATATGCGTCTGCATATCAATGGTTGACGGTATTTTCGTTACTTTTCGCTCCATTGCAAGCTCCTTTCTCTTGCTTGTTGTTTCATTTCCTCCGTCCAGCTTTCGCTTCTGGAAATATGCTCCCAATGTCGCTGAACCTGTGTTCCATCACGAAACAGAAATTGTAATTCATTCGGTGCAGGAACTACAATCCGTTCCAGCTTTTCTTTGACTGCTGTTTCCTCAAATTCAAATAGCCCAAGAACCTCGCAAATGATAGGCAATAAAATATTTTCGGGTATCTGTTTTGCAGTTGGACAGTATTTTTTTCCTTTTCGCAAAAACGTAGCACAAAGCCATGTCGCTCCTTGCGGATATATTTTTCGCTGATAATTTTTCCCGCAGCATCCACATTGTATCATACCTGAAAGCGGATATCGATTGGTTGCACCTTCATGACCGTACTGCTTTTCACGCTGTTGTAATATTTTCTGAACCTTCTGAAATGTTTCCGCATCAATGATTGCCTCATGTGCATCCTCAACCATATACTTTGGCAATTCTCCGTTGTTCCTTGTTTTCACTTTTTCTATATAATTATTTTTGTAATACTTTTGGAGAATCAGCAAACCCATATATTTTTCATTGGAAAGTATTTCTTTGATGCGTGGAGCCGTCCATTCATTGTCTTGTGCTGTACGTATACCCATTTCATTCAGCTTTTTGGAAATTGCCTGTCCACCCATGCCTGAAATATAATCGTGGAATATCATACGGACAATCTGGGCTTCCTTTGGTTTTATTTCCAAAATGCCCTCTGCATTTCTGCGGTATCCGAACATGGTGATACTGCCGATGACACCTTTTTCAAAGTTTTTACGCAGTCTCCATTTGCAGTTTTCGCTGACAGAATGACTTTCTTCCTGTGCATAAGAGGAAAGAATGGTCAGCATCAATTCACCATCAGGGCTGATGCTGTGAATGTTCTGTTCCTCAAACAGGATGTCCACGCCAAGGTCACGCAGTTCACGGACAGTTTCTAACAGCACAATGGTGTTTCTTGCAAAACGACTGATAGACTTTGTAAGGATAAGGTCAATTTCACCATTTCGGCATCGTTCCACCAGTTCTTGAAACTGGTCTCTGTCCGCCTTTGTGCCTGTGATAGCTTCATCTGCATAAACACCGCAGTATTTCCAACCAGGATGTTTCTGTATTTTTTCGCTGTAATAACTGACTTGAGCAGAGAGTGAATGCAGCATGGCATCCTTTCCGCTTGACACTCTGGCATATGCAGCCACATTCAGTAGCTTTGGCATTTTCGGCAGGAACTCTACTTGTTTTATAATTCTTGCAATGATAAGCACCTCCTCAGTGTCACATATTAACTCTTATCCCCCTATAAGTCAAGGGTATACTGCGATAAATACTACACAAAGATAAGCCGAATTTTTCGGCGATTTTTGCTTCGCATTTCATGTACTGCTTTTCAGAAATCAAGCCGTCACGATAGAATTTATGAAATACAGCAACAGCAAGTTTGTAAGAAGCAATGTCCTGAATTTTCTCACTTCCCATTGACCACACCTCCACGATAGCAAAGACGAGAACAGTATTTTCGGTTCTTACTTTGATGGGCATAGAACTTTTTACCACAACCCTTACAGGTAATCTCCAGCATAGCTACTGTTTTTTTCTGACTTTCACGCCAATACTTCTGACGACACTTATCGGAGCAGAACTTCTTCTTTTTCTTGTGTTCGATATGGATAAGTTCCAATCCACAGCACAGACAGGTATCTTCATTTTTCTTACGCTTGAGATAGGATTTTATTGTATTCACTGACAGACACAGCACATCTGCTATCTCTTTTATTGTCTTTCCGTTGGCTTTCATCTGCACAATTTTAGTTTTCTGTTCATTTGTCATAAGAGTACCTCCATAAAATAAATATCTATTTATCCACTGGAGATGGGTGAAGCGTTTGAGCGGATAAGAATAAAAAAAGTCCTCTGAAGCAACAAATAAACTGTTACTTCAGAGGACTAAATATTATGTTTTATTCAGTTTTCCAATGATTTTCTTTTCTGTGAGCTGTCTGTTTGACAGGTTGACCGCAATAGGGACATATAATATCCTTCGTCAGCTTTTTCAGATAGGACTTAGGAGACAGATCCAGTTCCGTAGCGATTTTTGGTAACCATATCCTTTCTTCTCGTTGGATTATGAAATACTTCATTCCCTGTGCGTTACGACAGTAGGCATAAAGAAGTTTTCAGACAAACATTGTAAGACAGGTACAGCAAGCTAAATTATTACCGAAAGGGTGCTTACAATGATTGATATGATTTACAACCTCCGTGTGGGGGATATACACACCGCTGAGTTCTCGGACGAGTTCAACAAGCTCTGCATACCGTTTGAAAATTCGCTCAGTGAGGATCAGATCGATGTGTTTCACAAGATACTCGACTGCGTGAGCGATACTGAGATGAGAGCTGCGTACAAGGTTGGTTTCAAGGACGGCGTGGCTTTGATGAGAGAGGTTCAGGAGTAAAAATTCAGGGGCAAATAGCCGATATATCCCTTGACAGTGTGCCGGATAGGTGGTATAATATAATTAAGGAAAGGAGCGTGATTCCGATGGCTGAAACAGGTGCAAACCGTGAGTATCGTGACAGACTTTTCAAGTTTATCTTCGGTAATCCGCAGAATAAAGAATGGACATTGAGCCTTTACAATGCCGTGAACGGCTCACACTATACAGATGCAAGTGCGATCAAGCTGAACACCATAGAAAATGCCGTATATATGAGCATGAAGAACGATGTATCGTTCCTGATCGACAATACGATGAGCTTCTATGAACAGCAGTCCACATTCAACCCCAATATGCCGATGCGCTTTCTGATCTATGCAGGAATGATATACAGCAAGTATGTTGAGGAGAGCAGGCACTATCACAGATACAGTTCTGCGCAGCAGAAAGCTCCGACACCGAAATGCGTTTGCTTTTACAACGGAACTGACGAAAAGGAGGATCGCATTACTCTTAGTCTGTCGGATTCCTTTGATGGAGAGTCGGATATTGAAGTCAAGGTCACGATGATAAACATTAATTTTGGGCATAATAAGGCATTGCTCGATGCCTGCAAGCCGCTGAAAGAATATGCGTGGTTCGTCGATAAAGTCCGTTCCTACCAGCAGACAATGGAAACCTTAGAAGAAGCAGTCGATGCTGCCTTAGAGGAATTACCCGATGATTCGCTCATCAAGCCGTTCCTCGTGGCAAACAAAGCGGAGGTGAAGCGTATGTGTATTACTGAATATGATGAAGCAAGAACCTTTGCGGAGCAGAGGGAGGACGGTGCGTTGGACATTCTGGTAAGCCTTATTAAAAAAGGATTGCTTACGCTTGTGCAGGCAGCCGAAGAAGCCCACATGACCGTTGCCGAGTTTGAAGCTAAAACTGGTTTGAAAGCATAATTTATGATGATTTACGAAGTCTTATCTCTGTGACACGGGGATAAGACTTTTCTTTTCAAATGGCAAATAGGCTCTTGAAAAACAAGTCTTGATGTGTTATAATTATCTATAAAGAGGAGGTTGAAGCTATGATAGACAAGAAAGCGGTAATGCTCTTAAAGAAATACTATCTTTCGTACAAGGCAGATGGAAAACCGTCTGATACTGATAGGGAGAATGCTATAAAAAGCGGTGTACTTGTGCCTGATTCCGCTATGACACACGATGATATCGTTTCAGAGATCAAGGCACTTTCTGAACGTCTATCTCTCGAAAGCGCTGCAAAAGCGTTTTTATATAGTCTTTCAAGCGGTGACATAAGATACCGTTCTGCTATTTCAAGCCTTGTGTGGGCGAGGGCACTCCCCGAACATGAATTTGTATCAAACGGTGTAGAAAAGAACGAATGGAGCACTCCTTTATGCGTTGTCTGCGGTTGCAGTCATGGACTTGATATGAAAGAAGCCGTCGATTGGAACATATATAACGTTTTTCGCTATCTTCCACCCAAACAGTATGGCAGAGAGCCTGATTATACTTGCGCCGAATATGTCCTCAATGATCTGCGTGAATTTGAAAAAATGCCTCGTGTTGAGCCGTGCAACGAGGACTACCGCATACTTAACGGTATATTTGCCTGTGTGAAAGAAATGAAAGCTCATAATATGGATACCGCCCTGCTGACAGAAATACGCAAGCAAAAATTTCTCGATGCCACAGGTAATGCTATTCATTGTATATTGGGTATACTTTCCATCTGCGGGATATTAGAAGGAGCTGAGAATAAGGGATTTCTCCACAGCTATGTAAATTTCACCGATCACGGTATGGGGAGGGATGGTCTGACATTCTATCCGCTTAATTTCTGGCGAGGAAAAAACGGTGTGAACTATCAGGCGGTGGCTGAAATTTTAGGCAGCTTCAGCGGAGATGCACTTTTGCCCGAAAATGCTATCATTCCCGAAACAGCAGAAAAGGCAGTCCATACGGAGAGAAAGCCCGTTTCAAAAGCAGAACATTATTTTACTGACGGTGTTTACACGGTTACGCTGACTAATGAGGAACGGCGTTATCTTGCACTTGATCCTCTTGATGCGAATTGGGAAACAGTATCTATGTACAGCGTTACCTATCGGCTGAAAAAAAGAACTGTCCTGTTTTTTGAAGGTAACACGATTGTCAAGGTGATCTATGAGGAACATTCTATCAATGAGGACGGCTCATACAGTTGGAGAAACTACAATGAATTTGATACCCGTCTTGAAACGGATAACAGAACAATGCTGTTACCGCTGACTTCAAGGGGCAGAGCAAAACCAATCACACCTACTAACGTTATGGCGGTCAAGCCCTTTGGGTGTGATTTCTATATTTATTTACAGAAAAATAAAAGCCAAATCGTTGCTCAAAACCTTAGAAACAATCAGGTTATCCCTGTTGGAGAAAAAGAACGTGTGCGTAAAATCATGTCTGATGAAGATTTCCATGAGTTTATGTGGTTTTATATCCCGACCTGTCCCGATGATTATTTTGAGCGTATCGCCGCCGTCAGAAATATGGAACATCAGACAGTAAAATTCAAAGCTGGCGATATTTTCCGTTGTCAGGTTGACAGACAGCATTATGCTTATGGCTTGATACTCGGCAAAACACGAGAGATTGAGAAATGGGACGAACTCCCGAAAGAGCATAGTTTCCGTCATGTTATGATGCAGCCTGTTATTGTAAGGGTGTATGATTTTGTGACAACTGATAAGGATATGACGGCAAAAGAGCTATCTGGCAAGGCTCTACGTCCGCCAGAACTCTGTTCCGACTGTGATATACTTTGGGGTACGCATACGATAGTTGCACATAAAGTGCTTGTCCCCGATGACATACAATTCCTTTTACAGCTTGCAAGACAAGGGAACAGGAGTAAGCATTTTACTCCATTTACAGCGGAAACTATTGTAAAGATGTCCCCGAAAGAGCCTAAGCCCAAGATGAATACACCAAGAGCTTTATATGTGGAGTGGGGATTCGCATCATTTGAGATACCGTGGGAGATTGTGCCTGACAATATTCGGAAGTTGCTTGATGAGGGAGTATACTTTGACGGCGGTGTTGCAATGGGCATCAGTGCCGACCTCTGCGGGAAAAGTCTTGCCGATATACTTACAGAAACACCTAAGCATATGATAAGGCATAATCTGCTGTTGCCGGAGAATCGTGATAAATTCAATCTGATAATGAATTTCCTCGGTCTGCCGGATAACTGTACACTTGATGATTTTGCCGCTAAATACGGTGGTATAACAAGGCAAGAGTATATTGAATTGATTGGTAAGCGTATCAAATAATCTTAGCCTACTGGCACACTCAAAATCCGTTCCACACAAGTCATAATCAGAATTGTGGAGCATACCATAACAGGCACAAAACCTATTGAAACTGAATAACCGCAAGCTCTTGGAAACGCTCTGTAAGCGTTTCTGAGGGCTTTTTCTTTTTAGCGGTCAGTTTTCTGCTCCGCAATGGTGGACGGTGCTGTGTGGCTTTTTCGTTCACCTGACCGTCAAGCTGAAAATGGCGTGATTGACTTTTTCAGTAAAGTTTGATATAATAATGACAAAAGGAAAGCACTCAGATTATGTTCTAATCAAACTCTCGGTTTATAGGAGAAAAATTAATATGAGAAAAATACTATTACTTGCTTTGCTTGGCATCTTATCATTGAGTTTATTCGGATGCTATGAAAAAAATAATTTATATAAAGAACTTGATACCGAAAAGGCTGAAAAAGATGAATATCTTGATCTTAGCGCAAAACGCACAGGAATAATAGGATGGCTTTTTGATTACAATCCATTGGATCACTCAACTGCAACAAGGGCTAAAGCGTATAATAATACTGTTAGTCTAAATGAAAAACTCAATCGTTATAATTGTTATGTGAAGGTGTAACATATGAAGAATGCTTATAATCTTCTCTTGTTGTTTAGCTGTCTGTTTATATCCATGAGTTTATGTAGTTGTAATAGCTCAGAATCAGACAGAATGAATACAGGAGATTCACCAACATATGAGGATGTAGTTGTTGAAGCAACGAGCACTTTGGCAAGTTATATAAGGATTGAAGCTGGATCATTTGAATGGAGTAGTCAGCCCCCAAGTATCTTATATGGAAAAATCACTGTCGATAATGACTTTGGTAAATCATTATTAGAAGAATATTCCCAATTACAAGGTATGGAATACGTTATTGTATTTGACAGCGATATGAATCCCGTTACAACATTTATTTATCAGCCTAATGAAGCAAAAAAGTCTATAGCCGCCTCTGGTGAAATTAAGCATATAGATGAAATAAATGTCAGTACTTGGGATGAGCTTCTTGATCATTATGATATAAACAAATAACCGTGCAATACTTGTTGGTAAAATCAATAAAACTATATACAAAAGAAGAACGTTCCAGTATGCCGCAGCCTATTGGCGCACCTGTTTTCCGTTCCGCATAAGTCATAATCAGAATTTTGGAGCATACCACAACAGGCACAACCCTTATTGGAACTGAACACTAACCGCAAGCTCTCGGAAACGCCCTGCAAGCGTTTCTGAGGGCTTTTTCTTTTCAGCGGTTAGTTTTCCGCTCCGCAGGCTCGGACAGTTCTGTGGGTCTGTCCCGTTCGCCAGACAGTCAAGCAGAAGTCTGCTCGGTGATGCCGTGACGGATTTCATACTCACGCACACGGCGGTAAAAAGTGTTAGCCGACAAGCCCATTCTCCGCATAAAGTCCCTGCCTGTGATGTTTTTGGACTTCCAGTCGGTATACAGCTTTCCGAATTTCTCCCAGTCGATTTCAATCGGCTTTCTGCCGGTGTACTTACCCTGAGCCTTTGCAATTTCAATACCCTCTCGCTGTCGGAGTTTAAGCTGTTCACGTTCAAGCTGTGAAAGAGCTGCAAAGACAGTAAGCATAAACTTTCCTGTGGGCGCATCAGTATCAATGCTCTCCTTATGGCTGATAAGCGTTACGCTCTTTGTGGTGAGCGTGTCTATGATGTTAAGCAAGTCTTTTGCAGAGCGTCCCAGG
>JAZLGM010000058.1:0-2314 GCA_045616285.1 Ruminococcus sp.
GCTTCTCCTCAATATTTAAAGCCTCCATAAGCGGAGTTTTTCCGATTAGTTCAATTGCATTTTTATAAATCATACCCATAATAATGCGCCTCTCATATGTCAGATAAATACTGAGTTTTCAGTAAGTGTTTTATTTTCAAGGAGATATGCTTCATCACCGACTGTAACAAATATTCTGTAAAGGAATACGTTCACCTTTTCGCCAACTTTGACTTCTGCATGATTAAGTCCACGATGTGCTGTAATTGTGATTCCGTTTACCTTGATTGTAAGCTCTATTGTATTTCCTCTGAAAGCTGTCTGAATAACTTCTCCCTCAGATGCAGATGCACGATAGATGATATTCTCATTCTTCTTCGCTACCTTTACAAATTCAGGACGTACAATTGCTTTTTCAACATTCGGAATTTCCTCAAAACTGCTGAATTTTGTGTAATCTTCAAGAAATGAAGTATGTCCGAAAAATGAGGCTGTAAATGCTGTCTGTGGATTCTGATATACTTCAAGCGGAGTTCCCATCTGCTCAACTCTGCCCTTATTTGTGATGATGATTTTATCAGCAACCTCAATTGCTTCATCCTGATCGTGTGTTACGAAAATACTTGTGATTCCGAGCTTTGTGATTGTTTCTCTCAGCCATGAACGAAGCTCCTGTCTGACCTTGGCATCAATTGCTGCAAATGGTTCGTCAAGAAGAAGAAGCTGCGGATTCGGTGCCAATGCTCTTGCAAACGCAACTCTCTGACGCTGACCGCCTGAAAGCTGACTGGGATAACGCTTTTCAAGTCCTTTAAGTCCGATAAGCTCTATAAGTTCATTTACTCTTTCCTTAATGTATTTCTTATCAGCCTTCTGAACTTTAAGTCCGAAAGCAATGTTATCATAAACTGTCATATAGCGGAAAAGAGCGTAACTCTGGAATACAAAGCCGATTCCACGCTGACTTGAATGAATATTGTTTACAACCTTGCCGTCAATGATGATTTCTCCGCTGTCAGGATTTTCAAGTCCTGCAATCATTCTGAGAATAGTAGTTTTACCGCTTCCGCTTGGTCCTAAAAGACCGATAAGACTTCCCTTTTCAATTCCGAAACTTACGTTATCAGAAGCCTTGAAATCACCGAATTTCTTATTTATATTTTTAAGCTCAACGTACATCTTCTTTCTTCCCCTTTCCGACATATTCAATTACACTTCTGATTACAAGAATAATTACTGCGAGCATTACAAGTATTGAAGATACTGCAAATGCAGGCACATATTTGAATTCGTTAAACAATATCTCTACATGAAGCGGAAGTGTATTTGTCTTTCCTCTCAGATGTCCTGAAAGAACAGATACAGCTCCGAATTCTCCCATTGCTCTTGCTGTACAGAGGATAACTCCGTAAAGAAAAGCCCATTTAATATGAGGAAATGTAACCTTGCGGAAAATTTTGAATCCACCTGCACCCATAAGTGATGCGGCTTCTTCCTCGTCTGTTCCCTGAACTTCAAGAACAGGAATAAGCTCTCTTGAAATAATAGGAAATGTTACAAATACTGTTGCAAGAATTATTCCGGGAACTGCAAAAACCACATTTATTCCCAGATCCTGCAAATAAGGATAAAGAAAGCTCTGTCTGCCGAATGTGAGTACAAATACAAGACCTGCTATAATCGGCGAAACAGTTACAGGTACGTCAATAAGAGTTGTAAGTATTTTCTTGCCCTTGAATCTGTATTTTGTAACAGTCCATGCCGCAAAGAGTCCGAAAATCGTATTGAAAAGAACTGCGAATACAGTGGCTTCAAGTGTCAAAAGAAGAGCCTTTACTGTATATTCATCAGTAACTGCTTCTTTATATGTATCCCAGCCCTGTCTAAGTGCTTCCATTATAACTGTTACAAGAGGAAGAATCAGCATTACAATTACAAACAGAAAGCTGATGCCGATTAACAGCCATTTTACAAGCTTTGAACCGTTGTCTTTGTTTTCCATTGCAATGTCTCCTATCTTCCTAAAATTTTAGTGTTTCTTGCCTGAATCAGATACACAAGGAACAAAATTGTAAATGCCGCAACAAGCATTACAAGTGGAATTGGTGTTGCAGTTGGGTAGTCATATTCCTGAAGTTCCGACATTATTATAAGCGGTGTGATTTCAGTTTCAAATGGTTTGTTTCCTGCGATAAATACTACACTTCCGTATTCACCGAGACATCTTCCGAATGCAAGTCCGAAGCCTGTGAACGCCGCAGGAAGAATTTCAGGAAGAATAACGCTTCTGAAAATTTTTCCCTTTGATGCACCCATAACTCCTGCCGCTTCTTCA
>JAZLGM010000059.1:0-3257 GCA_045616285.1 Ruminococcus sp.
GGCAATGGAAGCTGTAAAGTATATCATTGGCAAGGGCGATTTGCTCACAGGATATCTGCTTACATACGATGCACTTACAATGGAATTCAGAAAGGTTAAGCTTCCGACAAATACTTCAAAGTGTGCTGTCTGCGGCGATAATCCGACAATTACAGAGCTTATCGACTACGAACAGGCTGAGTGTGACGGAGTTCACCTTACAGATGAGGAATAATAATGATAAAACTTAAAAAATCAGATTTTGAAAAAATGCTCCGTCATGCAGAATCAGAACTTCCAAATGAAGCCTGCGGACTTATTGCAGGAAAAACTGATGGTGAGGATAAGATTGTTGAGGAAGTTTATCTCCTGACTAACATTGATAAATCCAACGAGCATTTTTCACTTGACCCGAAAGAACAGCTTACTGCAATAAAGGATATGAGAAGCAAGGGATATGTTCCGCTCGGAAACTGGCATTCACATCCTGAATCACCGTCAAGACCGTCCGATGAGGATAAAAGACTTGCATTCGACAGCAAGGCAAGCTACATGATTCTTTCACTTATGGAAAGAGAAAAACCTGTGCTGAATTCATTTAGGATTTATGGCACTGATCCGAAAACATTGGAAAAAGAAATACTTGAAATCGAGGAATAAAATGTACGACGTTATTATCATAGGAAGCGGTCCTGCGGGACTTTCAGCTTCAATTTATGCTCAGAGAGCAAATCTGAAAGCTGTTGTAATTGAAAAGGAATTTATGGGAACAGGTCAGATTGCTGAAAGCAGCAGAGTTGACAATTATCCCGGATTTTTCGGTGAAAGCGGTTATGATCTGGGAGAAAAGTTCCGAAATCATGCAGAAGCTGTAGGGACTGAATTTATTGAAGCTGAGGTTTCTGAAATAGAGCCTGATACAGATAAATGGTCTGTTGTTTTTGAAGATGGTAAATCTCTTGAAACAAAGACAATTATCTATGCCGCAGGAACAAAACGCCGAAGACTTGATATCAAAGGCGAGCAGGAATTTTCAGGAAAGGGAATTTCCTACTGTGCGGTATGTGACGGTGCTTTCTATGAAGGAAAAACGGTTGCAGTAATCGGCGGAGGAGATACGGCTCTTTCTGATGCGGTTTACCTCTCGGAAATTGCCGAAAAGGTTTATATAATTCACCGCAGAAATGCTTTCAGAGCGAGCGAGTCATTGCAGGAAACAGTTAAAAACACTCCGAATATTGAACTTATTCTAAATGCTGTTCCGACTGAGTTTTTAGGTGAAAAACAGCTTAACGGAATAAAGTATATTCAGAACGGAGAAGAAAGAACTCTCAGCGTTAGCGGCTCATTTACAGCAATCGGAAGTATACCAAACAGTGATTTGCTTAAAGGAATTGCAGAACTTGATAATAACGGATATATAATTGCAGATGAGGACGGAATAACCTCTGCAAAGGGAATTTTTGCGGCAGGAGATGTCCGAACAAAAAAACTCAGACAAGTGATAACAGCCGCATCTGACGGAGCAAACTGCGTTGAATCGGTACGCAATTATTTATTAAACAGGAGCTGATATAATGGAAATACAGCGTTTAAAAACTGATGTGCTGATAATCGGCGGAGGAACTTCGGGATGCTATGCGGCACTTACAATAGCAGAAAAAGAGCCTGATACAAAGGTTATAATCTGCGAAAAAGCAAACATAAAGCGAAGCGGATGTCTTGCAGCAGGTGTAAATGCCCTTAATGCCTACATCACAGAAGGACACGTTCCGCAGGATTATGTGGATTACGCAAGAAAAGATGCTGACGGAATTGTAAGAGGTGATTTGCTTCTTACAATGTCTGAAAGACTTAATTCAGTAACAGAAAAGCTTGAACAGCTTGGACTTGTAATTCTCAAAGACGAGAATGGAAAGTATGTTGCAAGAGGCAACAGAAATCTTAAAATTAACGGCGAAAATATAAAGCCTATACTTGCAGATGCAGTTGAAAAGCTTCCGAATGTAACTGTTATGAATCGTGTGAATATTACTGATTATTCTGTTGAAAACAACACAATAAACGGTGCTTTCGGATTTGGAATAGACAACGGAGTCTTTTATTCAATCGAATCAAAAGCTGTAATTATCGCAACAGGCGGAGCGGCAGGACTTTATAAACCGAACAATCCGGGATTTTCACGTCATAAAATGTGGTATCCGCCGTTTAATACAGGTGCAGGCTATGCAATGGGAATCCGCAATGGTGCGGAAATGACAACCTTTGAAATGCGATTCATCGCTCTGAGATGTAAGGATACAATTGCTCCCACAGGAACTCTTGCACAGGGAGTAGGAGCAAAGCAGGTAAATTCTCTTGGTGAGGTTTACGAGACCAAATACGGAATAACAACTTCACAGCGAGTACACGGAACAGTAACCGAAAATCTTGAAGGCAGAGGACCATGTTACCTGAGAACAGAGGGAATAACTCCACAGCAGGATGAATCTCTTATGAAAGCATATTTGAACATGGCACCTTCACAGACAATCAAATGGATTGAAAGCGGAAAGAATCCGTCTCTGCAGAATGTTGAAATCGAGGGGACAGAGCCTTATATCGTCGGCGGTCATACAGCAAGCGGTTACTGGGTTGATACAAAGCGTTCAACTACAATTCACGGACTTTATGCGGCAGGAGATGTTGCAGGAGGTAGTCCTCAGAAATATGTAACAGGAGCATTGGCAGAGGGCGAAATTGCCGCTGGATCCGTACTTGAATACATAAAAGATTCAGTTTCGGGAAGTATTTCTGAAACTGAAATTTATGATAATCACAGCAGAGCAGAAAAGTATCTCAGCAATAAAAATGCACAGTTCACATATGAACAGCTTGAAGAAGCAATGCAGACCGTAATGGACAGCTATGCAGGCGGAATCAAGACAAATTACCGCTTTAACGAAAAACAGCTTGACCTTGCAGATGAGAAAATAGTTAAGCTGACAGAGCTTGCAGAGAATCTTCATGCTGATGATTTCCACGAGCTGATGTTCATATACGAACTGAGAGAAAGACTTACAGTCTGCCGAAGCGTTATTGCACATCTGAAAGCAAGAAAGGAAACACGCTGGCACAGCTTTGCTGAGAATCTTGATTATCCTGAAAGAGATGACGAGAAATTCAACTGTTATGTGAACTCAAAGCTTGAAAACGGAGAGATAAAGATTATCAGACGAGAACTTGTAAAGGAGTATGAAAACTATGAGCATTGCAATTGATAAGAAAAAATGTATCGG
>JAZLGM010000060.1:0-5024 GCA_045616285.1 Ruminococcus sp.
CAAGCTCTGCAAGAACCGGTGACATTCTTTTGCATGGAACACAGCTGTCTGAATAAAAATCAGCTATTACTATTCCACTTGTTTCAAGTACCTCAGCATTGAAATTTTCTTCTGTTACTCTGACTGCCATATCAGTCACCGACCTTTTCTACAATAAGATTGTATGTTCCGTCCTCATTATCAATGAGTTTCAGAATTTTATGTCCTTCTTCCTTAATGCTTCTCGGAACATTCTGCACAGGCTCACCATCATTCATTCTGATTGAAAGTATCTGTCCTTCATCAAGTTCTTCCAAAGCAACTTTTGCCTTAACGAATGTTGTCGGGCAAACCACATCTGTAATATCTACTGTATCATCTATATTAAAATCAGCCATTGTAAACTTCCTCAATTCTTTCTTTAAATTTATCATATCCTACTCTGTCGAGTGTGAATTTGAATCTTTCACCGGCACTCGCATTTTCTGCAAAAAATTCTACTGCCGCATCACATACTTTCATCAGCTTTTCCTTATCCTCAATGAAAGGAATTATCGCTTCACCCTTGTTTATATGATTGCCAAACAATCCGCCGAATGAAACTATATAACCATGAACTTCATTCCATGCCTCTGTCGGACATGATTTACAACATCTTCCGCAGTAATTGCATTTGCTGTTATCAACAGTAATTTTACCGTCTGTAAAATCAATCGCATTTGTACGACAGGCTTTTACGCATACTCCACAGCCGATACAGGCATCTTCTTTCCATGAAACCTTAATTCCGCCTTTAATTCCAAGGTCATTTTCTTCTGCTTTCAGACAGTTGTTCTGACATCCTGTAATACCGAACTTAAACTTGTGAGGAAGCTCCTTTGCAAAATATCTGTCATCAAGCTCCTTGGCAAGTGCAAATGTATCAATACAGCCACTCGGACATATTGCCGCACCCTGACAGGCTGTTACTATTCTTACCCTCGGACCGCATACGCCAGGCTCAACTCCGCCCTCTGCAAGAGCCGCTTTTACTGCATCAATATCATCAAGCTTTATGAACGGAATCTCAACGCTCTGTCTTGATGTAAGGTGAACGTGTCCGTCACCGAATTTCTCTGAAACCTCCGCAATTTTTGCAAGCTGTACAGCTGTAAGGTTTCCGCCAACAACTCTGAGTCTGAGCGAAAAATTATTCTTCTGTTTCTGACGCATGAAGCCGCCTTTTTTTAGTGTTGCATAATCTGTAGCCATTATATATCCTCCTCCACTTTATCAATTGCATTACTGAAATCTTCTACCAAATCATCTATATCCTCTATACCGACGCTTATACGGATTGTATCATCATAAACACCTGCATTCAATTTCTGTTCTTCGGTTGAATGTGTATAAATCGTACTTGCCGGATGAATTACAAGCGTTCTCACATCACCGATATTCGTTGCATTTACTGCATATTTCAAATTATTTATAAGCTTGAATGCACGTTCCTTGCTTCCAGCACGAATTGTAATAATTGCTCCGCCTTTTCCTCCGAACTGTTTCTGCACAATATCGTAATACGGACTCGATTTCAATGCCGGATAATTTACTTTAACACGTCCATCATTTTCAAGAAATTCAGCCAATTCAAGTGAATTACTGCAAAGACGTTCCATTCTGAGTCCGAGTGTTTCAATTCCAACATTATTAAGAAATGCATTCATAGGCGATAAACAAGCACCTACATTTCTCCATATACCATTTCTGAGTTTTGCAAGGAAACAGAATTTTCCGAATTTTTTATATTCAGCAAGTCCTTTATATCTCTCATAATCCCAGTTGAAATTTCCGCTGTCAATTATAACACCGCTTATCGCATTTCCGCCGCCGTTTATATACTTTGATGAGGAATGTATAACAATATCCGCACCGAAATCAAAAGCATTAAAAAGATATGAAGTTGCTGTTGTACAATCGGCAATAAACGGTATATTATGCTTATGCAGCATATCAGTTACACTTTTTACATCAATAACGTCAAGTGCAGGATTTCCTATTATCTCACCGAATACAGCCTTTGTATTTTCATTTATCAAAGGCTCAATCGTTTCAGTTGTGATGTGATTTACAAATCTGGTCTTTATTCCAAATGATTCAAGATCACCAAACAAATCAATTGTTCCACCAAAAAGTCCTGCCCCTGCAATAATTTCATCACCCGATTCAAGAATATTGAGAAGTGCCATTGTTACTGCCGCCATTCCTGATGAACAGGCAACCGCACCTATTCCTTTTTCAATTGATGATATCTTTTTCTCAAATGAATCAATCGTAGGATTGCTTATTCTTGTATAGGCAAAACCATTTGCTTTATTGTTAAATACCTTTTCAAGCTGCTCCGCTGATTCATGTGAAAATGCACTTACCTGAAATATAGGCATCTGTGTTGCACCTGACGGATTTTTTTCTTTTGAATTATTATGCAGTAACGCAGTATTGAACTTCACTATTCCGACCTTCTTCCTGTTTTATATGATGATGTTATTTTATCATAGTTTGCATAGTATGTCAATAGGTTTTATAGACATTCTTTGTAATATATAATTCCTATAGAATTAATATGATTATTTTTGTTGATTTCTACCATATAAAAAACGAATGCACAAAAGCATCCGCTGATTTATTATAGATTTGAAACCTTTTCGAGCCATTTTCCCAAAGTTTCAGTAAGCTTCATTCTTTGACCGATAAAACTGTGATTTCCGCTGATTACAGCATATTCCAATTTTTTTCCTTCCTTTTCAAGCCATTCAGCAAGAGGTCTGAGCATTTTGTCTGGAGGAGCTACTGTATCATATTTTGCTTCAATAAGCAGAACATTATGCTTCAACAGTTTATCATAATTATTGCATACAGCAAGTTCAAATCTGTTATTGAGAGCATTTTCATATACCTCACTTGCTGAATTCATATTCAGACATTGTCCCTCAGTTTCAATCATAAGAAACAGCTCTTTTTCAAGACCAAATCTGAATGCTCCACCAATGTCATAAGCAGCCATAGCCGCAACTCCCTTTATGAAATCAAGCTCCTTTGCCGCATTGAGTACAGTCATTCCACCCATACTGTGTCCCACAAGGAAAATGTTCTTTGTATCAATATCATACTGCTCCGCTATTGCAGGATTATGTACCCATTTTGCTATTGCAATAAGGTCATCACGAAGATTTGTGAAAAGATAGTTTCCCTCACTTCCCCATGCACCTCTGTGATTCATATGAATTACAACACATCCCATTCTCATAAGTGTGAATTCAAGGTCATTATTTGTTGTATATCCCGGAAAACCATGTGACATGATTATCGTAGGATATGGTTTTTCATAATGTTTGTCGGGAGTTAAAACATATCCGTAAAGACGGCATCCACCGCTTATGATGTTGAGTTCCTGTATTTCAGGGAAATATCCCTCGGATTCAAAATCTGATTCAACAAATGCATTTTCGGCTTTCATTTAATCGCCTTCTTTCTGTAATTTTTAATGATTTCGCAGGTATATTCAATCTCCTCATCAGTATGTGCATATGAAACAAACATTGCTTCAAACTGTGACGGAGCTGTATAAATACCATTTTCAAGAAGATATCCGAAATAATCAGCATATTTTTTGGTATCTGATTTTTTAGCTGTTTCATAATCTGTTACATTTTCATCTGTAAAGAATGATGTAAGAATTGAACCGACACGATTTACATTCATTCCTGCATTTTTCATTGCATTTTCAATCTGCAATGATTTTTTTTCAAGTGATTCATAAAAATTCGGAATACTTTCAATAGCGGAAATAGTGGCAAGTCCTGCTGATACGGCAACAGGATTTCCCGAAAGTGTTCCTGCCTGATAAACTGAACCGAGCGGCGAAATACATTCCATAATTTCACGTCTGCCGCCATATGCCGCAAGAGGCATTCCTCCGCCGACTATTTTTCCAAGTGCTGTAATATCAGGATTTATTCCATAATATTCACTTGCTCCGCCTACAGCAAGTCTGAAACCCGTTATTACTTCATCAAAAATCAACAATGAATTATATTTCTCTGTAATATCCCTTAAAAACTGTAAGAATCCGTTCTTTGGCGGAACAACTCCCATATTAGCCGCAACAGGTTCAACTATAATACAGGCAATTTCTTTTTCATATTTTGTAAAAAGCTCTTCAACAGATTTTTCATCATTATATTTTGCAAGAAGTGTATGCTCTGTAAAAGATTTCGGAACACCTGCACTTTCAGGAACGGAATTAGTAAGCAATCCTGAACCGCCTTTCACTAAAAGTGCATCTGAATGTCCATGATAACAGCCTTCAAATTTTATTATTTTATCCCTGCCCGTAAATCCTCTTGCAGCACGAACTGCACTCATTACCGCCTCAGTTCCCGAATTGACAAGCCTGAGCATTTCCATTGACGGAAAATGAGTCTTTATTTTTTCTGCAAGGAGAATTTCGCCCTCATGACACGCCCCGAATGTCAATCCCCTTTCACAGCTTTCCTTTACTGCATCAATTACAGGCTTGTATCCGTGACCGAGAATGTTCGGTCCCCATGAGCATACATAGTCAATATATGAATTCCCGTCAGCATCAAAAATTCTGCTTTTCTCGGCTCTTTCTATAAACAGCGGTGTTCTGCCAACGCTTTTAAATGCACGGACGGGACTGTTTACTCCTCCCGGCATGAAATTCACTGCTCTGCTGTATAATTCCTGCGATTTATCTGTTTTCATAACTTACCTCAGCTTTCGTCAATCCATTTTGCCGCATCAAGTGCGTGATATGTGATTATAATATCCGCTCCTGCACGTTTGATTGCTGTGAGATTTTCCATTACAATTCTCTTTTCATCAATCCAGCCGTTCTGTGCAGCAGCCTTTACCATTGAGTATTCTCCGCTTACATTATACGCAGCAAGCGGTAAATCAAACTTTTCACGAGCCTGACGTACTAAATCAAGATATGCAAGTGCAGGCTTTACCATTATCATATCTGCACCCTCATTTATATC
>JAZLGM010000061.1:0-2030 GCA_045616285.1 Ruminococcus sp.
AACATTAAGCGCAGTTTCCTCAGAAAGAACCTCCAGAGTAATTGACAACGAGGCGGCAGGAAGCATGGAGAGAAGAAAGAGAGAAGGTTATTTCTAATGAAAGGATTACTTAAATTTATTACCTGCGGAAGTGTTGATGACGGAAAATCAACACTTATCGGGCATATATTATATGATGCAAAGCTTTTGTATGCCGATCAGGAAAAGGCTCTTGAACTTGACAGTAAGGTAGGAAGCAGAAGCGGTAAAATCGACTATTCACTCCTTCTCGACGGTCTTATGGCAGAACGTGAGCAGGGAATTACCATAGATGTTGCGTACAGATATTTTACAACTGACAACAGGAGTTTTATAGTTGCTGATACACCGGGACATGAAGAATACACAAGAAATATGGCAGTCGGAGCATCATTTGCTGACCTTGCAGTAATTCTTGTTGATGCATCACAGGGGGTACTTGTTCAGACAAGAAGACACGCAAGAATCGGTAAGCTTATGGGAATCAGATACTTTGTATTTGCTGTAAACAAAATGGACTTAGTCGGCTATAGCGAGGAAAGATTCAGAGAAATTGAAAAGCAGATTGCCGAGCTTCGTGCAGAGCTTCAGCTTGAAAATGTAAAGATTATTCCTCTTTCTGCAACTGAAGGCGATAATGTTACAGTTAAATCTGAGAATATTCCATGGTACGAGGGAGAGCCGCTTCTTGAATATCTTGAAAATGTGGACATCAGCTCAGATGACGGCGAAAAGGGCTTCTATATGCCTGTTCAGAGAGTATGCCGTCCTGACCATACATTCAGAGGCTTTCAGGGACAGATTGAGGCAGGCTCAATCAGCGTTGGCGATGAAATAACAGCACTTCCAAGCAATGAAAAGGCTCATGTAAAGGGAATACTTGTTACAGACAAGGAAGTAAAAACAGCAGTAAAGGGACAGCCTGTAACAATTTCACTTGATAAGGAAGTTGATGTTTCAAGAGGATGTGTACTTGTAAAAGAAACTGATACAGCAGTATACAAAAATCTGACAGTTTCACTCTTATGGATGGATGATGAACCTCTTGTAGTTGGTAAGGATTATCTTGTAAAACTGGGAACTAAGACGATTTCAGGTATTCTCACAAAGATTGATTATGCAGTAGATGTGAATTCAGGTGAACATATTAATGCAGAAAGCCTTGAAAAGAATGGTATAGCTGTATGTGAAATCAAGCTTACAGAGGGAATAGTTGCAGATAAATTCTCACTTCATAAAACACTCGGCGAACTTATTCTCATTGACAGAGTAACAAATATGACATCTGCCTGTGGAGTAGTTGAAAATGTTAGTGAAAAGGTTGAGTCAAATGAAAGAGCATCATTTGTAAACGGAGAGCTTAGTGCAAGAGGCGATATCTTTGAAGAATTCCTTTATGATGCATCAAGTCTTAATGTATTGAAATATCAGCCTGTTCATAGTACATACGGAATCGGAGAAGAAATTCCGCTTAGCGGTGAAAGCTACAGCTATCCTGAAAGCTTTGACATTCTTGTTCTCAGAGACAGCGTTGCTGTTAAGGTAAGAAACGGCAAAATTGATGATATTATTTCATTTGTTGAATATACATACGGAAATGTACCTGTAATTAATGGCAGAGGCTTTGAAATCAAGGTTTCTTCTGATGATGAGGTTAAGACATTCCTTTCTGAATATGATCCTGATAATTCAGATTATTTCAAGAAGTGGATGAATTTTGATACATACCGCAAGGTTGTATTTTCTAAATAATGCTGAAACCGTCGGCATAAAAATATGTCGGCGGTTTTTCAGAAAGCCAAAACCTATATATATGATAGGAATAGAGGGATAAATGATAACAGGAGAAAATTATGAGAATTTCAGTTAAAGGAAAATACGCTATAAAAATGCTTGTTGATATTGCGGAAAACGGGAATAATGAAAATGTTTCGCTTACTGATATTTCAGAAAGGCAGAATATTTCAAAAAAATATCTTGAACAGATTGTGCCGATGCTTTTAAAAGCAGGA
>JAZLGM010000062.1:0-44943 GCA_045616285.1 Ruminococcus sp.
TTGCAAGTTGCAATCTGAAATGATATTATTATGATGCTGATTCATTAAGAAGCATTTCCTTTTGGTATTATGTCGAAGCCGAAAAAGGTACTGTATCTCAAGTTCATACATTGATATGAATTTGAAATGCAGTACCTTTTTCGTTTATTTCGCTGTTTATGTCGTGGTAAATGTCGTAAAAGCCTTGTGAGCGTGATAAATAGGACGGTTTGGTTATTCCGTTTATATAACCAAGGAAGTTCCTTCCACCTTATGATTTCGACTGTTGCAAGTTTTGTAGATTTTTGACGTTGATGATAAATGAGAAAAAATTATATCTGATGTCGTGGAAATTGTCGTAATGCGATTTTTGGTGTCGTGGTCAATCAATCTCAAGCATTTCACGCATATCTTCATTACTCAGATGTCCGTAGTGCTTGTATATCATGTCGGTTCCTGACCAGCCGAACTGCTTGGCTATAGCTTCAGCTGGTTTCCTTTCACAGAGCCATATCGTTGCTCTTGTGTGTCGGCAACCGTGAGGTGTGATTATAGGCAAGCTGTTTTCTTTGAATACTTTCTGAAAATGATAATTAAAGCTTTTCGGGTTCATCGGCTCACCGTATGGGCTGATCAGGAATTCTTTTTCATCAAACATCGGATCGTTGACAAGAAGATCAATAGCCTCTTGAGACACAACAACATATCTGTTTCTGTATTTGTTTTTTGTTTCGTGAACTATAACATTCCCTTGAGCACATACAACATCTCTGCATATATGTATCAGTTTGTTTTCTGCGTCAATATCTTGTTTCTTGATGCCGAGAACTTCCGCTCTGCCGAGTCCAAAGCCCAACATGAGATATATAGCAATTGTAATGTGAGTTGGATGCTCAGCTACATATCTCATTACCTTGTTGGTTTCCTCAAGAGTCAGGATTTTTTTCTCTTTTGCCTTTTTGCCAACATCTATAGTCATTCTGTCAGCCGGATTGACGTACAGATAGGAATTCATTACAGCGTGATTGAAAATGGCTCTCAGCACGCTCTTGTGAGATTCAAGAGTAGTTTTCGCCATTTCCTTCTTGGAAATGAAGTACTTTTCAATATCAACTCTGCGTATTTTCCTAATTTTCCAGTCACCGAAAAAAGGAATCAGATGCTTTTCAACAATGGTCAGATAAGAGGATTCATATGTATCTTCCCTGACGGTTGATCTTTTGATTTCCTGTACTTCTCTGCACAATTCTTCAAAAGTCATATCTCCAGTGCGTTCCGGTTCAGATCGCTTGATGTTCATTTCATTTTCAATCTTCCATCTTTCACCCTTTAGCTTAGCAGCTTCAAAAGATTTCGAACTGTAAAAAGATTTTCTTAACACTTTTCCGTGTATATCACGCCCGATGGTCACTTTTGCCTCATAAGTGCCATCGGGTCTTTTTTTTCTTACTTGTTTTTTCGGTCTTCCCATTTTCAAACTTCCTCAAATCTCATCGTCCTGTTATGACATAATACAACATATTGAAAGTAGTATAATGCAGATAAGGAGATGATTATAAAATGTTTACATCAAATATCAATGCTTTTCTTACTGAAGACAATGCAAAAATAGACAGATTAATCGAAATGTTTCCGACTCATCTGCCTGTATCTGCTGTGTCTGATTTTCTTTCAATTGACATTGCCAGTGTTAGAGCAGCAATTGAAAACGGTGATTTCGGCCTTGCCTGGAAAAAGGCTGGAAAGGTCAATCACGGTTATTTCGTTCCGACGGCTCAGTTTGTACGCTGGTACCTTAATATGTAATCAAGTATATCCGACTGTTGCTCTGCCGTGACACTGCGGAAAATGTCTATAATAGTCAATTCATTCTTGCTATAAATGATCTCGGAAGAATCTTCATGTAGCATTTCAGACGGTACCTGAAGTGCAGAAGCTATTTTTCCGAGGTTACTTTCTTTAATGTCATTATATCCTTTTTTCCAGTTTGTAAATGACTGCTTTGAAATTCCGGTTGCTGCAGCCAGATCAGAAACGGACATATTTCGATCTGCAAGAATGTGAAGTATTTTCTGCATAGTAGTCATTGTATCACCTACTTTGATTTCAAAAAACGGATGTACTTTAATACATCTTGCTTTTGTTCGTCAGTTAGATCTGAAACCGCAATCTTTATTTGTTCTTCAAGAGGGTCAGAATCAGTTTGCTCTGAACCAACAAGATATTCTGCGGATACATTCAGAAATTTCGCAATTGCGAGAAGTCTGTTGCCGGTTGGCATACTTCTGCCTGATTTCCAATCTGTAAGGCTTCCGGCTGAAATTCCTGTTGCTTCTGTGATGTCCTTTGCTTTGATGTTTCTTTCTTGCATTAGTTCAAATAGGCGTGGAACCTTGGAATTTTTATATCCGATCATGTCTATCGCCCCTTTTAGTCAAAATATACAAAATCAAGTAGAAAAATAAATACTCATTAATTATTGTTAACAAAGTTTACGTAAATACGAGAAAATGAGCAAAAAGGGCTGTACTTTTACGTAAATACGTATTATAATATATATATAAGTTAATTTACTTATATTATACAGCACACGTTTTAAAAAGTCAAGATAGATGAAAAACGGAGGAATTCAATATGATGTACAGCGAATTTATCGAAGGAACAGGATGCAGAGAGAACGATCACAATTATAAGGTGTTCAAGGACTTAGAGATTATGTATATGAACTCTGATCTTAGCAAACAGGAAATTTATGAATACGGCAAGAAGCTTGTAGATAACACAGTAGTTGAAACACAGCTTGTTAAAGACCTTAAAGCTGAACTTCAGACAACCAAGAACAGAATAAATGAGGTCAGGGAAGAAATAAAGGATCTTGAAGAACGTTATGCAAACGAAATAGATGATGAATGGAAAGATAACTGGAAGAAAGCAAGACGCAGAATGAAGAACATACTTGATGATCTCAAGAACAGGAAACGTGAAATAGAATGGATACTTAATTCATAAGTCCCTCTGATGAGTCGCTGAAAATTGCGACGAAACAGCCGGAAGGCTGTCAGGGATGAAGCAATAAGTTGATAGCGAGAACAAGTGTAGCAGCTGATTAACTTATGAGATTGTCTATAGATTTTAAAATGAATACAAAATGATTTTGGAGGAATTCAATATGAAAAAGTTTTTTGAACAGTTAAAGTCAAACAAAGATGTATTTGCATCAGCACTGAGCAACGGAGCAAAGGTTAAGTTCTGGAATAAGGGTGAAACCGGATCAAACAATTGTGAAGCAAACTTCATTTCTGAGACAAACGCAAAGTACTTCAACGAAGAATCAGATGTTCTTCTTGCTGATTTTGTTTCTCTTGATTTCAGCAATGGTACATCAGCAAGGATTCCACTTGAGGTGCTTGAAGAAAGATATGAAAAAGGTGGCTGGGAAAGCGTTGAGTCACTTATTATCAGTCAGGTAATTTCAGCAGTTAATCTTTATTCAAAGACAAGTGAGACAGTAAAGAATCTTGAGGATTATGAAAGCTTCAAGCAGAACTTAATTGTAAGACCTGTTAATTATGATCTCAACGAGGTGTTACTCAGAAACAAGGCTTACAAAAGGATCGGAGATATCGCACTTGTTATATATGCGGTTGTCAGTGATGAAGGTAAAGAGCTTAATACATTCAAGGTTCCGAGCGATCTTCTCAGTACATGGAACAAGACATTTGACGAGGTTTATGATTTCGCTATGAAGAACACTCAGAGAATGGCAAAAGCAGAAATATTCCTTTCACTTCTTGATACATCAGGTCCTTACGGAGCAAAGGATTTCATGAACGAGGATGTTTATCTCGGAATGGATAAGAGGAAAATATCTCCGATGGTTACAACATCTAAAAGACTTAATGGAGCAATCGCAATGTTCTATCCAGGAGCAGCAGAAAGGCTTGCAGAAATATTCGGTGATGGTTACCTCGCAGCATTCACTCCAATTCATGAGTGTATGATCCACAGAGCAAATGACGGTTTCAGTCCTGATATGATCAGACGTTCACTTGCTGATGTCAACAAGCACTTCGGCAGTGAAGAAACACTTTCATTCCAGGCATTCCGATACAATTCCGCTACTAAGCAGATAGAAGTGGTTGAATAATAACAAAGACATAGGAAGGAGGTGATAGCTTGACATTATGTGAAGCTTTGAAGTCGGCAAGACTTCAGGCAAATCTAACTCAGAAACAGGTTGCAGAAGCCTTACATATTTCTCAGCCGGCAGTTGCTCAGTTCGAGAAAGGTCAGGGCTCTGAACCGTCAGTAAGCAGATTAATTCAGCTTGCTAATCTTTACAAGATAAGTTTGGACGTGCTTGTAGGCAGATGGTAACAAAAAAAGAACACACCACCGAAGTGATGTGCCCTTTAAATAGATTTTAAAAGAATTCAATATGTCTACATTATAACATGTTCACTCTTTAAAGTCAAGAGGTGAAAACAATGAAGCATAAGCTATATGAAGTGATTATTGCATTAATATCTTTTCTGATTTTTATGTCGGCAGCTGCAAAAGCAATCGACATACAGATGTTTGAAGTCAGAGAAATACTGATTCTGACATCGGTTCAGATGTACTTCATATTTTTGCTTGGATGTAATAACAAGAGGAGTGATAAGTGATGGATTATAATGATGAGATTTCATTATTCTGTGATGATTGCGGTGAGCCGATATTTATTGATGATCACTACTATAGAATAGGTGATGCAGTTTTTTGTGAAGCTTGTATAGATTCATTCAAGACGACAGCAAAAACATCTTTAAATGAAAGGGTGTGCGTTTGTGAAGAATTTTGAGTCAGGTGTTAGCAAATACATCGTAGGTAAGGCAGTAATCAGAACCGGATTTCCTGTTTCAGATAAGACAGGCAGAGCATTTATCGCCTGTCAGTACTGTAAGATGTACTGCATGAAGAAATGCATAATAACTGGCGAGATCATAGCATTTCCTGATGAATATGTCGGAAATGAATGTCCGCTTGAAATAGAAAGTGAGGAAATATGATGTCTGAAAAGTCAAAAAACTACTTTGAAGAACTTTATGCAGTCGATGTGAACGACAAGAAAGAGCCGAAAGGAAATCTTATGTACCTTTCATGGACATGGGCTTGGGCTGAGGTTAAGAAAAGATATCCTGATGCGGTATATACCGTTTATGAGAATGAAAAGGGATGGAATTACTTCACAGACGGACGTACCTGTTGGGTTAAGACTGGCGTAACAATAAACAGCATTGAACACGTTGAGTATCTTCCAATAATGGATTTCAGAAATCAGTCAATACCGCTTGAAAAAGTTACATCAATGAATGTCAATAAGTCGATTCAGAGGTCTATCACAAAAGCGTGTGCGAGACATGGACTTGGTCTTTATATCTACGCTGGAGAGGATCTTCCAGAAGAATCTGACGGTGCACAAAATCTTATAAGTAAAGCCGAAAGCAAAGGCGTAAAAGTCGAAGAAGTAAAGGAATATAAGTGTTGCGATTGCGGCAAACCGTTCAGCCCGTTTACAGACAAAAACGGAAAGACGTGGAATGCAGGTCAGGTATATCACATGAGCGAGAGCAATAACACAGACGGAAAAGCAAGATGTTCCGATTGCATGACGAAAGCCGGAACAAGAAAGCAGAAAGGGTGATCCTGATGACAATATGCGGAATGATTAATCTGATTTTTTCAATTTCTGAACTGATATCAAACAAGGGTGTAAGCTGCAGCTGCTCTGTAGATTGCAGCAATCTGAAAGTTTCAATATTCGGAAAGACAGCAACAGCGGATAAGACAGAAGCTAAACTTCAGGAGATTCTTGAAGAACTTGCTTGGATCAACGAAAAGCTTTGTGACAGATTCGGAGTATCAGACGTTGCAGAGAGAGTCAAAATCAACAAGACCTGGAAATCAGCTTAAAACGCATTATAAGGCTCATAGGCAGCTGTTTATGAGCCTTATAGTAAAATTATATCGTTAATTCAAACGGCTCTTATTTGAGCATATAGAAAGGATTTTAGAGTATGAATAAGGCAATTCTTAAAGGCAGATTAATTGCGGACCCAGAGCTGAGACAGACTCCAAACAGTATTTCCGTAACAAAATTCACTGTAGCGGTTGATCGTTATGCGAAATCAGGAGAAGAAAAGAAGGCAGACTTCATCAGCTGCGTGGCATGGAGACAGACAGCTGAGTTCGTCAGCAAGTACTTCAGCAAAGGCAAAGAAATCCTTCTTATCGGTTCACTTCAGACAGGATCATATGAAAAGGACGGTGTTAAGCATTATACAACAGATGTCCTTGTAGATAATGTTGAGTTCTGCGGAAGCAAATCTTCAGGTCAGACACAGGAAGACACTCCGAATGTAAACATTGGAGACCTCGGAGACTTTGAAGAAATACTTAGAGACGGTGATGTTCCGTTCTGATAAGGCGGTGTAGATATGGCAGATGTCAAATGGATTAAGATCGTTACAGACATCTTTGATGATGAAAAGGTCTTATTGATTGAGTCAATGCCAGAAGCTGATGCGGTTATTGTTATTTGGTTTAAACTGTTATGCTTGGCTGGCAAACAGAACAATTCAGGTGTTTTCCTTATGAATAATCGCATAGCATACACCGATGAAATGTTTAGCACGATTTTCAGAAGGCCAATAAACACGGTGCGCATGGCATTACAGACGTTTGAAAAGTTCGGAATGATAGAAATCATTGACGGAGTCATTACCATACCGAACTGGTCAAAACATCAGAGTTTGGACAAGCTGGAAAAAAGCCGTGAGTATATGAGAAATTATATGAACGAGCGAAGAAAAAAGCAGAAAGCCTTATGTGATCTTAACTGTAAGGACGAAGATTCTGAAAGTAAAGAAGAATGTAAAACTAACAGTAAAACTAACAGTAAAACTAACAGTAAAACTAACGTTAATACTGCAGAGAAGAATAGAGAAGAAAAGAATAGAGAAGAAAAGAAAATAATATCTAATGATATTATTGAATCTGATTTTGAAGAATTGTGGAAGTTATATCCGAATAAACAAGGAAAATCTGAAGCGTTTAAAAAATATCAGAAGCTTGTAAAAGAGAAAAAAACAACAAAGCAGCAAGTTGCTGACGGTATTCAGAGATATTGTGAATACATTAAGCTAAACAAAACTGACAAGAAGTATATAAAGCACGGATCAACATTCTTTAATCAGGAGTGCTGGAACGATGTTTATGATACACCAAAAGCAGAAACGCAAGTATATAATGAAAATTTTGATCTTGAAGCATTTGCAAGATCAAACGGTTATGGAGTTTAATATGGATTTTGAAAAAATCTTAGACAGCATAGCTGAGAATGTGCCTGCTACAGATACCGGATACATTAAATCCGGTATCCTGCATTGCAGCATATGTCATCAGCCGAAACAATGCATAGTCAATTTTCTCGGTAATGAAAAGAAGTTCCCTTGCTTATGCGACTGTGAAATTAAAGAACAGGAAGAAGCAGAGCAGAGAATCAAAGAAATGACCAGAAATGCAGAAATCAGAAACAACAGGCGTTGGGGAATCAGGGATGACAAGTTAAGAGAATGGACATTTGAAAAGGATGATAATTCAGATCCTCAATTCATGAAGCTTTTGAAGAAGTATTCTGAGAAGAAAGATTTGATGAAATCCGAAAACATGGGAATGTTTATCTATGGCGAAAAAGGTACAGGAAAATCCTTTGGTGCTGCTTGTCTTGCCAATGCTCTGATTGATCAGGGCGAAAGAGTCCTGATGTCAACGTTTGCAAATCTTGAGAGAGAAATTTTCGACTCACATGAAAAGAATCAGACGATTGCAGACATTATGAGTTATGACTTCCTCATTATTGATGACTTTGGAACCGAGAGAGATACAGAGTACCAAAAAGAAATGCTTTTTACAGTGATAGATGAAAGATATAAAACAAACAAGCCACTTATTCTGACAAGTAATATCAGCTATCAGGAACTTGCTCAGAATCTTAGTTCCAGAGACGGAAGAGTGTATGACAGAATTATCGAAATGTGTGAACCAGTATTCAAGAAAGGGAAGAGCAAACGAATTGAAACGGCAATAGAGAAAAAAAGCAGATTTGCTGAAATACTCAGCAAATGAAAGGAATTATAATATGGGAAAAAGTAAGAAGGATGAATACATCACAGAATTAGCAAGACTGTCGAAGACAAAAAATCACGAACTGATAATTGAAATGTTAGACAGGTTTAATGTTTGGGGCACTGGTGATCTCACAGAAAAACAGGTGGAAACATTCCTTAAAGAAGTTAAAGAAAGAAGGTGTAAAAAATGAAGCTGACGGAAGAACAGATTGAGGAAATCAAAAGAAGATATGCAACCGGAGAAACAGCATTGAATCTGTCATTTGAGTTTGATGTTTCATACAGCACGATTACCAAACTCGGCAGAGGATTGAGACAGAAAGAAGTTCTGAAGAAAAAATGCATTGTCTGCAATTTGGAATTTGAAACAACATCAGAATCAAAGGTGTATTGCTCAAGAAGATGTCAGCAGAAAGTAAGCAATGCAAAGCGGAAGATGAAAAGAGTCAATACAACATACACAGATTTCACTGAATGCAAACTGTGCGGAAAGAAATTTCCGTCACAGAAACGCAGAATCATATGTGATGAATGTGCAGCTGGTTCAGTAAGCGGAAAAACCAAAGCGGTTGAAAAAAAGTGCAAAATCTGCGGAAAAACAATTGTATCATTTTTTGATTCGTGCACAGATTGCAGACAGTATGAAAAGCCAGTCAGCATGAAAACAATATCGGAAGTAGTAAGAGAGGCAAGAAACCACGGAATGTCGTACGGCGAATACGTGGCAATAATGAGGAAGTGAAGTAATGGATAAGATTTATATAAGAGGTCTTGTGTCAGACTGGAGAGAGGTCACAAGAGAGCAAGCAGAAAGATTCATAAGGTTTATAATCGGTGGAACAATGTGTGGAGACAAGAACTACAAGCACGAAATCGCTCAGGAGCATCTTAAAGGAATCACAGTTGAAGAACTTCTGAAGGAAGGTGATTAAATGCGTGAGATATTATTCAGAGGTCAGATGAGACGAAAAGGCGAAAAAGTAACGCTTGACGGCAGATCTTTAGAAAGTCGTTGGGTTCAAGGGTCAGGTGTTCTTACATATCCGGGATGTGAAACTGACAGGGCAATAATATATAACACAGAAGGCGATATCAGTAAATATCCTGTTTATGCCGATACAATCGGACAGTACATTGGAAAAAAAGACAAGAACGGAAACAAGATTTTCGAAGGTGATATCTTGAAACTTGATCGTTTGGGATACGATACTGTTGGTGTGGTAATATATGACGAAGACGATGCCGAGTTTGATGTCGATATAAAAGGCTATGCTATAGATCAAATTGCGTATTATCAGAGTCATGAAATCGAAATTGTCGGCAATATATACGACAATCCAGAGTTGGCTAAGGAAGGTGATTAAATGATAGAACTTACAATGGCAGCAGGTTATGTATTATCTCTTGGCAATGGAAAATATATAAATTCTGTATATAACAAAGAAACTGAAATCATGTCATATTTTATAGTCAGTGGTCTTGATAATGTTAATATGTTCAAAAAACTTTCTCAGGCAAGAGAAGCGAAAGATGATCTCAAAAAAGCCGGAATGCAAGTTCAGATATTGAAATTGACACTTGAAAGGATTGAGGATAAATGACACGGGAAGAAGTAATTGAAGCTTTAAAAGCTGAAGTTGATAAGCTGAAAAAGGATAATATCAATCTTATCAAGTATCAGGACGAACTTGAAAATAAGATATTAGAACTTGAAAATTCACTTGAAATTTCAAGAAAAAATGTAGAAGGATATCCTGAAATTATTGAGTGTAAAAATGCTGAAATATCGTCACTTGAAAGAGATAATCAGACATTGCGTAATGAATATGCCAAACTTGTATCAAAACTGCATGAAACAAAAAAAGAACTTGAAGATGCAAAGGAGTTTGACAATCTGTACAAGGTAATCGAAGAACGTGATGAATATATTGCTGAACTTGAAAAGGCAATTGTAAATAAGTTTTTGAAAAGAGATGATTAAATGCCAACAAAAGAAGATTTGCAATACCTTCAGGCACTTCCGCTTGAAGCAAAGGTTTTAATGACAAAGGCAAGGATCAGGGAATGGATTTCCCATTATGGAACAAGCGGTGTTTATGTTTCGTTTTCAGGAGGCAAAGATAGCACGGTGCTGTTGCATTTAGTGCGTGAAGAATGGCCAGATGTTGAGGCTGTGTTTGTTAACACTGGACTGGAATACCCGGAAATTCAAAGTTTTGCAAAACAATTTGATAATGTTACAGTATTAACTCCAAAAATGGCGTTTCCAGAAGTGATAAAGACATATGGATATCCAATTATCAGTAAAGACGTATCACAATGTGTTTCTGGAGCAAGAAAAAGTATAGAAATAGGATCAGGAAAATCACAATACAGAATAAAACGTCTTAATGGGGAGTTACTCGATAAAAATGGCAGAAAAAGTATGTATAACGTGGAAAAATATAAGCCTCTTTTATATGTTGATTTTAAATTTTCACACAAATGCTGTGATGTTATGAAAAAAGGACCTGCTAAAATTTATGAAAAAGAAAATAATAAAGTTCCTTTTATAGCAACAATGGCATGTGAATCAATAATCAGAAAATCACGATGGTTCAGGGAAAGTTGTAACGCTTTTGAAAATAAACGTCCTCACAGTAATCCAATGTCGTTTTGGACAGAAAACGATGTATTACAGTACATAAAAGAAAATGATCTAAAAATAGCATCAGTGTATGGAGAAGTAGTTCCAAAAGGCGGACAGTTAGCTTTTGAAGGCTGTACTGATTGTGATAAATTTGAAACTACTGGTTGTTATCGAACAGGCTGCATATTCTGCGGATTCGGCGCACATTTAGATAAAAACCCGAGATTTGTAAGGCTTAAGGAAACACACCCAAAACAATACAATTATTGTATCGGGGGGGGGAGAATATGACATTGATGGCATCTGGAAGCCGAATAAAAAGGGTTTAGGCATGGGGCACGTCATAGATGAATTAAACAAGCTATACAGCAAGAACGGAAAAGCATTTATTGAATATTAATATTAAGGAAGATGAAAATGAAAAAGAAAATGACTTTTACACTCGGAGATATGACGCCGGAGAAGTTCAGAAAAATCGGCACAACGAACAAGAACCGCAGAAATAAAGCAAGAAGAAAAGCAAGAAAGAAAGAATGGAAGGAACAACATTCAGAGACAGTAACAGACGTAATCAAGAATTTATCAGAAAGCAGAAAGAGGAATAAGAAATGAAATTTGTAGCTTTAAAAGAAAACATTAAGATGCCGGCAAGAGCAACAGAAGGTTCAGCCGGATATGATCTATATGCTCAGGAAGATATAATGATTCAGCCAAAAGCCGAATATGTAGTCAACACAGGTATTGCAGCTGAGATTGATCCGGGATACTTCGGACTTATCGTGCCAAGAAGCGGCCTTGGATTCAAGACAGGAATGCATCTTAAGAACACAGTCGGAATTATTGATTCAGATTACATCCTTTCTGATAACAAAGGGTTGATTATGGTTAAACTGGTTAATCCGTCAGCAAGCACTATAAAGATCGAAAAAGGAACTGCCTTTGCTCAGTTTATCTTCCTCGGATATGGCAAGACTGACGATGATAATGCTACAGCCAAGAGAAACGGCGGCTTCGGAAGCACAAGCAGATGAATAAATACAGGTCAAAGAAAACTGTTGTCGATGGGATCACCTTCGACAGCAGATTAGAAGCAAGAAGATATCAGGAACTGAAGCTGATGGAAAGAGCCGGAGAAATATTCGGCTTGCAGCTTCAAGTGAAATACGTTTTGATACCGTCTCAGAAGCTTGATAACAAGGTTGTAGAAAGAGCAGTAACTTATGTCGCTGACTTTGTTTATACGCTGAAATCAAGCGGAGAGAGCGTTGTAGAGGATACTAAAGGAATGAAAACAAAAGAATATATTATAAAGAGAAAACTGATGCTGTATGTACACGGAATCAGAGTGAAAGAGGTTAATTAATGAGCGAGATCATATTATTTTTATCAGGATTTGCGGTCGGATTTGGATTTTTTGTATTACTCGAGACAATTCACGAAATCAAAGAGATTGACAAATACATCGACAGCAAAGATGTATACAGATGTCCAGGCTGTAAAGAGATCACAGTTTCAGATGAAATTTGCAAGAGGTGTGATGATGAAAAGTAAAAATTATTTCATCTGCATTATGCAGGACAGAAACCAGAAGCCATGTGAACAGGACTTACTCGGTGGAACTAACTGCAGCGGATGCATAGCCAACATGGCTTGCGAGGCGTGCGGAAGAAAAGATACAGAGTTTTGCGAAGTATGTACAAATGAGGAAAAGGACGTGAAAGAATGATAAAGTTTGAAAACACAGACGTTCACGGATTGGCAAGAGCAATCTATTCAGCAAGAAACGCAATGAACTCTTGGCACTTATCTGATAGTAATCTTGAAAAGGATATAATTGGAGAAAACGACATGAAACTCGCAAAGAACCTTGTCAAAGCCGGAACGGATCACAGCAAATTTATGCGCATGATAACTGTTACAGTTGATATCACGGCACCAAGGTACTGGTGGACCGAAGCAGACGCCTATAAGGTCGGAATAGTGAGAAATTCATGCAGTACAATGCATAAGATTCACGAAAAGGAATTCACGCTTGATGATTTCAGTCATGAGCATTTATATACTGAAGAATGCGGAGTGCCAGACCATGAAGAACAGATATCACTTGAAGTTCTTAAAAATGTAATAAGAGCGTTGAATTATGCAAGAGAAGATTATTTGGAATTTAAACACAAAGGAAGCTGGTGGCAGATGATACAGCTTCTGCCGCAGTCATACAATCAGAGAGCAACGATGCAGCTGAATTATCAGGTTCTCAGAAACATTTACTTCAGCAGAAAAGGCCATAAGCTCAACGAATGGCACGACTTCTGTGACTGGATAAAAACACTGCCGTATTCAGAGCTGATTACAGAGCCTTCTGCAATTGTTCCTGAATGGAACAAGATTGAACCTGATGAAGAAGGTGTGTACACAGGAAATCTGCCGTACGTAGGCGAAGAGGTTCTCTTTTGTGCAAAGAACGGAGAGATTTTTATTGATGAGTTATGCTGTGATGGTTTCGATGATGACGGAAACAGGATGGCCTATATAGGGAATGGTTACGATCTTGGTGATATTGCAGCATGGATGCCGTTACCAAAGCCATACAAGGAATGATTAATCAAAACGCACAATGTGCAATATAGCAATTTTATATTGCACATTTGCAGAAAAAATGCAAATGAGGTGATTAAATGGCGCGAGCAGATGTTCTTGATATTATAGAAGTTGATATTACGTGCGAATCTTATGCAGGATTTATATATTGCTGCAACTGTGAGTATTACAATATCTGTATATCAACGTTCAGACGGTTTGATTTGAAGTCGCTGAGATGGTACATGGAAACGATGATATATTCGGAAGGAGAGTGATCATATGAACTACAGCAAGAAACATCTGAAGCACATTGCATACAAGTGTTATAATACAGACGAGTACGGCGAAGATTTTGATACTTGGTACAAAAGAATTGTTGATAGTACTAAAGAGATTGCACAGTATGATAATTGCTTCAGAAATCAGAAAAAGATATGGAGACACGTATGTCAAAATGTTAGATGGATGGTTTGTGGAAAGGAGTATGAAGCGAAAATATGAAACCATACATAACAGCAAGCGACGTGCTGAGGACACTTGAAAAGATGCAGACAGAAAGCAGATCACGCAAGAAAAGCAAGTTATTTATCGAAAACAAGATGTCCAGACGAGGACGCAGAGCGAAAGGAAGGAAAAAGTGATGTCAGAAGAAAAGTTAGAAACCAAAGAGGCAAAAGAAGCAATTGAAACATTGCGCGAGTATTGCGTCAGACGCAAAGACTGCGACTACTGCGATGAAGCAATCAAGAAATGGTGCTATAAGATATGCTCAGTATCAGATTCACCGTGTGAATGGAAAGTTTAAGGAGGAAAAAGTGATGGATGAAAGAATATCAAGCAGATGCATTATTCACGGATTATACAAGCATTTCAAAGGTGGTATATATAGACTTGAAAGTGTTGCAAAGCACACGGAGACAGGTGAAATAGACGTTGTTTATACATGCATGAAGCCGGGAAAAAACACAAACTGCAAATGTAGAATCGGAGACACGTTTGTAAGGCCATATGATATGTTTTTCAGTGAAGTGGATCATGAGAAGTATCCTGACGTTAAACAGAAGTACAGAATGGAATTGTGGGAAGGAGAAGAATAATGGGATATACTGAGTTCGGAAATTATCTTATAAACTACAGGTCAAGAAATCATATGATAGGAGGTCAGATGGCTCAGAAGCTTGGAATGACAGTGATGAGGTTATATGATATTCAGGTCGGAGCAAGGATAACTGATGAGGAATTCAGGATGCTTAAAGATAAGTATTCTGAGATTAGGACACAGATGAACATTCTTTATCATACAATAGGTCTTGATAGATATGATGAATCAAGAATAATTGATGGAAAGTATCATATATACAGAAACAGATTTTTCGCACAAGGATCACAGCTCAATCATCTGCGTATTCTTGAAAAGTTAGGATATTTAACAAGAGAAAATTCGCCGAAGTGGTATTTCAAAGTCACTGAAAAAGGATTTGAACTTCTGACAGATATTACAGGCTTGAAATTTGAGGAGGAAAAATAATGGGAAATGTAGCAAAGATAAATCTTGAAAAACTTAGAACGGTGATAATGGAGTCGAGCAATGATCCATTAATCACTATCGATGAAATCATGGAAGAAATCATCGCCAAGTGCGTTGAGAAACCAGAAGAAGCGGTTCAGCATCCGAAACACTACCAGGGAAAACACGAATGCATCGAAGTGATGCGTTCAATGTTTGGAGATGCAGCTGTAATGAACTTCTGTAAATGTAACATCTTCAAGTACCGATTCAGAGCGTCAGACAAAAACGGAACTGAAGACATCAGGAAGGCGGAGTGGTATGAGGACTATCTGATAAGAATGAAGAAAGAAAACTTGACAAAATCAAGTTTTTGAGCTATACTAAAAATGCCTCACAGATACGTGTTAATATTGAAAATACCTAACCCATTATTATATATATCATAATTTAACTTCTGAGAACAAAAAGAGTCGCTTTTGCGGCTCTTTTTGTTTTTCTGAGAGAAAGAGGAATCACAATGGATCTGAAAATTGAGTATCTGAAGCTTGATGAACTCAAGCCTTATGAAAACAACGCAAGAAAACACGAAAGTGTTGATATTGAAGCAATAAAGTCGAGCATACAGCAGTTTGGATTTAATGATCCGATTGCAGTATGGAAAGATAATGTAATCATAGAAGGTCACGGACGTCTGTTAGCGGCACAATCACTAAAACTTGATAAAATACCAGTGATAAGGCTTGACCAGCTTACAGATGAACAGAGAAAAGCATACACGCTTGCTCACAACAAAACAGCAGAACTTTCTTCATGGGATTTTGACAAACTTGAATCTGAACTTGACGGACTCACTCTTGACATGACTGAGTTTGGATTTTTAAACAATGTTGAACAAGATGAAGAATCTGATTATGAAAGGGAAGCACCTGAAAGTTTCGGAGAAATGGGAGAACTTCCGACAAGCAATAAATGTCCAAAATGCGGATATGAGTGGTGAGAAATATGGAAAAGAAGCCAAAATACAAAGTTCCTTCAATGAAAGAGATCGAAGAAAAGGAATGGAACGGATATAAGGTTGTTTCAACTTTTTCAGGCGGTGGTGGTTCTTGTCTTGGATATAGAATGGCTGGATATCACGTTGTATACGCAAACGAATTTGTTGAGGAAGCACAGAAAACATATAAGCTTAACCATCCGAATTCATTTCTTGATACAAGAGATATAAGACAGGTTACTCCTGAAAGTATACTCGAAAAGCTTAATATAAAAAAAGGAGAACTTGATTTGTTTGACGGTTCTCCTCCGTGCTGTGCGTTCTCAACTGCCGGAAGCAGAGAAAAAGGTTGGGGACATAAAAGAAATTATTCCGACGGAAAGGTGCAGCGTGTTGACGATCTCTTTTTTGAATATACAAGAATTTTGAAAGGACTACAGCCAAAAGTCTTTGTTGCCGAGAATGTTTCAGGACTTATCAAGGGTAAAGCAAAAGGTTATTTCAACGACATAATAAAAGAGCTAAGCGACTGTGGATATGAAGTGAAAGCATCTTTACTGAATGCAATGTGGCTTGGAGTGCCACAGGCGAGACAGAGGGTTATATTCTGTGGAGTGAGAGAAGACCTTGGAATGAAGCCGGTTTTTCCAAAACCACTTGATTATTATTATACACTTTCAGATGCATTTGAAGATATCGTAAATGATCAGGAAGAGATCAAAGAGCTTAACGAAGTAATCAAAAAATACAGTGTATATAAGGTGATGCAGAAACTTCCTAAGAACCCACCAAGAGCAATAAAGGGTTCAAGCGTAATGAACGGATCATACTTCAATCTCAGCAGAGAGTCTATGCAGCAGCCGTGTTCAACAATATGTCAGATGAACGGACAGGCTGGAGCCGCAGGAAACATACATCCGCTTTATGACAGAAAGTTTACTATTGCAGAGCTGAAACGCATTACGTCAATACCTGATGATTTCATATTAACAGGAACATTCTCACAGCAGTGGGAAAGGCTCGGAAGAATGGTACCGCCAGTAATGATGATGAACATTTCAAAAACAATACAGACTGAAATTCTGGACAGATTGGAGAAATAATAATGAACGTTAATTCAATGAAAAAACTCACATACAGACTGAGAGAAGATTATTTGTCTGTATTCAGCAAAGATATGCCTGAAACAAATCCGATAAAAATGGTTAATGTACTGAAACGCTGTGACGGAATAGCAACGGAACGTCTTACATATCTGCCAGCTCGAACAACAAAAGGATACTGCGGTATAAAAGAAATCTACGTGAATGATGAAACCGGTGAGTATGAGGAAACAATAAGATTAAGAGGAAATGAAAGATCAAGAGGAAATGAAGGAAAGTTTGAATTTGTAAACAGAGGAATAACCACGTTCCGATGCGGAGCAATGACTGCTGTAGCGATTGACCTAATAAATCAAGTGTATCAGAAGGATATAAAGACGGTTGGGTTTATCGGTAACGGAAGAACCAACCTTATGAATGCACGCTTCATAAAAGCCATCTTCAATCCTGAAGGTTTTGTAATCAGAGGAAGTCACAGAGAAAGGGATAAGAACAAGGACTGTTTTGATGCTATACTTCCGACTATAGTGGACGATACACACGACATGTTTATGCTCAATAAATGCGATGTTGTTGTTGTAACTACATCAAATTATGAGTATGAGCATATGGTAACTGCTACAGAACTCTATAAGCCGAAGATGATTATTGTACTGGATTGCGGATATACTCTTGACGAATCATTCAGAGGTTCATGTTTAAGTCTCACTGATTATCCGGCTCAGATGAAACATGAATATTCAGACGAATTTCCTTTTGACAGAAAAGAGTATGCAATCGGTTCACTTGTTGATTCCAATAAGATAGACAGGGAACGCAGGACATGCGTATATCTTCACGGAATTGCACTTGCAGACATAACTACAGCAGAAATGATTGCAAAAGGGGAGATAAGCTTATGATTGACAAGTTCAAAAGTGAAGATGCAAAAGCTTTGCGAGAAATCTATATTGAAAGAATTGAGGAAATAGATCCGAACAGAAATTCTGCTCTTGCACTTTCAGGCGGAACAGATTCTATCACAGCATTGTTTGCTATGATTGAGACGGGAAGAAAACCAGAATGTTATACATTCTATATGGACGGAATAATAAGCAAAGACTTGCAGGCATCAAGACATGCTTGCAAGTATTTTGGCCTTAAGCTGCATGAAATTATTGTACCTCGTGATGTAGACAGTATGTACAACGATGTAAAAAGAGTGTTGCCATATTGTGAGCACGTAAAAAAGACGATTGTTCAGTGTATGATTCCTTGGCTTTATATTTATCCAGCTGTAGAGCAAGACAAGATAATAACCGGACTTGGCGGAGATGATTATTTTGCTACACAAAGGAAAACACAAGTAAGATATCATCAGTTTGGAGACGAAGCGATATTAAATGGACGCATCTATTATGGAAATGATCTTAGGTTTTCAGGAGCAAATATTGAAAGATTTGCAAAGCATTATGGAAAACAGTATTCAGATTTTTATGATTCTAAGAAAATCGAACAGTTCCTTTTGAAATACACTTATGCAGCAATAAACAAGCCGTATGCAAAATATGCATCAGTTGTAGCCTTTATGGATTATTACAAAGCAGAACCGTTTTATAGAGATCAAACAGAACACAGCTATCAGACAAACTCAAAATTAAAAGACTGCCAGGACATGCTTTTGCATAGTAAATATAACACGAAAGGCCATAAAGCCATAATAGGCTTATATAATCAGATTGCAAGGGAGATGAAATTGAATGTTCGATAATGTTAAGCCAAAGGAAAAATGGGAATTCAATGAAGAAGTTTCAGCTTGCTTTGATAACATGCTTGAGCGAAGCATTCCGCAGTATGATTTAATGCGTGATCTGACGTTCAAAATAGGCTCAGAATTTGTTTCTATTGGTTCAAATATATTAGATATAGGTTGTTCCAATGGACGTGCTATTGAGCCGTTCTGTCGCAAATATGGCGATGATATTGACTATTATCTTTATGATGTGTCAGAACCGATGCTGCAAAAAGCAAGAGAGTTACTTGGAAATGTTAACATCGAAAACAAGGACATAACAGAAGGCTTTAATGTAGGAAATTGCTCACTTGTACTTTCAATACTTACATTACAGTTCACTCCAATTGAGTATAGGCACAACATTGTGAAAAACGTTTATAATAATCTTAACAAGGGTGGCGCACTTATTCTTGTAGAAAAGGTTCTTGGAAGCACTTCAGATATTGATAACCTTTTGGTCAATAAGTATTACGAAATGAAAAAGGAACACCAGTATACTGAAAAGCAGATAAGAGATAAGAGGAAATCACTTGAGGGTGTTCTTGTTCCGATTGCAGCAGAATGGAACGAAGATCTGTTAAGGAAAGCAGGATTTGAACAAATAGATTGCTTTTGGAAATGTCTTAACTTCTGCGGATGGATTGCAATAAAGTGAGGTAAAAACATTGAAAAACGCTGTAATATTTGCAAAGGAAATACTAAGAAAGCAAAATGCTGCGGCAAACACTAAAAGTGTCAGGCTGAAGAATGATTATATGAAAAGTGCGGAACGAAGCAGAAAAGAACTGAAGTATTATTGCAAACAAAAAGGACTTCTGCTCAAAGACGTGTTTGACATGGCGAAAGGAGCGTGAAGTAATGGCAGTAAGGCGTTGTGAAGAATGGCTCACAGATGATGGGCTCTTATTACTGGAAGGCTGGAAAAGGAACGGTCTTAGCAATGAACAAATAGCACATAACATGGGAATTTCCCTTACAACGCTAAAGGACTGGAGAAACAAATACCCGCCCATTTCGGCTGCTTTAAAAAAGGGTAAGGAAGTTGTTGACCTCGAAGTTGAGAATGCCTTGTACAAGTCGGCAGTGGGCTATACGGTCAAAGTAAGGAAGCCAATCAAAGTAAAAACGGAAAAACAGCTTGCCGGAAAAGGCAAAATAGTTGAGGAACGTATTGAATACATCGAAGAAGAAGTGTATGTTCCGGCAAGTAATACGGCTCAGATATTTTGGCTCAAGAATCGTGCTTCAGACAGGTGGAGTGATAAACCAGTCGAAAAGTCAGCTGACTCAGCAGAAAAGCACAGCAGTCTTATTGCGGCAATTAAGGAGTTGACAGTAAATGATTAAAACACTGTCTGCCAAGCAGAAGGCAATATTTGCTTTTATTCTTTCAGACTGTCAGTACCTTATTTGTGATGGAGCAGTAAGATCAGGAAAAACCGTTGTAATGTCAAACGCATTCATAATATGGGCAATGGAGAATTTCAACGGTCAGCTTTTCGGAATATGTTCCAAAACGGTATCAAACGCAGAAAGAAATGTCCTGAATCCTCTTATAACTGACAGCCAACTTCCGTACAAGATGAAGTATCACAGAGCAGACAGATACCTTTCTGTTACTTGCGGAGATAAGGAAAATAAGTTTTATTTGTTTGGTGGTAAGGATGAATCCAGCTACACGCTGATACAAGGTATCACGCTTGCCGGAGTGTTCCTTGATGAAGTTGCCCTTATGCCGAGAAGTTTTGTAGAACAGGCAATTTCACGTACCCTTACATACGGTCCTAAAAAGAAGATATGGTTCAACTGTAACCCTGAAGGTCAACTTCATTGGTTCAATCAAGAGTGGGTCATAAAGGCTGATAAGGGAGAAAAGAAATCTGTAACTCATCTGCACTTCCTTATGTCTGATAACCCTATAATGACAAAAGAAGCAATTGCAGACACTGAGAATATGTTCAGCGGAGTATTCTACCAGCGATATATCGAAGGCAAATGGGTTGCGGCAGAAGGTCTGATTTATGATATGTTTGATATGGAAAAGCATATCATAGATACATCAACCCTTGAATATGAAGGCGGTTATTATGTCAGTTCAGACTATGGAATTCAGAACGCCAATGTGTTCCTGCTATGGCGAAAAGAGAAAGGAACAGACAGGCATATCGTTCTTAAGGAATGCTATTACTCTGGACGAGAAAATAACAAGCAAAAAACAGTCTCAGAACTTGTAGACATGCTTGATGACATGCTTGACGGAATAAAGCCTGAAAAGGTATTTATTGACCCATCAGCCGCGGCGTTGATTGTTGAGTTAAGAAAAAGGGGTTACTCAATAATGAAGGCTGATAACGATGTTTTAGACGGAATTGCAGACGTTGCAACGATGATTGGGAAGAATCGCATCATGGTTGATAAGTCATGCAAAAACACGATAAATGAATTCGGAGTATATTGTTGGGATGCTAAAGCTGCAGAACACGGAGCAGATCAGCCGGTTAAAGCAAACGATCACGCAATGGATGCAGTTAGGTATTACATACGTACAAGAAGGCTGGTTAAAAAAGACTGGACAGACATGAAGTACAAATCAATTTACAAGTCACAGTGGAGATAAGGAGTGTGTAAGATGATAACATATCAGGATTTACTTGAAGTATCAACATCAAAGGGAATTGAAGACATCATTCTTCAAATGATAAAAGATCATAAAACAAGTGCACAATACAAGACTGCTATGGATGCAGACTTGTATTATGCACATCAGAATCCGACAATTATGAAGTATGAAAAAGTGATATACGATATGCTCGGAAAGATTACAGATCCGACAGCGGCAAATCACAAAATTGCATCAAGGTTTTATTTCTTTTTCATAACTCAGCTTGTTCAGTATCTTACAGGAAACGGTGTGGTTTTTGAAGAGGACACAACTAAAGACAAGATAAAGAATATTGATGAAGCATTAAACAAGCTTTGTACATATGCTCAGAACCATGGTGTAGCATACGGATTTTACAACCTTGACAAAATAGAAGTCTTTTCATTCCTTGAATTTGCACCGATTTTCGATGAAGAAAACGGCAGTATCAGAGCCGGAGTCCGCTTTTGGCAGATAGATGCTGACAAGCCTATGCGTATTACATTCTATGAAGAAGACGGATACACAGAGTACATTCAGAGGAAAGGCAAAGATATTGAGGAATTACAGCCTAAGAAGCCGTACAAGCTGAAAACAAGGACTTCTGAAGCAACAGGAACAGAGATATATGACGGTGAGAATTATCCGGCATTTCCTATTGTTCCGCTTTACAATATCAATAAACAGTCAGAACTTGTCGGTAATCAGGCAACAATTGACGCTTATGACCTTGTAGCATCAAAAATGACAAACAACATTTCTGAGGGTGATCTCATATACTGGCTGATTCATAATGCAGGCGGAATGTCTCCTGACGATGACCAGAAATTCCTTGAAATGATTCACATACAGCGACTTGCTCATGTAGATGAAGGACAGATTGAAGCGAAAACAATTGAAATTCCGCATGAGGCTACAGATGCAGCATTAGAAAGACTAAGAAAACAGCTGTTTGATGATTTCATGGCATTTGATCCAATGCAGATTGTCGCTGGTAACGTTACAGCAACGCAGATAACAGCCGCATATCAGCAGTTGGATAATAAGGCTGACTTGTTTGAATATAAAGTAATTGACTTTGTGCTTGGCATTCTGAAAGTAGCCGGAATTGAGGATTATCCGAAATTCAAGAGAAACAGAATTGCAAATGTATCTGAGGAAACCCAGGTTATCCTTTCAGCTGCAACGGTTCTTGATTCAGAAACAATCATTGAAAAACTGCCGTTCTTAACTCCTGAAGAAGCAGAACAGGCAAAAAAGCGTTCTGAGGATGCAGAAATGGAAAGGTATATATCAAGACCTGAAGATAAAAATAATGAGGGTGAAGAATAATGGCTGATGATGAACTGAAGCAAATGGAACAGTATCTTAGAAAGCTATATAGCAAAGCTGGAAAAGAGGTTCTTGTCAAAGCACAGAATTATCTCCGAAAATTTGAAAATCTTGATAAAAAGATGAAGCAGAAAGTTGAAGAAGGCAAACTGTCAGAGGATGAATATCAGAAATGGAGAAAAGCTGAAATATTAAGCGGTGAACACTGGGACAATCTTTTGTCTCAGATTACCGGAGAATTGTATAAAACAAACAAGACTGCATCCGAATATGTCGCTGGGAAATCTGTAAAGATATTTTCTGAGAATTACAATCTTGTAAAGGATGAGATTCCGAAAAATCTACCTGTAAAAGGCTACACGTTTGAGTTGGTTAATGAAGAAACAGTCAGACAGCTTGCAACAGCCGGAGAATTAATGCTTCCACCGCCAAATCCGCCCGACAAATATAAAGACAACAAATGGAATGCCAAACAGGTTCACGCTGAAGTTCTACAAGGCATAATTCAAGGTAACAGCATGGACGACATAGCAAAAAGACTATATAAAACCGTTGATAAGAACCATTCATCAGCTATAAGGAACGCAAGGACAATGGTTACAGCAGCTGAGAACTCAGGCAGACAAGCTGGCTTTGACAAAGCTGAAAAAGATGGTATAATATTTAAAAAGGAATGGATCGCAACAGTCGGAGACGGCAGAACACGTGAAACGCATCTTGCTATAAACGGAGAACTTGTTGACAATGAAGCAACATTTTCTAATGGCTGTCGATTTCCAGGGGACTGGACTGCTGATCCTTCTGAAGTTTATAACTGCCGATGCACACTTGGATCAAGATTTGTAGGATTTGTAAAGAAAAGTCTTGAAGAAGCTGTTGAGAAAATCAAAGAAGAGCAACCAGAAAAATCCGAAGAACTCAGATCATATGCCAAAGAGATCGAAGAACTTATTGTTGATATGCAGAAGGATGCAATAAATCACGAAGGTCACCCTGAGAAAGCAATAAAGCTTGGCGAATATGTGATGACAGACCCAACATTACCTTACCATCAAGCACAAGAAAAATTATCCGAATTAAAAGGAAAATGTGATGAACTTACTGCCAAAATAAAAGAAATCAATGAGACTGTATCAAATCTGACGTATGAAGAAAAGTGCGAACTTTTGAATCAAAGAAGCCAAATGTTTAAAGAAAGAGACAAAATATATCAGGATTATGAAAAAGAATACCGCAAAGCACTGATAGAATCAATTTTTAAAGTAAGGGAAGATAGTCAAGGTGGAGAAATTGTTTTTGCCAAGTTCAGAAAGACTGAAAATTTAAAGAAAGCACACGATGCATTAGAATATGCAGCTACACTATATCCGTCTGCGTGGGTGGATATGTTTAACTCTCATATGAAAAGAGAAGGACTGTCATCAGGACTGTCTATAAAATTTACTGATAGAGGATATTATAGTAATGCAGAAAGATTGATTGCAATAAGTGCTATAGACATCAGCGATGCAAGAACAACTGCTATACATGAAATGGGGCATGCAATGGAACGTGCAATTCCAGGAATTGTAGAACAAGAACGTGCATTTTATGATTACAGAACAAAAGGCGAGGATCTTGTGTGGCTTGGTTATCCTTATAAGAAAAGCGAGAAAACAAGACGTGACGATTTTGAACACAAATACATGGGAAAAGATTATGGTGGAGACTTTTTTGAACTTGTTTCAATGGGTTTTCAGTATGTTTTAGGAGAAAAATTTAAAGAAGATGAAGAAATGGAAAAATGGACGGTGGGATTGCTGTGCGGACTCGGATATTAGCTAAACTTGAAAAACTTGTTATTGCTGAACTTGAGTTTGTGGATAACAAGATGACAAAATATGAATCTATGTATATGGAAAAGTCGGAATTTGAAAAAATTTTGTCGCAACCGCATTTGTCGGCAGGTCATTGGAATCTAAATCCCGGAACTCCTGAAAACGCTGCATATATTTTGAAAGAAATATATGAGTATGAGATCGATGTTGAAGTCGACGGCGAAATTCCTGAATCTGAAGAAGAAAATGTTGTTTATTGAAATATAATCAGTTTGTATGAGGGTGAGCGAACATACAGTAAAATCCGAATAGTTGCGTGAGTACTTAGGGAAAGCACGGGAAGCCAAAGGATAATCTGTTTATTATGAGGTGATTATATGTCAACAGAAATTGAAATCACAGACAATTCAGAAGAACTTCTTGAGGCACTTGCAGAAGCTTCAGACAGAGCATTAATCGCAGTTGGAATGGAAGCTGAGAGCAATGCGAAGCACGAATGTACAGCTGTTGACACAGGAAGACTGAGAAACAGCATAACATATGCGACAAGCAATGCAAACTCTGGTGTAACATACAGATATTCTGACAACAACGGTGTTTCGTACAGTCAGGATATTGGAACAGTTGATTCTGAAGATGTTGTAATCATCGGCACCAATGTCGAATATGCGATACCAATTGAATTAGGAAATCACATGCGTTCAGGAATACATTTCTTAAAAAATGCAATCGTGAAGTATTCAAAAAGATACTTAGAAATTATAAAAGCCGATATGCAATCGGAATAAAGACTTGCATTGTGTATTTCAATGCTGTATACTCATAAATGAACTGGATAGTCTTTGCATTGAGCATTTTCGAGGCAAAGCAGAAAGAGCATCAGATCACGGCTGATGCTCTTTTGTTCTCAAGTCTTTTCTTTTTTCTCTATTATATATATTTGTTGTAAAAAGGCACTGTTTGAACGCAGTGCCTTTTTATTATTTTATAAAACTTGACAAAATCAAGTTTTGGAATTATTATAGGAATCAGAAAGTCAGTGATGCGGGAAAAGCGACTTCTGTATCACAATCTTTTCTGTCTGTGAGGCAATACTGACTGAAAGGTGATTAATATGGCTTTTACGAGAAAGATGCTCAAAGCAATGGGCATAGAGGATGAAAAAATAGAACAGATCATTGAAGCACATGCAGAAACTGTATCGGCTTTAAAGGATCAGATCGACGATGCAAAGGAATCCGCCGAGAATCTGGGAAAAATCACAAAGGAACGTGATGAATTACTTGCGAAGCTCGATGAAAGTGGCAAAACAGCTGATAAGTACGAAAAGCTCAAAACAGAATATGAGAAGTACAAAACAGATGTTGAAGGTGAAAAGACCGCTGCAGCAAAGCAGAAAGCTGTTAAGGAATACTTTGAATCAAAGAAAATTACTGGTGGAAATCTTGAAATCGCACTCAAAGGCTGTAAGGACGAAATTGCAGCTATTGTGCTGAATGACAATGGCGGTATCTCAGATACAACAGTTCTTGACGGACTGGTTTCTGGAATGTATGCCGGACTTGTAAGTCAGGAAGGCGTAAAGGGTGCAGATGTTCCGAACCCACCACAGATCAACAACAACATATTCTCAAACATGTCTCTTGCTGAAAAAATGGCTTATGCTAACAGCAATCCTGATTCAGCAGAGGTGAAAAGTTGGCTGAAAGGAGAATAATTTATGCCAGGAATTTTTAATGCAAAATACTTCAATCCTGAAGTTTTCGGAAAGTACGTTGAAACAGTACCACGAGTTAAGCAGAATGCATTCCTTTCAAGCGGTGTATTCCGTGAAAGAAATGATATTAAGGCAATGTTCAACGAACAGACAGGTGGCAACTACGCTACAATTCCAATGATCGGAAGAATCGGCGGCACTCCTGATAACTACGATGGCAATACAAACATTACTTCTGATACGATCGGTACATACTCACAGAGTGCAATCGTTGTAGGACGTGCACATTCGTGGAAGGAAAAAGACTTCACATTTGACATCACAAGACATGACTTTATGAACGATATCGGAAATCAGGTTGCTGAATACTGGGATGATGTAGATCAGACAACAGTACTTGCAACTCTTGAAGGTATTTTCGGTGTAACAGCCGATGGCTTCAACACAAAGCATACACTTGACATTACAGGCGCAACTGAAAAGAAGGTTGGTGCTGCAACACTCAATACTGCCATTCAGCAGGCAAGCGGTGCTAACAAGAACATCTACAAGATGGCTATTATGCACTCAACAGTAGCAACAAATCTTGAAAACTTACAGGTACTCACTTACTGGAAAGAGACAGATGCAAACGGCGTTCAGCGTGATGTTGCTCTTGCTACATGGAATGGTAGAACAGTACTTATCGATGACGAAGTTCCGGTTGATACATCAGGCTCAGATCCTAAGTACACCACATACATTCTCGGCGCCGGCGCATTCGGCTACTGTAATGTAGGTGCAAAGGTTCCATACGAAACAACAAGAGATGCAATCACAAACGGCGGTGAAGACCTTCTCGTATCACGTCAGAGAAAGATTTTTGCACCAACAGGATTCAGTTTCGTACAGCCTTCAACGGCTATCATCTCACCAACTGACACACATCTCAAGACTGCTGCACGTTGGACTGTTGTTAAGGATACAACAGGTTCCAAGTATTTTGATTCTAAGGCAATCCCGTTCGCAAGAATCATCTCACTTGGTTAATCACGAAATCAACTCACATTGGATTCCCTCCTGATAAGAAACGGCGGTGAAAATATGGTCGCAGTGATTGAACAGATGTGTGCCGAAACACACAATTATTTCGAGACTGAAAAGAAATGTGGGACTTTCACTATCAAAGACGGCAATATTTATCTGCCGTTTCTTGTTGAAAATCAGTTCTTCAGAATTTCAGGATCGAAATTTAATGACGGTGTTTATATTTATTCAGACAATTTTCTCATTCTCAGAGCATCGACTTGGGAAGAAGTCATGACCAAAAATGATTCGTGGGAAAATCTCAAAAGGCTGAAATGGGGCGATCTCGTTGAACATGATTTAGTCGACGAGACATTTGAAGGAAGCATATGGGCAATGAATATGCCGAGAGCATTTCTGAATCTTAGTCAAGAAATCTCTCAGTATATCGAAAGTGAACAGGCTAAACCTTCACCGTATCAGTCTGAAAGTTTTGGCGGTTACTCATACAGCAAAGCGGTAAATGCATCAGGGATTGCCGACAACTCATGGCAGAGTGTTTTTGAAACGAAACTCAAAAGATGGAGGAGGTTGCCGTTTACATGCTGGTAGAATCAATGTATGTTGACTGTATCAAGATAACGGAATCTTCTGTATCTGACGGTCAAGGCGGATTTGTAACAGAATACGTTGACGGTGCTTTGTTTTCAGCAGCAATCAATCTTGATGAGTCTATAGCAACAGCTATTGCGAACAAGGACGGTGTTAAGGCTGTATATACAGTCACAACACCAATCAATGCTGTACTTAAATTCGGAGACATCATCAAAAGAGTAGAAGATGAAAAAGTATTCAGAGTGGTTGGAAAAGAAAACAAAACTCCAAAAATATCGTCTTTTCAGTTCAACGCTGTAAAGGCAGAAGAGTGGGAGTTGCCAGATGTTAAATAAAGAAGCAGTGTTACATGAATTTTGGAACAGTTTCGGTTTGCCGGCTTATGAAGAAAACACAATCCCTAAAGATGCCGTACTGCCGTACATCACATATGAAGTAATCACAGACAGTCTGAATGAGTATACAACTGCGTTGACCGCTAATGTATACTATCGGTCAAACAGTTGGAAAGAGATCAATGAAAAGGCTGAGACAATCTCACAAGTCCTTTCATTAGGTGTAAGGCTTGTATGTGATACAGGCTACATCTTCTTGTATCGCTTGAGTCCGTTCTCACAAAACAGAACGGACTCAAGCGATAAAGCAATAAAATGTAAGTTAATCAATATAAATGCGGACTTTATAACTTCATGAAAAGGAGGTTAAAATATGTTCGGAAAAATAACTCAGGAAATGCTTGATAACATTCAGATAGAAGCCGGAGCAATCGTTAAGAACTTTAATGTTGAATCACCGGCTGATATTGAGGATTCTGATTTCATCTGTGCAACAACAGGCGGAATAACAGTAAACTGCACTCCGACTTTTGAGGACTGGGGTGCGGATATTGATAATTGCCCTGATAACACAAAGGAAATGAAACGTCTGACCGGATGGGAATGCTCATTATCATTTACATCTATCAAGATTTCAGAAGACGACATCAAGCTTGCGTTAGGTGCAGCCGATACTGTTGGCGGAAAGGTAGTTCCAAGAGCAGAAGTGAAATCTTCTGATTTCAGTGATATTTGGTTTGTATCAGACAAGACAAATGGCGGAATGGTTGCTGTATGTCTGAAAAATGCACTCAGCACTGGCGGATTCAGTCTCAAGACAACAAAGAAAAACAAAGGACAGGTTTCTGTTACATTAACAGGTCATGTATCTATCAATGCAATAGACGAAGTTCCGATGGAATTTTACTCAACAACTCCTACAGAATAAGCAAAAGCATATACAACAAAACAGCCGGACATAGTTCCGGTTTTTTGTTAATGTAAATACACTGTTAAATTAACAGTAAAACTAACAGTTAAATTAACAGTAAAACTAACGTTAATAGTGCAGAATAGAATAGAGAAGAAAAGAAAAAGATAAGATAAGAATATATATTATTTTGTCTTTTGAAAGGAAAAAGGATTATGGAAAATGTAAAATTAAAAACAATATTTAACTCAGGCGGAATTGAAGCATTACAGAGAACGGCAGAGATCGCAAACAAAACGGCTGAATTTGCAAAGAAAATCGGACTGAAAGAGATCAGAGCAAAGATGCCGAAAACAAATGACAAGGAAAAGCTTGCTGAACAGGGAATGGAAAACACTCTTGAAATCATAAACAAGGCACTTGCTGAATATCCTGAAGATACACTTGAAATCGTCGGATTAATGACATACAAGACACTGGATGAAATGAAAGACGAAAACCTTGCATTATTCCCTCTCATTTATGAACTGTTTTCAGATCAGGCAGTAGTAAGTTTTTTATTATCATTGCTGCAGTAGGTGCAGATGAATACAAAAGGCTGATATATTCAGTTGATTTACAGAAAGCGGCACTGTATGGAATTGACTATATTTTTTCTGAAATACAGTCGATTGCAAAAAGAGAATCTGAAAACCAGTTGTTCAGAATTTACATAACTGAATCGCTGAAGAACATAAGCGAAAATACAGCTGTTTTAAGCCGTGGTAAATTCATCAATAAAAGTTATAGCGAATTGATACAGAAGCCTGTTAATGAGCCGGAGAGAACATCTGAGGACATTATAAGCAGTATAAAAAGAAATCTCAAAGAAATGAGGTGAGAAAATGAATGTATTTGACCTGATGGCAAAGATAGGACTGGATACTTCTGAATATGAATCGGGACTGGAAAATTCAAAAGGGCTGTTCAACAGTTTCGGATCGACAATAAAGTCTGGAATCGGTGCTGTCGGAAAAGCAACGTTCAATGCAATTCAGACTGTTGCGACTGGTGTTGGAAATATGGCTCAGAACATTGCATCAAGTTCTGCTGACCTTGCAAACTATGGAGACAGCATTGACAAAGCGTCACAGAAAATCGGCATTTCTGCAAAAGCGTATCAGGAGTGGGAAGCTGTAATGCAACACTCAGGAACGTCTATGGACAGCATGACAGCGACGTTCAAAACCTTGTCCAATGCATCACAGAGTGCTTCTGAAGATCAGGCGGCAGCGTTTGAAAAACTGGGAATGTCTCTTAATGAAATTTCAAAGATGTCAACCGAGGATTTGTTCAAGACAGTAATAACAGGTCTGCAAGGCATGGAAGAAGGCACGGAACGAACTGCAATTGCATCTCAGCTGTTAGGTAGAGGCGCAATGGAGCTTGGCGCTTTACTTAATACATCTGCTGAAGATACTCAAGGAATGATCGATGAAGTCAACAGACTTGGCGGTGTTATGTCAGATGAAGCTGTAAAGTCATCAGCTGAGTTTAATGACAACTTACAGGACATGACAACGGCAATAGACGGATTTAAACGCGGTGTAACGGCACAGTTCCTTCCGGGTATATCTTTACTGATGAAAGGCTTTACAAGCCTGATTTCAGGCGGTGACAACGCCAAGAGACAGTTGATTGCCGCATTTGCAAGAATCGGAAACGGACTGGAAGAAGCAATAAAGACAGTAAGTGGAATTGCTACAACATTAATTCCGACAATTGTACGTACTGCAGTTGAATTGCTTCCGACACTGGGAATACTTGCATTCGATATCATCAACACACTGGTAACAACAGTTACAGAAAATGCGCCGTTGATGATAGACACAGCCGTTGCACTAATCGGTAATCTTGTTGACGGATTTGCTGTAATGTTGCCTCGGATCACGTTTGCGGCAGTTGAGATTATAGTGACTCTTGCTGACAAACTGACGGAAGATACAATGCTTGATAAGTTAATTGATGCATCAATTGTATTGATTGTTGCCTTATCCGAAGGAATCGTTGAGCATCTTCCGAAACTGATAGAAAAGTCAGTGGTAATAGTCGAAAGACTGGTTGAGGCAATCATCAGAAATGCACCGAAACTGCTGAAAGCCGCGTTTGAGGTCATAGCACATCTTGCATCCGGCATTATAGATTCACTGCCACATCTTCTGACAGCACAGACGAAGATTACAAACACAATCAAAGACGGAATCAGAAGCCTTATTGATTCAGCGAAAACGTGGGGATGGGATTTAATCACAAACTTTGTTGGCGGCATTAAAGCAAACTGGGACAAGCTGAAAAACGCTGTTTCAGATGTTGCTCAGACGGTGAAGGACTTCCTCGGATTTTCTGAACCAAAAAAAGGACCGTTGTCAAACTTTCATACGTATGCGCCTGACATGATGGATTTGTTTTCTCAGGGAATCAAAGAGAATACAAGTAAGGTTACAGATCAGCTTGATACTTCACTTAGCAGAGTTAGTGATGCATTCTCATCAGATTCATACAACGGCGGAAATACGTTCAATATCACAGTGTCAGCCGGAACAATAAGCAGTGATTATGACAGCTACAGAGCAGCACAGTTGATTTCCGAACAGCTTGCTCAGTTACAGACATCACAGAGAATAGCAGTGGGAGGCGTTTAAGTGGTAAGTCAGATAGACAAGTTTGAAATAAACAACGTATCATCAGATGAATACAATCTTTACTGCGACACAATTACAATTCCGAATTTTGTTGAGGAAAACACAACAGAAATCAAGATTCCTGGACGTGAGGAAACGATCTTACAGCATGATGAAAGTTACCCTGACATTCCAGTCACGATTACAGCATACATTTTTGACAATGCGTACAACATCAACCCTTTATACGCATGGCTGAGAAAAGCAGAAATGCTGACAACATCACTGACAGCAACATATTATTTTAAAGTCAAGAAGGTACTCGGAATCATTCCTGATTACTGCGGACATCAGAAAACACGTTTGAAAATCACTTTTCTTTGTTCACCATTTCGATATGATGCATTGAACACAATCGTTACTCTATACGAAAATGATGCTGTTGTGACAAACAACAAAAATATCTTTGCACGTCCGAGATTTGAAATCCATGGATCCGGTGATATTGAGCTGAAAGTGAACAGCTCATCAAATCCGCTTACAATCTATAACGTTGTGAACAGTGCATATGTAGATACTGAAAAAATGCTTGTTTACAATATCGACAAGGAACTGTATACAACGTCAGGAAACATTCCGATGTTTGGAGTTGGCGAAAACTATATTCACTGGACAGGGAATGTCGAGTATATCAGAATAATAAAGAATCTGAGGTGGCTGTGATGGATGCGAAAATTACAGAGGCTTCAAATTTCATTTCTGTGTTCGACATGAATCATCCGCAGAACAAATTTCATGAGAACGGCATCATTCTTCAGCCAAGTCTTTGCGACGTTACAGAAGAACTGAATGCAGACTATAGCCTTGTACTGAATCATCCGATTGATGCGGAAGGCAGATGGGAAAGCATAAAGCATTTCAACATCATCAAAGCACTCGGTCAGCCGTTCCGAATCTACAGAGTAAGAACAACAATGGCTGCAGACGGTTCTATGCAACGCACAGCGTATGCAAGGCATATTTTCTATGAACTGAACGATAAGGCTGTAAGGCGTGCGGAAATTGGTTATGCATACGCACAAGGCGAAACATCGGCCCACAACTTCATCACAACAATAATGTCTCACTGGTACGACGATTGGGACAGTTATCCGTTCTATGAATACACATGGAATTCTGACATTAACAAGCCAATGGACGAAGGAATAAAGACTGTTATTGAAAACATCAGTCCGGCTGCCGCAATCATGGGAACAAGCAACTCTGTAATCAACAGGTTCGGTGGTGAATTGCATCGTGATGGCTTTTACTTCAGTTTGAAAGAACATAAAGAAGGAAGTCTCAGAAATGCATTTGACATTGAATATGGCGTAAACATGATAAATGTTGAAGAAGACATTGACTATGGAACGTTTGTTTCTAATGTAATTGCATATGATAATTTCGGCGGATCATTCAGGTGGAGATGGTCAGACAGCTATGAAAGACCTCATGAGTTTACGAAAATAATCACGCTGAATTATCAGAATGCAGAAGAAGCAAGAAACAATATTGCCGCAGATTCAAAGGCATATTTCGATAAGTATTTCAAGCCGGTTGTTTCGTATAAGTTTGATTTTCCGAACTTCAGGAGAACTGATATGTATGCGGATTTTCCTGAGTTACAGCGTTGTAACGTTGGTGATGACGGTTATATAACAAACAGCAAGCTGGGAATCAGGACTCATGAAAAAGTAGTAAGAAAAGTCACTGATGCAATCAGAAATGAAGTTAAGTCAGTGCAGACAAGCAATCTCTCACGGTCTTTGACAAGAGACAATGAGTTTTTGAAAATGATGAAATAAGAAAGGATGAAAAGCATGGATAGTACAGAATTCCTCAAAATGATGGTTGCCGGTTATTCCGATGCAGCAGACATTGAGAAGGTTGTTCAGAACTTCATTGTTCTTGATGACAATGCGAAAACAAACGCAGAGTCAATTGAAAACCTGAAGAAAAGAGTTGAAAAACTTGAAAAGACACAGCCTGACATAAAGATCAATTCCTTCACAGTCACACCAAAGACTGTTGAAAAAGGAGATGTTGTCAGCATAGACTGTGCATGGGACTTATCTACAGAATCAGTGAAAACAGTGCTCAATGGAATAACCCTCACAGGCAATTACTACACAGATACAGGCGTTGCAAGCAATAAGACATATAATTTATCCGTTGAGGATGAACGTGGCAAAAAAGCTACTGCAAACGCTTCTGTGTCATTTGTGAACAGAATATATTATGGAACATCGGCTGCAGAAATACTTACAGCAGATGCGGTTAAGAACATGACAAGCGTTGTTTCAGGAACAAAGAACAGAACAGTCATTCTGAAGCCGAGCAATCAGTACATGTATTACTGTTATCCGAAATCTTTAGGCACATCAACATTCAAGATCGGGATCATGACAGGCGGTTTTGTAAGCCCAGTCGAAATTAACGTAAGCAATACAAAAGGATTTACTGAAGCCTACTACATATACAGGTCAGAAAACAAGGTTACAGGTACATTTGAATTAACTATCGAATAAAGGAGTGATAATATGTCAATTGACGTAATTGCGAAAATCAAACCAGCCGGAGATTTCGCTGTAGCTGATGCAGTAGATATCGAAATCAGCGGTGTCAGACTGGACGCTGTAATTAACACGGTTCAGGCTGCAATCGAAAAGTACAAATCAGATATCAGCGGACTGGAATCCTCAATTGAGGAAAACGGAACAAAAATCGAAGCAAACAAGACAGCAATTGAAAGTCTCAGAGCAGACTTAACAGTTGCACAGTCAGACATTGCAGGAAAAGCTTCTGCGGAATCTGTAAGCCAGGCACAGAATGACATCAATGTAGCTAACAGCCGCATTGACAATATCATAGCGTTACCGGACGGATCAACGACAGCAGATGCTGAATTGGTAGACATCAGAACAGGATTCGATGGAAAGAAATATGACTCAGCCGGAGCAGCAGTAAGAGATCAGGCAACTCGGCTAAAGGAGCAAATCACGAATACAAACAGCCGAATCAGCAACATTATTGCTCAGTCAGGCACAAGCGATACTGAGGTTGTTGATGCAAGATTCAGCAATGTGACGGGGACTCAGTATGACACATTATCTGACAGACTCGATGCTGACAGAGTTCAGATTCAAACCAACAAAGAAAATATTGACAACTTCATGTCTAATGATTATGTTTTCTGCGTGTCAACACAGATTCAGTCTCAACAAAATTACAGACTTTTGGTTTCTAAAGATGGAATATCTTTCACTCCAGTTGCGAACTTCAAGAATTTTATTGAGGAATTTGATGTCAAAGAAAGTGGAACAGAATGGTATTATTTCAAAAGTGCTAATTATCATTGCTGGACACTTACTCAGTCTCACGATGGAAATGACGTTGATGTTCTAATTGTTTCTACAACTAATTTTGTGGACTGGAATTACAAAAACAACAATCTTCAGTTTAGAAGCGTAACACCAGAAACAAATCCTTATGTATGGACACCACAGATTTTTAGTTACAAAAACAAACTTTATTGCGCTGCTACAGTTGGTTATGGAGGTCTCGTTGAAGATTCATATGGTGATATCTTGTCACGTACTGCCTCGCTGTATTGCTGCGAGGTAGAATTTGATCCTGAGACCTGTACGGTAACAAGAAAAGGCGAATTATTCAAGATGAACATGCCGCAGAATGACGGACATCTTATCGATGGATGGTTTGTAGACAAGGGTGACAGACTTATATGCCTATACTCAGACAGATCAGATCATACAATTGTCAGCTGCTACGCAGAAAATATCGAAGATGATTTCACACTCCTGAACAGTAATGTCTTCAAAACGCCATTCATTGAAGCACCAACAGTATTCGATCTTGGAAACGGAACGTATCAGGTAATGGGATGCCTGTATGGCAGACGTTTACATTCAGACGAACTTAACATTGCACTTCAAACAGTTGATTTTGAAAACTACGAGAATGCTCGGTTTATGGGCATTGTAGACGGTAGTCAGGAAGAAGTTTCAACGGACGGAAAGTACAGAAGAAGAATGAGGAATCCTTCACTGTTTAAACTTGATGCTGTTTCAATCGGAAATATACTTCAGAAATCAGGCGAGTTCACCTGTTTGACATACAATCAGATTTTCCGTGACCACATTGTCACGGTAACAGAGGGACTTAACAGGATGGTGCAGAAATATACTTTCGCTTGGTTTCCAAATACATCAATCATCATAAATGAATCTGGAATGAACTTATCTAACTACAGGTCACTGCCAGATTACGGTTGCGATAAAGATTTAATTTTTAGGACGACAAACGACGATGGAATATGGTTTACTTATGGCGGCAGAAAAGTAAATCTCAACTCTACGAGATCATGTGCTACAGTCACAAGAACAGGAATCAACATTTCTGATCCAAGAAAGATGGTCGAAATCGAATTGACTGAAAATGCAACAAATTTAGGATTTTCAGCGATTGCATACTATGGATATCCTATCAGTTATGTCATCATAAAATTCGAGGGTTCAGCAAATATTAACTGGAATACAACGAAATTATGTGAAGGATTCTGGGACAAAATCAATGTAAGCACAATATTTACTGGAACAACTCGTACAACTCCAATAAATATGTTTTTCGGAAACAGCGTGGTAACAGGAATTATTGATATACGAAATGACGGGAACGTATGGTTAAGAGGTATGCAAAAATCTGAAACATCGGATAAATACTACGGAAGTTGTGCAATTCCGCTTTTGTAAACAATAAAAGAGTAATATAGCCGAGTTACCTTACCACCAAAAAAGCCGACTTTTGGTGGTAAGGGAGAACTTATAACCATATTTGAAAAAATAAAAACAGGTAAGGACAGAAATGTCCTTACCACATAATGAAAGGAATAAAAAATGGACGATAAAGCACTTGAAATTGTAAGAAATTACATTAACGAACATCTTGATGTGACGGACTATACCGTAAACGCTTCTTTTGAAGTGTACACAGTATGGAAATGCAAAGCACTTCAGAATTGGAAGTATCTTTTATCATCAACACTTCCTGACGGAATGTATTACGAACTCACTTACAATGGTAACAAGGACGAATGGTATCTTGATGCATACAAAAAGTTTGAAAACAAGGTTATCAAACAGTAAGTCCGGTAAAGTCCGGTAAAGTCCGGAGGAAGGAGAAACTATGAAAAATGCATTCATCGGATTTCTGACAAGAATTGAAAAATTACTTGAAATAAAATCAATAATCACACTTTCACTTCTGTATTGCTTCATTTTAATGACGATGAAAGAAAAGATTGATGTTGCATACTTCAATTCTGTTTTTCAGCTTGTTGTGGGATTTTATTTCGGAAGCCAGATCGAGAAAAGTAAAAGTAAAATGTAAGGAGAAAAGCACATGGATGTAATTGAAATTATTTCCGCACTCAGCGGTTTTGTCGGAGCGTTCGGAGGCATCTTAGTTTCAGCAAAGCTTAACAACTACAGAATCGAACAGTTGGAAAAGAAGGTTGATAAACACAACGAAGTGATCCAGAGGACCTTTATTCTTGAGGAACAGATGAAAGTTGCTAATCACAGAATTGAGGATCTTGAGAAAGGAGCATAACCATGAATGAGAAAATAGCAGCATACGCAGAATCATGCGTGGGAAAATCAAGATATGATCTGAATCTCAACAAGTCAACAGAATGGTGTGCAGAAACTGTATCATACATTCTGAGAAATACAGTGGATCCGGACGGAGAAGTGTCATCAATTTCATGTAACGACATGAAATCTGCAATGAAGAGATCGAAAAACTGGACAGAACCTGACGGTCCTATTGAACGCGGTGACATTTTCTTCTTTGACCACGACAGAGAACGTGATCCACTGAAAGATAGCAAACCTCTCGACCATGTTGCTGTAGTTGTTGGTGTTTCAGATGATTACATTCAGTATGTTGACGGCAACGGCGATTCCACGGCAATGATCAAGTGGAGAATGCGTCATATCAGCACATTCAACTTTGATTGCAAATATCCTGACTACTACATGAGATTCTGCGGAGAAGCAGAAGAACAGTCGGAAGAACAGAAAACATCTGATGAATACACAGACATTGACGGAATCAGAATGCTGAAAAGAGGTCATAAAGGCAAAGATGTTGAAGCAATGCAGTCTATTCTGATTGCCAAAGGTTATAGCTGCGGTTCTGCAATGATGGACGGTGATTTCGGAGAAAAGACCGAAAAGGCAGTTATAGACTTTCAGACGGACAGAAAACTTGAATGTACAGGCATCTGCGATGCAAAAACATGGAAACAGCTGATTATCGGCTAATGCAGACATTTTCTTAAATCCTTTTTCTTATAGATAACGCACAGTCATTGCGATTGTGCGTTATTTTTTTATGTTCTCAAAACCGCCAATTTTCTGTATATTCAATATGTTACTGTATAGATGAGGTGATACATATGTTCGTCAAGCTAAACTGCAACCCCGACAACAAGAATGTCGGAGACTGTGTTATAAGAGCACTATCCAAAACGCTGAATCAGTCATGGGAAGAAACTTTTCTCGGAATCTGTATGCAAGGTTATATCATGCACGATATGCCAAGTAGCAACAGCGTATGGGGTGCATATTTGCGTTCCAAAGGATATGTGCGACATATTTTACCGATGAGTTATCCAGTCGGTTATTCCGTTGCAGATTTTGTCTCAGAACATGATGACAATTGTGTTCTTGCACTCGACGGACATGTTGTATCAGCTTGTAATGGAGATTATTATGACACGTGGGATTCAGGAGACAAACCTGTTTTGTATTATTGGAGTAAGGAGTAAACGATGTTTGATTATTATAACCCTTATCAGTATATGCCGCAGCAGAATGTTCCTCAGATCAGACAGCCACAGCCAGCTCAGCAGAGTGGTCTGACGTGGGTGCAAGGATTAAGCGGTGCGAAGTCTTATATGGTTAGTCCGGGGTCTTCAGTTCTGCTTATGGATTCCGAATCACAAAGGTTTTACATTAAATCTGCTGATGCCGCAGGAATGCCGTTACCGTTAAGAATCTTTGAATTTACAGAAATTAAGGAAAACAACGGTCAGTCAGCTCTTGCAAATAATGCACAGGTTGCTGACTATATAACAAGAGAAGAATTTGAAAAAAGGCTTGCTGAAATCAAAGGAGTGAATGCAGATGAATCCATTGTTTAATGCGCTTAACCATTCTGCCAACAGTGGCAATATGGTGTCACAGTTTATGTCGTTTATGAATCAGTGCAAAGGTCAGAATCCTTCACAGATAATTCAGAGTATGATTTCATCGGGAAAGATAACTCAGGATCAGCTTCGGCAAGCACAGGAAAAAGCAAAACAAATGGAAAGCCAGTTTGAAGGATTCAAGCAGTCCTTCGGCTTTAAATAATTTTTGAAAGGTGGAATATATATGTCACTTACAGCAGAATCTATGACTCCGGCAGATATAGCTGCATGCACATGCGGTGGAAGTAACTCAGGCTGGGGAAACGGTAACTTCGGAGAATGGATTATTCTTTTCCTTATCTTCGGAATGTTCGGCTGGAATAACAACGGCGGAGGTCTTTTCGGAGGCGGCGGAAACAATGCAGGTGCAGCAGAAAACTATGTTCTTGCATCAGACTTTGCTACACTTCAGAGACAGCTCAGCGATGGATTCAACAGTCAGGAAAGACGTACAGACAGCATAATTAATGGTATCTGTGACCTCGGCTACACACAGCAATCTCTTGCTAACACAACAAATATGAATGTTATGCAGGGTAACTACAATACGTTGAACGCTATTCAGCAGAATGGATATGAGAGCAGACTTGCAACTCAGACGCTCGGCTCACAGATGGCTCAGTGTTGCTGTGACATCAGAGAAGGAATTTCAGGTGTTAACTACAACATGGCTATGAACAGCAATGCACTTCAGAGACAGATTTCAGACTGTTGCTGTGATACAAGCAGACAGATTGAAAGAGGATTCTGTGATACTAACTACACCCTTGCAACTCAGAATAATGCAACACTTATTGCAATCGATAAGGTTGGTGACAGAATAATTGACTACATGGCTCAGCAGAATGCTCAGGCTCTCAGAGATGAGAATCAGGCTCTCAGGCTTGCTGCAAGTCAGGCAAGACAGAATGAACTTCTCATTGACAGACTCGGTCCGAAATGTCCAACAGCAGCATATGTTGTTCAGCCACCTCAGCAGGTTACATTCCCGACAAATTGTTGTGGTGGAGTGAACTATGCATCAAACGGCGGCTGTGGCTGCGGTTCAAACTTCTGAGAGGAGCGTGAATAATATGGCTGTAGAATTTACTGCTGTTGCTGAGCAAATCGTGTCAGCAAACAATAATGTATTATTTACGGAAGACGTAATCGCTTGCAAGAAGGGTTATGTGGATCACAGACGCGGTTCTGGATTAGTAGAGCTTAGAGGAATCACAAACCAGTGTCGTGCAAGATACGCTGTTACCTACAGCGGCAATATAGCTGTAGCAGATACAACTGAGGGTGGAGTTGTCGGTGAAGTTGCTGTTGCTCTCAGCCTTAACGGCGAGCCGATTTCTTCATCTGTACGCAGATACACAGCTGTTGCTGTAGAACAGTACGGTGCAGTATCTGCCACAGAAATAATCGACGTTGCAAGAGGAACAGAAGTCACTGTTGCAATAAAGAATGTTTCTGAAGGAACGGCAACAACTCCTGCATCAGCAATCCAGACAGAAAACTTCTCAATTATAATTGAGAGAATTGCGTGAGGTGAGAATAATGAAAAATCTTGAAAAACTCAAAAAGATGCTTTGCAAGGAACTTGACGAGATGTCCGAGAAAGGTGAACTCGGCGCCGGTTCTCTTGAGATCGTACACAAGCTGACTGATACAATTAAGAACATCGACAAGATTGAAATGCTTGATGAAGATGCTCAGAGTGAAAGAGGTTCTTCGTATCGTGGCAACATGGGCGGTTCGTGGGGATCTTACAATTCTAACGGCAACTCAGGTTACTCAGGCAGACGTGGCAGAGGTCGTGACGGACGTTATGTCAGCAGAGCTGAAGCACGTGACGATATGATGTCAATGCTCGAAGATGCCAGAATGTCAGCCGGTGACGAGCGTGAAAAAGAAGTCATTGACAGAGCTATGTCACAGCTCAGAAATATGTAATGATCTCAGAAGAAGAACTGCTGAAGGCAATTGAGGAAACCGAAAAGCTTCCTGTCAGCTTTCAGAACTGTGAAAAGCTTGCAGTATTCTATACGCTTCTGGATCATAAACAGGCTGAAGAAATTCAGATCCTGAGAAAGTCCGGGGAATCAGAATTCCTGTCAGTTATATCAGGCAAGAGCCTGAATGACATCCTTCCTGTTTTGGACGAGCTTATGCAGACACTTGATGTTGTGCAGAATAAGCTTTACAAAAGTACCATTCATACTCTCAAATCAATATAATGAAGTATCCGCTGCTAAAAGGCAGCGGATATTTTTTTAAAAAAAATTTAAAAAAATTTCGCAAAAGGGCTGTACAAATATGGTGCACTATAGTATAATATATATAGAGAAGATAAACCGAAACCTTTAAGGAGGAATTCATCATGAAAGTAACAGCAACAACATTAAAGAAACTTGAACAGGAAAATGTACAGCTCAACAGATATTTCTACACAAATTCGGAACTCACAAAAATGTTAGAGGACGGAGTGATCTTCGTAGTGGATCGTGAATGTAAGGTTCACACAAATGAGACACTCAAGAATGATAATGAAGCATTCTGGTTAGTGATTGATAAAAACAATTACCTGGCAATCGCACTTCACAATACTTCAGAAGTAAAGGTTATAATGGACGGAAACCACATTCTAAGAACGGTTGCAGTCGTTGACGGAGTACAGTATTTCATAAGCCTCTAAGAACACAAACAGACCTGAGCAAGTCTTTAAACTGCTTTATTTTTTTTTAAATTTTTTTAATTTTTTTATCAAAAGGGCTGTACATCTATGGTGAACTATAGTATAATATATATAGAAGATAACGACAGCTCTTAAGGAGGAATTAATTATGACAATAAAAGAAAAGTATAGCAAATACACAAATGAAGAACTTGAAAACGGTATAAGAACACTTAAAGAAAAGATTGCAGACGACAGAAAATGTATGGATGAATTCAAAAAAGAAAATGATGTTGAAATGTTCAGAATAGCAAAAGACCTTTACGACAGACACATTGATTTACTTATGGATGCAGAATGTGCATACAATGCAAGAGTTAAATAAGGAGGAATTAATTATGATGATATTTGAAAAAGCTACAGACATTCTGGAAACAATCTCATGGCACTCAAGACTTGAGGAAATGGTTGAAGAGATCGAAGAAAAAGGATTTGATGTTCTTGAAGCCAACATGGAATTCATAGTAGTTGCTTATGAAGACGAAGAAACAGAAGAAGATGTTCAGGTAGAGATCAAGCTCGGCGGAACAGAAAGAACAATAGTATTTGAATCATTTAGAGAAATCTACAGAGGTTAAGGAGTAAACAATTATGAAAAACTCAACAATCAAAAAACTTGACAGAATCGAAATTTCAGAATTAGGACTGAACAACAAAGGCATTTATACTTATAGAGGTGAAATCAAATCCAGGATTAAGGGAATGAAGAGAACCTTTAATACCGCTGATGAGATTCATTTTGAAAGTGATAATACAAGAGTGGAGATCATAAGCATAGTTTCAGTAGAAGATCAGAAAGAATGGGCAATAAGAATGTTCGACAAGAAAAAAGATTCATACATGGAATTCTGGCCAGTACTTTTCGGACTTGAGTACATCAGATAAGGAGGAATAAGTTATGAAATACATCAAAGATATGTTTACAGTATGCGCATTAGTCGCAACCGTTAATCCAGAAGTTGCAACTACAAAAGAAGTGATCGAAGCCCTTAATGAGTACTTCCCGATGCAGTGGATTTACTGTGAAGGAGAATAAGTCAAAAGACCTGAGTACGTCTTGAAACTGCTCAACCGAAAGGAATGATTTTATGAAACTGATAATCAAGAACGGCACCAGATATTATCCGATAGGAAAATGGTCAAAGTACCAGCACGTATTCTACAATTACGTAGACAGATGTTACAATCACGCGCACGACAACGAAGATTCAGATGATGCATACGAAGAATATGAGGAGGCCGAAAGACTTCTCAATGCATTCGAGAACGGTCCTCGAAATGCAGAAGGCATCGTGTTCGTAACATACGAAGATTACAAGAAGATGAAGGACATAATTGGAGCATATATATACCGACATAACGGAATGCTTTAATGTTTATGACCTGAGTAAGTCAATAAACTGCTCTTTTCCATTGACATATAGTACACCATATAGTATAATGAACTTAACAGACAGAAAGGAGTGATTTTATGTCAGCATCGTATGAACAGAACAAGAAATATGCCGAGAAGTACCGTAAAAAGCATATTGATCGTGTAGTCATCAATCTCAAGATTGAAGACAAGGCAGAATGGGAACGTATAGCAGCAGAATCAGGAATGCCACTTGCAACACTTATCAGAAAACTGATGAGTGAATATTCAAAAAATGTAATGTGAGGAGAAGTTAATTATGAAAATTATAGAATTGGTTAAGGAAATTGGCTATTTATTTGAATTGCGTGATCGCATAGGTGCAATAAATATTTACAATCCAGAAGGAGTCAAAAGGGTTCATACATTCAGCAAGGATTTGCACAGAAAAATCTTTTTTGGCATTGATAGAATTGAAGTTTCTGAAAAGGAACTTTTTGAGTACCTTTACAAAGACATCACAGATGAAGAAATGTGTCATTTTCAGCACGGCTGCTCACAGAGGAGTTACAACTACATACAGTCAGTAAAGAGGAACATCGGATTGGTTGGAATAGGAATTGATAGTGATCTGATGGGAAAATGTGATGTTGACGGAGAAGAAACAGAATATTATTATTCAAAAGTTGAATCCGATATTGATGATTGGTGTGAAACGAAATATTATTTCAATCATCATCCGTCTGAGAGGGATATCAGAACAGCAATAAAGATTCATGAGCTCGAGGTGAATTTCAGAATCGGTGAATACAAAGATGAATTCAAGTGCTGGGAATGCGGTCATAAGACACACTGGCTTGATGTTCCGGGTAACTTCTTTGACAAGCTTGACGGATTGGAAGAAAAGTATTGCGGATGCTAAGGAGAATGTTATGACAAGACTTGAAGCAATTATAAACTTTATGAAAAACGCTGGCTATGAAGTCAGCGTTGATACCAACAGTGAAGACATTAACGTCTCAAGAGAAATTGAAGTTAAATATGCGGATTTCAAAAATGCAGAATTCCATGTTGTGAATGAAGATGCAAGTGAAGAGTATGTCAGAGCAAAGAAAGGGACATACAATTCAGAAACCAAAACCGTTGTGATTGAAGAGTGTTTCCACATCTACATTAACGGTAAAAACAAAGAAGTTGAAAATCCGGAAGAATATGCTGCCGAAAAGCTTACAAAAATGTCAGCAGTTAATACGTATTTGATGAACGCAATCAAATACAAGAAATAATAGGAGGTTATATTATGATAACAAAAAATGTATGGAGAATCAGAAAAGACAATTTTCATAATGCAATGTTCGGGGCAGTTGTGAAGTATAAAGAATATAACTGGTTTATCGAACTTGACACCGATGACGAAGTTGAAAAGTTTGAAAAGTTCATTTCTGAAAACGACGTGGAATCAGAGCGAGTTATGGAAACAAAATTACAGCAGCAGTTCTGCGTCACAGACTGCGACAATGAAGAATATTATTATAATATCAAAAACTGATCCGTAAAGGCTTGCAAGTTGCAATCTGAAATGATATTATAATGATGCTGATTCATTCATTAAGAAGCATTTCCTTTTGGTATTATGTCGAAGCCGAAAAAGGTACTGCATTTCAAATTCATATCAATGTATGAACTTGAGATACAGCACCTTTTTTCGCTTCGACATAATACCAAAAGGAAATGCTTCTTAATGAATCAGCATCATAATAATATCATTTCAGATTGCAACTTGCAA